>JAILNP010000004.1:0-6358 GCA_024691475.1 Eggerthellaceae bacterium
CACGAAAGCAAGTTGGGAAATGCTCCCGCGCGTGCTTTGTTCGATTTGGTCTCTGCCGAAAAGCTTTCTGATGGGCCGGCGCGTAAATATAGCGACTATCGCTTGATTGTGCCTGATGAGTCTTCTCTCCCCGAAGGCGTCACCTTGAAGGTCATTGATTGGCAGAATCTTGGGAAATGATGGGAGTTGGCTATCCCGAGTACGACTATTTGCCTCTTTCGGGGCTTCAGCATTATGCCTTCTGCCCGCGGACAGTGGGCATTGATTCATGTCGAGCAGCAGTGGAAGAATAATTTCGCACTACCGAGGGAATCCGGTCCATAGGCGTTGGCATGACGAAACTGTGCGCGAGCGTCTGAAAAACTTTGCAACGCCGATCGTGTGCAGTTATGTGCGCAAGCCATGGCCTTAGAGGAAATGATTGGCTGTTCCGTGGCCATTGCAAATCGTGTTCATCGTGCTGAAGCTCTGCGGTCGCCCCGCGCAGGAGGGGCGCGGATTGAAATAACGACCCAGTGGGCGTGTGGACGAATCCCGATGGTCGCCCCTCGTTGGAGGGGCGCGGATTGAAATGACGAGGACGATAGCCCCGAATGGGAGCCGTGCGGTCGTCCCTCGCAGGAGGGGCGCGGATTGAAATAGGACCTCGCACGCCTGACTCGTCTTGCCATTGCGTCGCCCCTCGCAGGAGGGGCGCGGATTGAAATTACGAGCGCGACGCGAACGGCGCCATCGTGGAAGTCGCCCCTCGCAGGAGGGGCGCGGATTGAAATAAGGCGGGGGAGAACGTGGAGGGCGTAACCACCTTGTCGCCCCTCGCAGGAGGGGCGTGGATTGAAATACGCTCGCGTGGCCCAGGCGGCGCGCCACCTCCGTCGCTCCTCGCAGGAGGGGCGCGGATTGAAATAACATCACGGAAGAGGGCGTGATCGTCACCCCCCCCAGTCGCCCCTCGCAGGAGGGCGCGGATTGAAATTACGAGTACATCGTCCGCGAAATGCTGCTGAAGGGGTCGCTCCTCGCAGGAGGGGCGCGGATTGAAATATCTACGACTTCGACGTTGCGGGCCTGATGCTCGAAGTCGCCCCTCGCAGGAGGGGCGCGGATTGAAATAGGAGCGAGTACGCCATTCAGCGACCCCCCCGGTCGTCCCTCGCAGGAGGGGCGCGGATTGAAATTACAACATGATTAAGCTCGACCCGTCTTTTACCAGTCGCCTCTCGCAGGAGGGGCGCGGATTGAAATACCGATGAGCTAAAGCGCAAGCTGAACATCACGTGGTCGCCCCTCGCAGGAGGGGCGCGGATTGAAATACCGAGGAGGAAATAGCCGCCACCGAGGCCCGCAGGTCGCCCCTCGTAGGAGGGGCGCGGATTGAAATATCTTTCCGGCAATGGCGCGAATGCCCTTCAGGCGTCGCCCCTCGCAGGAGGGGCGTGGATTGAAATCAGGAGGTCATTGCGGACAATAACGGGGACAATGGTCGCCCCTCGCAGGAGGGGCGCGGATTGAAATCAGACTATCGCGGAATATGCTCCAGCGTTCACGAGTCGCCCCTCGCAGGAGGGGCGCGGATTGAAATCGTTATGCCCTCCACTCTCCTTGCGTATGTTTTGCGGTCGTAATTCGAGCGCCGGTGCTATGGCTTCTGCCTGGGCGTTTAGGCAAAATGCCGAATTTGAGGTAAAATCTTATGGTTAAAACTGCGTTGCCAAAGGAGACTACGTGAGCGATAAGGAAGCTATCGAGCAGGCAATTAAGATTGCATCCACCCGTGACGGCATGCTGAAGAAGGTCGTTGACGAGCTTTCCGGTTCATCGCGCCGCGCAAGGCAGAACTCTGCTGCCGTTGTGGCGGGCGTTGCCAAGAAGAACCCCAGCAAGGTCGTGCCTTACGTAGACCAGATCGTTGATGCTCTGAATCGCCCCGAAGCCCAAACGCGTTGGGAATGCATGAATGCGCTTACGGAAATCGTTGCGCTCGAGTCGCGCGTGTGCGACAAGGCTATCCCTGGTGCTGAAACGGCCCTGTTCGACGAAGACAGCGGCCCTGCGCATCTGGCCGCCATGCGCTTCCTTTGCAAGCTGGGCTCCACTACGGAAAACCGTTCCGAGAAGACGTGGCCCCTTATCGACGAGGCCATTCAGTGCTATCACGGCGACATCGAGTTCCAGGAAATGCTCGTGGCTGTCATCGGCTTTTCCGAGGGCAAGCTTGCCCCTGCGGTGAAGGAAGAGCTGAAGGCTCGCATGGAGTTCGATTCGAAGAACGGCAAGGGTGCGTTGAAGCATAGGGCTCAGCAGATTATCGATAACCTTTCGTAGCCCCTGCTTCGGTAAACGGCTACCATATACGGAATTGGCGCGGTGATTTCCGCGCCTTTTTCTATTTAGCGGATATGTATGGTAGGAATAAGGGACACTTTTGCATACTAAAGTACAGAGCGAATCCGAAGGAGACTCGATGGCACAGCACACCGTTACCCTTATTCCCGGCGATGGCATTGGTCCCGAAACGAGCTCGGCCATGCAGCGCGTTCTGGAAGCTGCAGGTGCGGAAATCGAATGGGAAATCGCCGAGGCTGGCGCCCATCTGATGGAGGAGCATGGCACGCCTCTGCCCCAGAGCACGCTTGATGCGGTGAAGCGCAACAAGGTTGCCATCAAGGGTCCCGTCACCACGCCGGTGGGTTCGGGCTTCCGCAGCGTGAACGTTGCGCTGCGCAAAGCATTCGACCTGTATGTGAACTTGCGTCCCAACATCAGCATCGAAGGTGCGGGTGGTCGTTACAATGACGTCGACCTGGTTATCGTGCGCGAGAACACGGAAGACCTGTACGCGGGCATCGAGTTCGAACAGGGTTCTTCCGAAGCCGCCGAGCTCATTGAATTCTGCGCCTCTCATGATGCGGGTGCGATTCGCGAGGACGCCGGCATCTCCGTGAAGCCCATTTCCGTTACCGGTTCGCGCAACATCGTGAAGTACGCGTTCGAATACGCAATCGCCCAGGGCCGCAAGAAGGTCACGGCAGTGCACAAGGCCAACATCATGAAGCATTCCGACGGCCTGTTCCTGCGCGTTGCGCGTGAGGTTGCCAAGGAATACGAGGGCCGCATCGAATTCGAGGACAAGATCGTCGACGCGTTCTGCATGAACATGGTCATCGACCCCAGCCAGTTCGACGTCGTGGTGCTGCCGAACCTGTACGGCGACATTGCGAGCGACCTGTGCGCTGGCCTGGTGGGCGGCCTGGGCATTGCCCCTGGCGCGAACATCGGCAAGGAATACGCCATCTTCGAGGCCGTGCATGGCAGCGCTCCCGATATTGCGGGCCAGAACAAGGCCAACCCCACGGCCGAAATCCTTTCCGCTTGCATGATGCTCGACTATCTGGGCGAGCAGGAATGCGCCGAGCGCATCCGCTCTGCCGTGCGCGCCGTGTACGCGGGGGGCGAGCACCTTACGGGCGACATTCGCTGGGCCACGGGTTCCAGCAAGCCGGCATGCAGCACCACGGAGTTCACCGACGCCCTGATCGCTGCACTGTAGGAATGTAATCGGGGCCGCCAGCGCGGCCCCGCGTTGTTGGCAGGAGAAGCATAGATGTCACAATTGAAAGCAACCGCGCAGCTGCAAGTTGCGAACAAGGAATATCGTTACTACCCGGTGAAGGCCGTAGAGGGCGCCGAGCGCCTGCCCTACGCGCTCACCGTTCTGCTCGAGAACATCCTGCGTTGCGCTCCCGATGAAGAAACGGCGCAGCTTCTGGTCGATCGTCTGGTGGAAGCCGGCACGAAGGGCCAGGCGGGTGACGAAATCGAGTTCAGCCCCGCGCGCGTGCTGTTCCAAGACTTCACGGGCGTGCCCGTGTTCGTTGACTTTGCGGTCATGCGCGAGGCTTGCGCTGCCCTGGGCGGCGACCCCTCGAAAATCAACCCGCAGGTTCCCTGCAACTTGGTTATCGACCATTCGGTCATCGCCGACAAGGCGGGTTGCTCGGGTGCCCTGGAAGAGAACATCGAGTTGGAGTTCCAGCGCAACCGCGAGCGCTACGACTTCCTGAAGTGGGCGCAGAGCTCATTCCAGAACGTGAGCATCGTGCCGCCTGGACAGGGCATCTGCCATCAGCTTAACATCGAGCGCTTCGCGAAGGTCGCCATGACGCGCGAAACCGAAGAGGGCACGCTCGCGTATTTCGACACGCTGGTGGGCACCGATAGCCATACGCCTACGGCCAATGGCGTTGGCGTGCTTGGCTGGGGCGTTGGCGGCATCGAGGCGGAGGCTGCCGCTCTGGGTCAGCCCATCACTACGCTTGTGCCGCGCGTGATTGGTGTCGAGCTCACTGGTTCGCTGCCCGATGGCGTTTCCGCCATGGACCTTTCGTTGCGTTTCGCGCAGATGCTCCGCGCCGAGGGCGTCGTGGGCTGCTTCGTGGAATGCTTTGGCGAGGGCGTTTCCAACTTGACCGCCACGCAGCGCGCGTGCGTTTCCAACATGACCCCCGAATACGGCAGCACCTGCACGCTGTTCCCGGTCGACGAGCAGACGCTTGAGTACCTGCGCGTTACGGGCCGCACCGAAGAGCAGATCGCCCTGGTAGAGGCTTATGCAAAGCAGCAGAACCTGTGGAACGATGGCCGCGAGCGTTCGTACGCCAAGGTGCTTCGCATCGACCTGTCTTCGATGGAGCGCAGCATTGCCGGTCCGTCGCGTCCGCACGACCGCATTTCGTTTGTGGGTGCGCGTGATCGCTTCCAGGCCATTTGCGCCGAGCGCAACGTCGAAGCGGGTAGGACCGTAAACGTCGACATCGACGGCGCAAGCTACGAGCTCACGCATGGCGCCATCGCCATCGCTGCCGTGACCAGCTGTACCACGGCTACCGACCCCGCCATGATGCTGGCGTGCGGCATCGTTGCCAAGAACGCCGCCCAGGCGGGCCTTGCGCCCAAGCCGTGGGTGAAGACCATTCTTGCGCCGGGCAGCAAGGCAACCGAACTCCTGCTTGAGCGTGCCGGGCTTATGGATGGCCTGCGTCAGCTTGGCTTCTATACGTGCGGCTTTGGCTGCATGAGCTGCATCGGCAATTCGGGCCCCGTTCTGCCCGCGCTGCATGACGTGGCCGATGACATCGAGCTCGCCAGCGTGCTTTCCGGCAACCGCAATTTCGAGGGCCGCATTTCCCCCGACGTGGCGCAGAACTATCTGTCGGCTCCTGCAGGCGTTATCGCCTACGCGCTTGCCGGCACGCTCGACTTCGATTTCGAGACGCAGCCTCTGGGCGAAAACGCACAGGGCGAGCCCGTGTTCCTGAAGGACATTTGGCCTACCAATGCCGAAATTGCCGCATTGCAGCAGCAAGTCGTGAATCGTGCGCTGTTCGACGATGGGGCAGAGGGCCTGTTCGAGGGCGACGAGTCCTGGCGCAGCTTGGGTCGCGAGCCGAGCGACCTGTTCGCGTGGGATGACGCCTCTACGTATGTGCGCCGTGCGACGTACTTCGATGGCATGACGGCGAACCCTGTGGCTCCCGAGCCGGTGCGTGGTGCTCGCGCCATCGTCAACCTGGGCGACTTCATCACCACCGATCACATTTCCCCGGCAGGCGCCATTGCCTCCGATTCCGCGGCTGCCCGCTACCTGCGCGAACGTGGCGTGGACGAGGCCGACTTCAACACGTATGGCAGTCGTCGTGGCAACCACGAGGTCATGGCGCGCGGCACGTTTGCGAATGTGAAGCTCGCGAACCTGCTTGCCGAAGGCCGCAAGGGCGGTTGGACGCGCGATATGACCGACGACGCCATCAAGCTCATCTTCGACGCCTCCGAGGCCTATCGCGAGGCCGGCGTGCCCCTGGTGGTTCTGGCTGGCAAGATGTATGGCAGTGGTTCGTCGCGTGACTGGGCCGCGAAGGGCCCCATGCTCCTGGGCGTACGTGCTGCGTTTGCCGAGAGCTTCGAGCGCATCCACCGCAGTAATCTTATCGGCATGGGCGTGCTTCCCCTGCAGTACGAAGAGGGCCAGAGCACGGCTTCGCTGGGGCTCGATGGCACCGAGACGTTCGACATCGACGAGATCGACTTCAGCCAGGGCCTGCCCAATCCCGCGCATGTTGGCGTGCATGCCACCAAGCCGGACGGATCGGTCGTCGACTTCACGGCGCTCGTGCGCATCGATACGCCCACCGAAGGCGAGTACTACTATCACGGCGGCATTCTGCAGTACGTGATTCGCAATCTGGCCGCACAGTAGGCTTTGCGCTTGCGCGGCTGATTGTCCAAACGAAAACGAGACGGGGCGGGCCTAGTGCTCGCCCCGTTTGCGCTGGTATACTATCGCGAAATGCAAGCGTAT
>JAILNP010000049.1:0-6897 GCA_024691475.1 Eggerthellaceae bacterium
ACGCCCGCCTCGACGGCATAGCGTTTCATGTTCATGACCTCGTCATACGAGGAATCGCTCTCGTCGTCGCCACTCATGATGATCTTCGGGGCCACGCCCGCCTTGTACAGGGCGATGGCCACATCCAGGCGATCCTGCAAAATAGTGGAAGGCTCGCCGTTGGATTGCACCGCCGCGCCCAGCACGAAAATGCAGTCGTACGTGGCAGTGCCCGCCTGCACGGACGCCTCCACGGCATCGCTTTCGCGCAGCTTTCCCACCTGCGTGGCGTATTCCCATGCATTGGGCACGAGAAGAACGGCGAGCGCCACCGCGATGATGGCGCCCACGATCCTGAATACGAGTTTGAAAACGAACCTAATCAAACGCACTTATTTAACGACCACATTCACGAGACGACCGGGAATGACGATGGCCTTCAGCACGTTCTTGCCTTCCGTATAGGCGGAAATGGCCTCGAGCGCCTGCGCGCGAATGTCATCTTCGGCAGCAGAGGCGGCAACATTGATGCGCGCACGCACCTTGCCGTTCACCTGCACGGCAAGCTCGACCTCGTCGGCCTTGGCGGCCTCGGGATCGAACGTGGGCCATTCGGCGCGATGCACCGAACCCTCGTTGCCCAGGGCAGTCTGCCACAGCTCGTCGGCCCAATGGGGCGCAACGGGGGCCAGCAGACGCACGAGCACGCTTGCTACCTCGGCAGACATATCGGCATAGGCAGCACGCTGCTCGGCATTCGCAACGCGCAGAAATGCGCCCGCGGCGTTGGAAAGCTCCATGATGGCAGCGATGGCCGTGTTGAAGTTCGTACGATCGAAGTCGTCGGTGACCTTGCCCACCACGCGATGGCGTTCGCGCAGCAGCGTCTTGGCGGCGTCGGCAGGCGCCGGAGCCTTCTTGTCGTTTACGGCCTCGGGGTCGAACAGCGTTTCCTCGCCGGCGATACCCAGCAGGTCATGCACCTGACGCCACACGCGCACCAGGAAGCGATGCACGCCAGCCAGGCCATCCTCGTTCCACAGCAGCTCCTTCTCGGGCGGGGCCATGAACAGGATGTACGCACGCACGGCGTCGGCCCCGTAGCGTTCGATCATGGTTTCGGGGGCGATGACGTTGCCCTTGCTCTTGCTCATGACGTCGCCATGCTCGTCGAGCACCATGCCCTGGCAGAGCAGATTCGTGAAGGGCTCGTCGAAATTCAACAGACCGCAGTCGCGCAGCACCTTCGTGTAGAAGCGGCTATAGAGCAGATGCAGGATGGCGTGCTCGATGCCGCCGATGTACTGGTCGACGGGCATCCAGCGATTTGCCTTCGCGGAATCGAAGGGAGCATCCTGGTTGTGCGGGTCGGTATAGCGCATGTAGTACCAGCTGCTGCACGTAAACGTGTCCATGGTGTCGGTTTCGCGCTTGGCGGGACCGCCGCACTTCGGGCACGTGCAAGAGCAGAATTCCTCATGGGAGGCAAGCGTCTCGCCTGAAGCAAGGTCGATGTCCTTCGGCAGCAGCACGGGAAGGTCCTCTTCGGGAACGGGCACGACGCCGCATTCCGGGCAGTGGATGGCGGGAATGGGGTTGCCCCAATAACGCTGGCGAGAAATGAGCCAGTCGCGCAGGCGGAATTCCACCTTGCGCTTGCCGCGGCCCGCCTCTTCCAGCGCGGCCACGATGGCGGCCTCGCCTTCGGAATGCTTGCCACCGCGCATGCCCGTGTACGGGCCGCTCTGCACGAGCGTGCCCTCGGCATCCATGGCCTCTTCCCACGGAACCTCGGTGACAACACGATTCTGCTCGCCCGCCAGCTGTTCCATAAGCGGGTCATCGTCGCCCAGGATGATGGGGATGATGGGCAGGTTGTACTTACGCGCGAATTCGAAGTCACGCTGGTCGCCACAGGGAACGGCCATGACGGCACCTGTGCCATAATCGGCCACTACGTAGTCGGCAACCCATACGGGCACCTTCTGGCCGTTGATGGGGTTCACCACGTAACGGCCGGTGAACTCGCCATGCTTTTCGTGATCGCCCTGGGCGCGCTGCACGGCGGTTACCTTCTTCGAGGCTTCCACCAAGTCCAGAACGGGCTTTTCGTATTCCGTGCCCGCCACGAGCTCGGCCACGCGCGGATATTCCGGCGCCAGCACGAAGAAGCTGCAGCCGAACAGCGTGTCGGCACGCGTGGTGAACACGGTAATGAGATCGTCGGTTTCGTTGCCATCGGCATCGCACAGGGCGAATTGAACTTCCGCGCCCTCGCTACGACCGATCCAATTGGCCTGCTGCTGCTTTACGCGCTCGGGCCAACCCTCCAGCTGATCGAGGTCGTCAAGCAGCTCCTGCGCGTAGTCGGTAATCTTGAAGTACCACTGCGTGAGGTCGCGCTTTTCCACTTCGCTATCGCAACGCCAGCAACGACCTTCGATGACCTGCTCGTTCGCCAGAACGGTCTGGCAACCCGGGCACCAGTTCACGGGAGAGTTGCGGCGCTCGACCAAACCGCGCTTCCAGAACTGCTCGAAGATCCACTGACCCCAACGATAGTACTCGGGGTCGCACGCAACCACGGTGCGGTCCCAGTCGTAGCTGAAGCCCATGCGCTTGAAGCTGGCCTTCTGGGTTTCGATGTTGGCATACGTCCAGGTGGCGGGGTGAGAATTACGCTTGATGGCCGCATTTTCCGCAGGCAGGCCAAAAGCATCCCAGCCCATGGGATGCAGCACGTCGAAGCCGCGCATGCGGTTGTAGCGAGCAACCACGTCGCCAATGGAGTAGTTGCGCACGTGACCCATATGGATATCGCCCGAAGGATAGGGGAACATCTCGAGCACGTACTTCTTGGGTTTGTCGGCGCTCTCGTTTACCTTGTCGAGTTCTGCATCGGCCCACGCCTGCTGCAGACGGGGCTCAATCTCGCGCGGATTGTATTCCTTCATGTGCATTCCTTCGTGCATCTGGTCGATAGTTTTCCCAATTATACGCATGTTTGAACACGATAGGCGCACCCACCCCGAAACCCACAATCGAAGGCAGGGAATGGCGAAAGCGCCCAGTCCTGCAGAGACCGGGCGCTTTCGATCCTATGACAGCCAACGCCTGGGAGGGGAAATGCGCGGCTATGCGAAAGTGCTATTTGCTGGCAGCGTGCTTACCCGCGACGCGACCACTGGTCATGGCGTTACCCATGTTGTTGCCTGCGCTCGGGCAGTTGTAGGCATTGCCATAGCGTTCGCCCATGGTGTTGCCTACCGCGTACAGGCCTTCGATGACGTCACTCTTGTCGGCCTTGAGCACCTGGTAGTTACCATTCACGCACAGGCCAGCCAGCGTATTGAGGCCGGGGCCGTACAGGGACGTCGTGCCCTGGGTGGCAACGTAGAAGGGACCCTGCTCGATGGGAAGCATCACGTCGGCGGGCTTGCCGTAGTCGGCGTCGGCACCGGCGGCGCACAGCTCGTTGTAGCGCTCGAGGGATTCGAGGGCCGTGGTCAGGGCATCGCCCGTGAGGCCGGCGTTCTTCAGCGCCTCCTCGGCGGTAGCGCCCACGTATACGTCGTTGTACATGGGGCTCGTGCGGTTCGCGATTTCCAGACCGCGCACGTTCACGACGCCTGCGGACACATCGGCGTTCTTCATGGCCGCGTCGAACTCTTCAACGCCTTCGGGAAAGCCCCAGTTGGGAGCACCGTGGTCGAGGCCAGCGCGCTGGATGTAGTTCATGTAGTTGGCGTCCATGATGGCGAAGTTGCCCTGCATGGCGGCATCCGCATCGACAGGCTGACGGATGGACTGAGCCAGAACCAGGCCAGCAAAAGCTTCGTTCATGAAGCGCTCGCCCTTGCAGTTCAGCCACAGGCAAGGCGTGGAGCCCCAGGGGCCAAAGGAGATCATCGGAGCATTGCCGGCAACCGGACGGGGGTGGCTTTCGATTGCGCCACCAGCCCAGCAGCCCAGCTTATGGCCACTGCCATCGCAGTCGGTCATGCCAATCAGGTCGGTCTTCTCAACGCCGTGGCGCATGGCATTTTCGGCGCATTCGCTGCAGAGTTCCCAGACCATTTCGTAGTTGGCGCCAAAGTCGCCCGTTGCCAGGATAACGCCCTTGGTCGCGTCGAATTCAACGTAGCCGCCCGCGCTGCTCTTGGCAATAACGCCCGTCACGGCACCATTGGAATCCTGAACGAGCTTGGAGGCAGTGCAGCCGCAATGCCATTCAGCGCCCAGGTCCTCGGCCGCCTCGCGGGAGTACCACTCGATTTCGGCCAGGCGGCTGATGCCAGTGAGCTGACGCTTGCCAATCGGCTGCTCGTTTTCCGTGCCGATGGTCTGCACGGTGCTTGCCCACATCTTGTAGCCAGCGATCTCGACGGGATACGAGCTTCCATCGGGCTTATCGTAGGCCGTCTGGACGATGCACTGACCGCCATCGCGATCGAAAATCGTGCTCGTAGAGGGAACGATGCTCACCAGGTTGTCCATCATTTCGCCCGAGTTGTACACGAAGGAGCGAATGACATCGGTGTTGCAGCGACCGTTTGCACGGCGCACGTACTCGTTGACGATCTCTTCCAGATCGTACGGGCCAAAGCCCCAGCTCTTCAGCAGCTCGCTGTTGTAGCTGCAGATGTCGTCGCCACGATAGACGATCGAACCATCTTCGTGCGTCTCGACGACGCAAACGCTGGCGCCCAGCTGAGCCGCAGCCAACGCAGCCTGCGTACCGGAATGGCCGCCGCCAACGACGACGACGTCGTAAGATTTGGTTTCGGTGATTTCGCTACTCGCGATTTCCGGGGCTTCGCCCAGCCAATCGCTATCGCACATGTAGTAGTCAGGTCGCGTCGCCTGCGTGGAGCCCTCACTCTTGGTGGAGCTCGTCTTCGGCGAAGAGCAGCCAGCCAGGCCAGCAACCGTCGCGGCCATTACGCCCGCGCCAGCAGCTCCCTTTAGAAAATTACGACGTGAAAGTGCCATTTTTCCCTCCAATGGATCTTTGGACAAGCTCGCCACCTCTTCAAGCGAGCTGGGAACCATGGTCCGCGCTCACGACGCCTTCATCCATCCGCAGAATTGTTTATTTTGACTGCAATTCTGCGCTAATCCACCCTCAACGTTTTTACGTATTTTTACGAAAGCCCCAGCTCAAGGATGTATGGAATGTCCCAATTACGCAGGCGCGGCCAACGTCGATCACGGGTATGCTACCCTGCCGTCAGGAGGAACAAGAAGTGACCGAGGACCATAGCAACGCGCGCGCCCTGCGCCACGAGACAATACTGATCACGAGTGGCATGACAGCGTTCATCGCATCCGTACAACTCTACTCCCCTGCGATCCTGCCGTTTCAGCGACTCCCCGGAACCTCCGCCTTCGTGGGCCCCTTCGCCCAAATCCTGCTCGCATGCACATTCATCCTTGCGCTAGTAGTAGCGCTCCTTGCATTTCGAGGTCGTCGAATCCCCGACGCCATCGCACGACCCATAGGCGGGCTTCTCTACGTCATGGGATCGGGCTCATTTGTCGCTTCGAGCGCGTTTTCGGAGCTTCCCACTAACGCCATCGCATTTACCTGTATAGCCACCGCCCTCACGTGCAGCCTGGGAAGCGTATTGCTTTGCCTTACGTGGGGCAGAATCCTCAAGCGCCTGTCATTCAGCCGAGCGCTCATTACCGCCGCATCAGCGGCCGTTATCTGCGCGGCAATTCACGCATTCGAGTACTACGCACCCGTCGAAATCGCCCTGGGAGCATTTGCGGCCTGCGTCATAGCCGCTGCACTGTTGCCATATGTACTTCGCTCGCATCAGACAACCAGCCAGCCGGCGTTCTCGGAGCACCTTCCTTCGCTCGCTCATGTAACCGCTGCGCCTGCATTAGGGCTCGCCCTTTGCGCCTTTATCACTGGCTCCATGCGCACCGTGTTCATGGAGATGTACGCTACGTACATTGTGGGCACGCTTATCGCAGCAGCCATCGTCATTAGCTGCGTCTTACTCACGCGCAATGCCCCGCTTATTCGCGTTCTCTACCAACGCGTTATTCCGCTCATCGCAGTAAGCACGCTTTCCATCTTCAGCATCACGCTTGCCGTACTTGGCGGCTCCGTCCTAAACGCTGTCATGACCATGCTGCTGTACATGTTCGTAGCGATCTTGACCCTTGGCATCATCTGCGCCATTGCGCACGCCGGAGAGTTTCCCAGCGATTCCGTGTTCCTCCTTGCCCTCTCGCTTTTCGCGCTCGCATCGTTCCTTGGCGTACGCGCAGGAGAGATGATCGCCGATTCCGACATGAACACGCTCGCCATCGTAGTCACCGCGCTGTACGCCATAACCACCGTCCAATCGCAGGGCGTTTTCAACAAGGCAGATGCAGAGCCTGATGCACGGCCCGAACACGGACAAGACCCAAATCACGACCTACCGGACGCCCACAAAGCGACCGAGGAGCATATCGACGCTATCGCCCAAGCGCACAACCTCACGCGCCGCGAAACCGAGATTCTGCATTACCTCGCCAAGGGCCATACGGGAGCGTATGTCGCAAAAGTGCTGTTCATTAGCCCCAACACCGCCCGCACCCACATCCATAACATCTACCGCAAGCTGAACGTTTCAAGCCGAGAAGAAATTCTCCACCTCACCCGCTAGCGAGCGAAACGAAGATACCCCAACCCGCAAAGGCGAGCTTTTGGCCCAGCCGAAAGCGAGCGAGCGCAGCTTGCCCCACCCGCAGGTCCATCAAACTAGCTGAGAGCACAGCTGGCGAGCGCGATAGACGCGACTGGCGAAGGGAGTTGGCTTCGGCCAACGACCGGAGCATGGAGCGTCTAGCGTGCCGCCAGATGAGCTCTCAGCGGCGCGGGCAATAAAAAAGGGCGCCAAGCGCCCTTTTTTATTG
>JAILNP010000047.1:0-3780 GCA_024691475.1 Eggerthellaceae bacterium
CCATCATGACCACAGGGTCGTCGCGTGGCACGGGCAACGAATCCAACTTGGCGATGCAGCGTTTCGCTCGCGCATGCCTGGGTACCAACAACGTAGATAACTGCGCGCGAACTTGACACGGGCCCACAGTCGTCGGTCTGATTGACACAGTTGGAGCAGGTTCTATGAGTTGCGGTACTCCTGGCATGGAGGACGCTGGTTGTTTGTTCTTGTTCGGTTACAACCCGAACACTTCGCATCCCCTGGTTGCACGCCGTATCGTGCGTGCCAAGGAAAAGGGCGCGAAGATCATCGTCGCCGATCCTCGTTTCATCGAGACGGCGCGAATTGCTGATATTTACATGCCCATTAAAAACGGCTGCAATATCGCATTCCTTAACTCGTTCGCGTACGCGATCATCGAGCAGGGTCTGGTCGATGAGGAATTCGTGCGTGAGCATACGACAGGTTACGAGGACTTCGTGAAAGTAGTGCAGAAATACTCTCCCGAAGCCACGAAGGATATTACGGGTATCGACCCGGCCATGATGAGGGAGGCGGCACGCATGTATGCAACTGCGGAGCCCTCTTCTATTCTGTGCTGGGGCATGGGCGTTTGCCAAAGCGCTCAGAACGTGGAAGCGGTGCATATGTGCGCCGCCATTGCATGCATTACCCACCAAATTGGCAAGCCGAATTCGGGTCTCGCGCCGGTGCGCGGGCAGAACAACGTGCAGGGTGCCTGCGACATGGGCGCGCTGCCGAACTTCTTCCCGGGCTACCAGAGCGTTACCGACCCGGCCATCAAGCAGAAGTTCGCCGATGCGTGGCATATTCCCGTTGAAAAGCTCTCCGATCACGTGGGATATAAGATCACCGACATCGGTCACCTGGTGGACGAGGGGAAAGTCCGCGCCTTCGTTTGCATGGGCGAAGATGGCTTGCAGACCGAGCCCGACGCGAAGAAGTTGAAAGAGCAGCTCATGAAGCTCGAATTCAATGTGACGCTCGACATCTTCATGACGCAGACGGCCGAGATATCCGACGTTATCCTGCCGGCAACCAGCTGGGGCGAGCACGAGGGCGTATTTTCCGCCTGCGACCGCACGTTCCAGTACTTCAGCCAAGCGGTACCCGCGAAAGGCGAATGCCGCGATGACTGGGATATCATCGCAGACCTCTCTACCCGCATGGGCCACCCCATGCATTACGAGAATACGAAGCAGATTTGGGACGAAGAATGCCGCGCCCTCTGGCCTGCGGCATATGGTGCCACGTACGAGAAGATGGAAGGCCTGGGCTACGCGCAATGGCCGTGCCCCACGCTCGACCATCCGGGTTCACCCGACTTGTTCCTGGGAGGAAACTTCAGCATGCCCGACGGCAAGGCCAAGCTTATGGCTTGCGATTACGAGGGCCCCACGGAAGTGCCCGACCGCGAGTATCCGCTGGTGCTTTGCACGGTACGCGAAGTGGGTCACTACAGCTGCCGCTCCATGACGGGCAACTGCCGCGAGCTTACCGACCTTGCCGACGAGCCCGGCTATGCGCACATCAGTCCCAAGGAAGCCGAAGCCCGTGGAATCAAGCATAACGACCTTATCTGGGCATATTCTCGCCGCGGAAAGATCATCACGCGTGCCTTCGTAGATGACCGCGTCAACGATGGCGCAGTCTACATGACGTATCAGTGGTGGATCGGCAAGTGCAACGATTTGGCCTTGCACCATGTGGACACACGTTCGCATACGCCCGAGGACAAATACAGCGCATGTCAGGTTGAACGAATCGACGACCAGGTGTGGGCGGAAGAACACTGCATGGAGTTGTACATGGAGCTGAAGGAGCGCCTGGCAACTGCAGCAGATGGTCAGTTCAGCGAATTGGCCGATGAGCAGTTCGCGCGCAGCGAACGGGGAAGCGAATCGGTGGCGGTTCTTAATTAGTGATAGGAGGAGCGTCGCGCGGGGTCACAAGACGAGACCCCGCGCCTAGGGCGCGCCCGTGGAAGCGATACGCGGGCGCGGAGGAGAGAACGAGTTTCACACAAAGGGGTGAATTCATGAATCGCTTTATCGCAATCAATCCGAATCGATGCATTGCGTGCGGCACATGCCGTGCGGAGTGCGCCGAAGGGCATCGCAATGCCGGATTGCTTGACGAGCCGCGTTTGGCGCTGTACGAGAGCCGAGACGTGGTGGCATCGGTAACATGCCATCATTGTTCAGGCGCTCCGTGCGCTCGCGTGTGCCCGGTAGATGCAATCACGATTTGCGATGACGGCTGCGTGCGTGTAGACGAGCACGTCTGCATTGGCTGTAAGCTATGCGCAGTCACCTGTCCGTTCGGGGCTATCCACATGTTCGGTACGCCCATTGCGGGCGTTGCGGGCACGGAGTACAAGACTCCTACGTTCCCCGCTTCCACCGACCCGATTCTCCAGTGGGAAATCGGCGTTTACTCCGCTGCGGTCAAATGCGACCTGTGCGAGTACGACCACGGCCATCCTCATTGCGTCGATGCATGCCTTACCAACGCCCTGCGTTTGGTGGAGTGCGACGACGAAGCAAGCGAACTCGAGGGCAAGCGCCTCGAGGCCATCAAGGGGAACATGGTCATTGTCGAAAACTTCGACCAACAGCAAGAACACGACAAGGAAGGGAGGTAGAGAGCCATGAATCTATTGATTGCTTCACTAGGCATCTCCACGGTGGGCGGCATCCTGTCGCTTCTCTGCGGAAAGAATGAAAGCGCGGGCAAGACGGTAGGTTGCGCTTTCGGCGCGATCGCTGCCATTGCCTCGCTGATCGCTGGTCTTGGAGCCATTACCGGTTCGGTGCAGACCTTCCAGATGGGTACCGTGTTCTTTGCGTTCACGCTTCGCCTGGACGCTCTGTCCGGCATCATGGTAACGGTCCTTTCCGTGCTTGCTCTGGCGGCGTGGATCTACGGTTTCTCGTATTTCGACGATTACCGTGGCAAGGGCATTTCGGCTATGGCGTTCTTCATGAACCTGTTCGTAGCGTCCATGAACTGCGTCTGCACTACCGATAGCGCCTTCTGGTTCCTGGTATTCTTCGAGCTCATGTCGCTCACCAGCTATTTCCTGGTTATTACCGAGCAGAACGACGTTTCCATCAAGGGCGGCTTCATGTATTTCGTGATGGCTCACGTGGGCTTCTTCATGATCATGATCTCGTTCCTTACCATGGCGGCTCTTACGGGCAGCTTCGAATTCGAGGCGTTCCGTTCCGCGCAGTTCTCGCCCGTCATCGCGAGCCTCTGCTTCACGCTGGCGTTCCTGGGCTTCGGTTTCAAGGCTGGCATGATTCCGTTCCATTCTTGGCTGCCCATGGCCCATCCTGCGGCGCCCTCCAATGTGAGTGCGCTCATGTCCGGCGGCATGATCAAGATTGGTATCTTCGGTATCGTGAAGGTTGGCTTCGACCTGCTGGGTGCCTGCCAGATCGAACTGTGGTGGGGCATTATGGTGCTTCTGTTTGGCGCCATCTCCAGTGTGCTTGGCGTAGCCTACGCTCTGGGCGAGCACGACATCAAGCGCCTCCTGGCCTACCACTCGGTGGAAAACATCGGCATCATCCTGCTGGGTGTTGGCATTGCCCTTATCGGCGCTGCCACCGGTTCTGATGCGCTTACCGTTATCGGTCTGCTGGCTGGCCTGTTCCACCTCATCAACCACGCCATGTTCAAGGGCCTCCTGTTCCTGGGCGCTGGTTCGGTGCTGTACTCCACGGGCACGCGTAACATGGAAATCCTGGGCGGCCTGCGCAAGCTCATGCC
>JAILNP010000103.1:0-14464 GCA_024691475.1 Eggerthellaceae bacterium
GTCATGAGGTTTTGTCCGCGACGCAGCTCTAGCGTGAGCTGCAGCAACAGCTCGGGGTCGCCGCGATAGTCATCCCACAACATGGGAAGGATGGCCTCGTCGGGAAGGAGCACGCATTCGCAGCTATCCAAAACGCCCATCGCCCCAAAGAGAAAGGACCCCTCGGATTCCGAGACACGCGGGAAATAGACGCGACCCTCGGAAGGAGACTCGCCCTCGAGCATGAGGCGGATAATCTCGCGAAAGCCCACCTGAATCCATTGGCGCTTCTCGTCGGGCTCGAGCGTATTGAGCGGAGACCACCTATGAGCCCGCGAAGACGCAACTAGGCAAGCATCAACAAGTTGTTCCATATGGCGCTCATAGAATCGAGCTAGCTCGCATTTCACCTCGTCAGACGTCATCATGTCCTCCCATCGTCCTTCGGAGCATTATATCGTCCTTCCCGCGCGCATATGCAACAAGGCGCAAGAAGCAACCGCCACCACCCGCAATCGCCCCCGACGCGCATAGGGGGCGACCCAGATTGCATCCCCGCATCTGAACGCGCTTATGGTAGTCTGCATACGCACGTTACTCATGCACAAAGGAGCGTCATGGCCAAAAAACAGCAGCAGGAAATCGCAGGCGCTGCATCTGCGCCTTCTCCCAAACGCGACAGCTTTCGCTCGCGCAGGGGCTTCATCCTGGCATGCATTGGCTCGGCCGTGGGCATGGGCAACATCTGGCTGTTCCCCACGCGCGTTTCCGCATATGGCGGAGGAACGTTCCTCGTGCCGTACCTCATCTTCGTCGTGCTGATCGCATCCACGGGCGTCATGGGAGAAATGGCCTTCGGCCGCGCCACGCATAGTGGCCCGGCAGGCGCATTCGGTTTCGCCATCCGCGAACGATTCGGCGCCGCGCGCGAAAAATACGGCCGCGCGCTGGGGCTGTTCCCCGTCATGTCGTCGCTCGCCATGGCTATCGGATACACCGTGGTCGTAGGTTGGATTCTGTTCTACGCCGTGCAATCCATTACGGGCGGCATGGCCGGCATGCAGAGCGCGCAGGAGTTTGGCGGCCTCTTCGAAGGCGTGGCAGCCGATAACACCCTCTGGCAGGTTGCGGCACTCGTCATTGCATTCGGCATCGTGTCCTTCGGCATTGGACGCGGCATCGAATCAGCCAACAAGGTCATGATGCCCCTCTTCTTCCTGCTCTTCGTAGTGCTAGCCATTTACGCCGCAATGCAGCCTGGCTCTTCCGCAGGCTATGCCTACCTCTTCACGCTCAACCCCGCCGGCCTGGCCGACCCCATGGTATGGGTGTTTGCCCTGGGACAGGCATTCTTCAGCCTTTCGGTGGCGGGCAGCGGCACGCTTATCTACGGTTCGTACCTGAGCGATGCAGAAGACATACCCAACAGCGCAAAGTACGTGGCCATCTTCGATACGCTGGCGGCCATCCTGGCCTCCCTCGTAATCATTCCGGCCATGGCATCTGCAGGACAGACGCTCTCATCGGGCGGCCCCGGCCTGCTGTTCATCTACCTGCCCACGCTCTTCGCCGACATGCCCATGGGCAGTCTAGTGATGGTGGTGTTCTTCGTGGCCGTGCTCTTCGGCGGACTCAGTTCGCTCATCAATCTCTACGAGGCGCCCATCGCCACGCTCCAGGAGCGCTTCAAGCTGAAGCGCCCGGTGGCATGTCTCGTCATTGGCGTCATCGGCCTGGTCGTGAGCCTTGCCATCCAGCAAATCGTCTCGCCCTGGATGGACGTCTGCTCGGTCTATCTGTGCCCCATCGGCGCAGCCATGGCGGGCATCCTCTTCTTCTGGCTGCTGGGCGGCGACTTCGTAAAGGGGCAGATGAACAAGGGCAGGAAAAAGCTCCTCTCGCCCCTGTTCTTCCAGCTGGGGAAATACATCTACTGCTTCGTGACGCTCTTCGTGCTCATCGCCGGCTCCATCTTGGGCGGTATCGGCTAGGAAGCCGCGCCTTCGAAAGCAACCACGCGATCGCACAGGCGCTCGGCCAGGTACGCATTGTGCGTAATAACCAGCACGCCCATGCCGCGCTCTTCGGCCAAGTCCATGATGGCCTCCCATATCTGCGCTTGCGTAACCACGTCGAGCATCGTGGTGATCTCGTCGCAGACGAGAATGCGCGTCTGAGGCGCAAGCGCGCGCATCACGCAGAAACGTTGCAGCTCACCGCCGGAAAGCTCGTTGGGGAAACGCTTTTCCCACGCAGGCTCGATGCCAAAGCGCTCACGCAGCTCCGCAGGGGGATCCCATGACTCGAGCAACGTCTTGCCCAGGCGCCAGCGCGGGTTCACCGCCCGTTCCGGATGCTGGTGGACCATCTGCACGGGCAGAAACCCAGTCGAGGGCAAAAGACGAGCCTCGTTCGGCAACGCATCCGCGTTATCCCACGTCACACGACCGCTGTCAGGTTTGAGCAAGCCGCATAGCACGCGGGCAAGCGTGCTCTTCCCGCAACCGCTAGGACCAAAGAGAGCAACCTTCTCGCCTTCGGCAATCTGAAAATCGACATAGCTTAGAATGGGCTCGCTCGCATGGTAGGAGAACGAAACGTCATGTGCACTAAGAAGCATGATGGCACCTCACTTCCCCGCCACGCAAGGGACGCAAGGGAACGGCGCCCTGCAAGCATTCCGACGTGGCCTGGGGGCATCGATCCGCATACAAACAGCCCGCGGGCAAGTTACCCGCATACGGCTGCGTACCAGGCACGGGCGTGAATCCGTTCTGCGGAAGAGCACGCCACAACGCCTTGCTATACGGATGGCGAAGCGCTTCGGGATGCTCGCGAAAATCAGCCGCCGGCGCCACTTCCAACGTAGAGCCCGCATAAAAGACCACCACGCTATCGGCCACGTCGTAGGCAAGATCCAAGTCGTGCGTGATGACCACCACGGCTTTGCCGCTATCGGCCAAGGCCCGAAATTCCGACATGGCCTGCACGGCCATGTCATGCGTAAGGCCTGGCGTAGGCTCATCGGCTATCACGACCTCGGCGTCCTCGATAAGCGCTGTTGAAAGCAGCACGCGACGGGACATGCCTCCCGAAAGCTCGAAGGGGTACATTCGCTCGGCCCGTTCGGGCAAGCGATAGCGCTTGAACAGCGCGCACTGGCCTTCCCGCGTTCCACGCGTACCCCGCACCTGAGCGCCCGCGCGCATAAGCGGGTCAAGGCACTCGACCGACTGGGGGACAAAGGCGATATACGTGCCACGTAGCTGTTCCTGCACTTCGGGCGTCATATCCACGCCTCGATAGCGGAGCGTACCGGTAACCGTGGCGTTTTCCGGAAGCAGGCCGAGAATAGCGTGCGCGAGCAAGCTCTTCCCCGAACCTGAAGAACCAACCACGGCCACGATCTGTCCCGCATGGGCCGTAAGCGACAAATCGCTGATCGTCTGCAACGACGTGCGATGCAACCCACGCCCATACCGCTCGAAGCGAATGCTCAGGTCGCGCACTTCCAGCATGGGGGCGTTTTCGTCCCACTGCGATTCCAAAAGCCCCATGCGAGCTTCAGCTGTCCTCTTCATCATGGTCCTATCCTTGCGCCGTATGCGGGTCGATAAGACGCTTCACGTCGTCACCCAGGGCGTACACGAGCAGCACGATGAGCACCATCATGAGGCCAGGGAAAAACGCAAGCCACCACGCACCCGTAACGATGTACTTCATCGACTCGGAAAGCACCGCGCCAATGGCGGGCGAATCGAGCGGAAGGCCAAAGCCCAGAAACGTCAGCGCGCTCTCATGCAGAATCGCATGGGGGAACAGCAAGATGGTACCCACGATGAACTGGGGCATAACGCTGGGGAACACATGATGCACGGCAATCCACGTACCGCTCTTGCCCATTGCACGCGAAGCATGCACGTAGTCGGACGTGCGAATGCGCAGCACCTCGGCGCGAATGAGACGCGTAAGCGATGGCCAGTGCGAAATGGCCACAGCCACGATGACGCCCCATGCCCCGCCACCCAGGGCAAACGAGATGAGGATGAGGAGCACCAGGTGAGGCACCGCCATGAACAGGTCGCAGAGCCACAGCACCGTACGATCGATTACGCCGCCATAAATGGCGGAAAGCGAGCCCAGCACCAAGCCAATGCCACCGGAAACAACCGAGGCGGCAATGCCAATGAGAATGGAAATGGCCAAACCGCGAATGGTGCGGCAGAACATATCGCGCCCCAGGTAATCAGTGCCAAACCAGTGCTCCATGCTAGGCAGCAGGGATTTCTGCGCGTAATCGGGCGCATACGCCGAATCGGGCATGGCAAGGCCTGCAACCAGAACGCCCAGCAGGATGCAGCCCAGAACGCACGCAAGCGCAATGGCACGCCTACGACGGTTGCCCCGCGTACGAGCACGTACGATAACGGGAGCGGCAGGTCGGGAGATAGCGCATTCGCTAGCCATCGATGGCCTCGCTTCCTCGCCTGATGCGCGGATCTACCACGCCGTAGAGCACGTTCGCCAGCAAATTGCCGAAGAACACGAACAGGGCGGCCACCAGCGCCACGCCCAACAGCAGCGGCACATCGCCCGCAAGCGCCGCCTCGACGGCAGCATTGCCCAGTCCGGGATAGGAAAATACCTGCTCGGCAAGAATGGACCCACCGAAAATCTCGGAAATGGACGCGCATTGCAGCGTAATAGCCGGCAGCGCGATATTGCGCAGCACATGACGGCGCGCAAACTGGGTACGAGACTCGCCACGCGCACGCGCGAACAAGGCATAGTCGCTCTCGCATGCCTCGATGGCCTTTTCGCGCGTCTGCAGGGTGATGGACGCAATGCCCGTAACGGAAAGCACGAGCGCCGGCAAGAACAGATGCCAAAGGCGATCGCCGATGGTAACGTCTTGAGCCAACACGCCCGCCGAGCTAGCAAGCCCCATGGGGAACCAGCCCAGCTTCACCGAGAAGACCACAAGGGCCAGCAGGGCAAGCCAGAACGTGGGAGCCGCCGCCATGGTGAGGCAGAATCCCTTTACCAGGCGGTCAAGCGCGCTATCGCGACGCATGCCGCACACCATACCCAAGGCGAACCCCAGCACGCCAGAAAAGACCCAGGCCGTGCCCATAAGTGCCAGTGAGGTAAGGGAACGCTCGGCCAGAACGTCAAGAACGGGGCGCTGATAGATTACGGAAACGCCCCAGTCGCCCGTGAGCACGCCGCCAATCCAGCGCAGATACCGCTCAACGGGAGGGTCGTTGAACCCCCAGTGCGCCGCAATGGCGTCGAGCTGTTCTTGGGACAAATGATTCTCGGAGCCCGCATAGGCCTCCACGGGGTCGATGGGAGCGGCATTGGCCAAGGCAAAGCTCACGACGCTCACTGCCAACAGCAGCGTCATGAGCCTTACGGTATTCCCAGCGACGAACTTCGCTCTTGGGGACACTACTTCTCCTTGCCAGCATCATCCGAAGAGGAGCCAGACTTGGCCTCTTCCTCTTCCAGGCGCTGCTCTTCCCACATCCACTCTTCCAAGTTGCCCACAATAGGCCAACCGTGACCGTGGGGATGCACGGGCTGCTCGCCCAAGTACAACCCATTTCGCACGAAGTAGGTATGGTCGATGGAGACGAGCCAAATGAAGGGCATGTCGCCGTCTTCGCCTTCGGGGCCGGCGGTTCCATCCCACTGGACCTTCTGCCATTCGCTTAGCGCGACGGCATCGTCTGTCGTGGCAAGGGCGCTATGGATATGCTGATCCACAGCAGAGTTGGCATACTGGGCATGGTTGTAGGAGCCCGTGGAGCTGTAGTATCCAACCAGGTCACCCGAGGGATCCCAATCGCCCGTACCCCAGCACGTAGGCACGTTTTCAGACTGGGCCTTGCAATCCGACCAAAGCGCAGACGTTGCGTTAATCTTGATGCCGAGCTTCTGCGCCTGCTGGGCAAATGCCTCGGCGATGTTGTAGCGCTGCATGTCGTCGGTACGACCCGTAATGGAGAACTCGGCGCGTACACCATCCTTTTCCCGGATGCCGTCGGACCCTTCCTTCCAGCCCGCATCATCCAGAAGCTTCTTCGCCTCGTCAAGGCGGCCATCCTTGTAGCTGCACGCACTGTTGGCCCAGGGGACACCCGTGATGAGCGCCGTGGTAGGCGTGCCAATGCCGTTGAGGGCACCCTCCACAATAGCCGAGCGATCGACGCCAATGTTCAGCGCCTTTCGAATGGCCTTGTCGCACGTGACGTTGTTGCCAACCGTCTTGCCATCCTTCTGAGATTCCGCGGCCGTGGGCAAATTGAAGCCGCGCGTGTCCATGGTATCGAACGTGCGAAGCGTCATGCCGCTTACCGAGCTGGTGGCGTATTCGGGTTGCACCATGGCAACGTCGAGCTCGCCCGACTGCGCATGCGCGAGCGAGGTCTCGCCATCCAGGAACAGCAGCGTAATGCGGCGGAACGGCGAAATCGTGCCGTAGTAAAACTCGTTCGGCGAGATGATGATCTGCTGGCCAGCATCCCACTGATCGAGCTTGAAGGGGCCACTGCCGATGGGATCGCTACGATACGTCTGCTCGTTGTAGAGCTTCTCGGGAACGATACCTAGCTTCGCCGTAACCTGAGGGAAGCTCGAATACGGCTCGCTTAAGCGGAACACGACCGTATAGTCGTTCTCAACGCTCACCTCGGCAACCTTCGAAAGGTCAATCGTGGAAGCTCCGTTATCGCGCGCCGTAAGGTACGAGAAGGCCACATCACCAGCAGTAAGGTCGCTTCCATCGGAAAAACGGGCGTTCTCGCGCAGCGTGAACGTATATTCCAGGCCGTCGCTGGAAACGCTCCACCCCGTGGCAAGGTCGGGGTTAAGCTGCATATCGGCATCGAATTTCAGCAGACGCGACTGGAACAGGATATACGAGCCGTTATAGCCCCACCCCGTAAGCGGATCGAAGCCATCTTCGGGCTCGGACCCCACGTAGATGGTAAGCGTATCGGGAAGCGACTCGGAAGAAACCGGGGCCTCTTCGCGGCTGCAACCCGCAAGAATCCCCGCTGCTCCACCCATGGCCGCAAGGGCGCTCGCCGCAGCGGCACCCCTCAGAAAACCTCTTCTGGAAATTAACGCACTGCCGTTCCCCATGTCCACTCCCTTGTGTGTACGTGTTACATAACACTAATCAGTAACACGTATTATTCACGCTGTTCGCGTACCGTCAATAGACATTTTGACCAAATTCGTCTCTCTTTCGGCAACGTACGAAAGAGAACACGCTCCTCGAAAAAAATAACCTCTGGGTAGCACTTGCATTCCCCCATATGGCCCCGTGCTAGCATGAGCGAGCAGACATTCCAACGGAAGGAAATCCATGGACGACCACAAGCGTTCGTACTATCGAAACCTCTCGCAAACCCTCGTTAAGAAATTCGCCCGGCGCGGCATCGACGCACTCTACTGCGACACCGCCGCCGAAGCGAAAGACGCCGTTCTAGAGCTCATGCCCAGCGGCTCGTCCGTCACGTGGGGCGGCTCGATGTCCATCGAAGAGGCGGGCATTCTCGACGCCGTTCGCGAAGGAAACTACGATGTCATCGACCGCTCGGACAAGGGCCCCGGCGAAGACCCGCGCATCATGCTCAGCAAGCAGATGATGGCCGACTACTTCCTCATGAGCACCAACGCGTTCACGCGCGACGGCGAGCTGGTGAACATCGACGGCATGGGAACGCGTCTGTGCTTCTTGGTGGCAGGCCCTGCACACGTTATCGTGGTCGCCAGCATGAACAAGATGACGCGTGACGTGCCTTCCGCGCTGCAGCGCATCCACGACCAGGCTACGCCCCCGAACTGCGTGCGCCTGAACATCCCCACGCCGTGCGCGGCAACGGGCGCCTGCGGCGACTGCCATGGCGCAAACACCATCTGCTGCCAGGAAGTCATCACGCGCCACAGCCGCGAGCCCCATCGCATCACCGTGGTGCTCGTGGGCGAAGAACTGGGCTACTAGCGTCCAGCGCACACGCCGGAACCCGGTTACCAGGCATAACGAAAGCGGCCCGCTCGGTTGAGCGGGCCGCTTGACTTTCAGGCTAGGAACGCACGCAACGACGGCGATTAATCCTGGTTAGCATCCTTCTTCTTGCCGTGGGCAAGGGCACATGCGCTAACGGCACCGGAAAGCGCGATGAGAGCGATGACGTTGGGGATAACCATCAGCTGGTTGAACATGTCGGCCAGCTCCCACACCAGGTCGTTCGAGAGGATGGAGCCCATGAAGATGAACACGAGGGCGATAATGAAGAACGGGATGACGCCCTTCTTGCCGAACAGGTATTCCACGTTCAGGCGAGCGAACAGGTTCCAGGACAGGATCGTGGAGAACGCAAAGAACAGCAGGCAGATAGCCACGAACGCATTGCCGAAGCCAGAGCCGAAGAACGAGCTGAACGCAGCCTGGGCCATGTTCGTCTTATCGAGGCCCACCAACGCAGCAACGTCGGCCGGGTCGCTGCCGGCGGCGGCGGAGGCGAATGCCTGAGCCAGCGCACCATCGCCCACGTACAGCGTGCTGATAACAACCAGGGCCGTCATGCTAACCACGATGATCGTGTCTACGAATACGCCGATCATGGCAACGACACCCTGATCGTGAGGATCGCTCACGTTTGCCATAGCATGCGCATGAGGCGTGGAGCCCATGCCGGCCTCGTTGCTGAACAGACCGCGCTTAGCGCCCTGCGAAAGCGCGGCAATGATGCCAAACGTCACGCCACCCATGCTCGCCTGCGGATTGAACGCGCATTCGAAGATGAGCTGGAAGGCGGGGATGATGTTGCCCGCATTCATGATGAGCACGACCAGGCCACCCAGCAGGTAGAGCACGGCCATGATGGGCACGAGCTTTTCCGTGACGGAGGCGATGCGCGAAAGGCCGCCAATGAGGATGATGCCGGCAACGATCACGATGACAACGCCAACGGCCCAGGTGGGGATGGCGAATGCCGTGCTCATGGTGCTGGCGATGGAGTTCGACTGAACCATGGAGCCCATGAAGCCGAGCGCCAGGATGATGGCCACGGCGAAGAAGCCAGCCAGGATCTTGCCGCCATTGCCCTTGAACGCCGTGGTGATGTAGTACGCAGGGCCGCCATGCACGGTACCGTCTTCGTCGACACGACGGGTCTTCTGCGCAAGCACGGCTTCGGCGTAGTTGGTGGCCATGCCCAGCAGGGCGATGATCCACATCCAGAAGATAGCGCCCGGGCCACCGATGAGGATGGCGCCACATGCGCCCACGATGTTGCCCGTGCCTACCTGGGCGGCAACGGCAGTAGCCAGCGCCTGGAACGAGCTGATGCCGCTCTTGGCCTTGCCGCCACGCAGGCTAAAGCCACCGAACACGCGACGCCAGCCCTCGCCAAAGCAGCGGAACTGCACGGCGTGGGTCTTCACGGTGAAGAACAAGCCCGCGCCAATGAGCATGATGATCAGGATGTAATTCGAGAGATACGAATTAATCGTTTCCACGATTGGGAGCAGCACGGCTTCCATAAGAGATGAACCTTCTTTCTTTCGCGACACCTTGCGCCACCGAGAAGGTCCTTATGTGCACCGAAGAAGCGGTTAGAGTTCACCCCGTAACCGCCATCTTTGTGTACGCTCTGTCCGTTTGCCTGAGAGATTGAGCCGTTTCCAGCCTTGCACCTTCGGCACTCATAAAGAGATTCTCCAGAGTTTCCTCGACCTTCGGTTTCTTGCGATTCCAAAGGCTTCACCGGAAAGATGGTGAAGCCACTATAGACTATCGCACGCTAAAGTACAACGAGAATTTTCGAAAATAAGGAAAGCCCGACAAAGCGCGCGCACCGCCGCATGCCGGGCAAACACCCCACAACGCGCCGAGTGCTATAATCACGCCTGTATTCACACGATTGACCTGGGAAGAAACGAGGTTGCTATGCCCACCAGAGAACAACGCCAGCAAGAAGCAGCCAAGCACATAGCATTCGTGAAGACGGTCTTCGGCAGCGAGACGAAGGGAAGCATCGCCAACGCCGTGGTATACGAAGACGGCGAAGGACGTGAGCTCGAATTGCCCGAGCCCGCATTCGAATCCACCGCGACGCGCGTAAGCAGCGCCTTCCCTGCAACAGTCGTATTCGACTCGCAGAACAAGACGGGCGTTATCGACGCATGCTCGTTCACGCGTCCGGGCGGCAACTACGAAGACGGCGCCTTCGGCCCCGAGCAAGCGCTTTGCGCCGATAGCAACCTCTACCCCATTCTGCAGGGGTGCAAGAAGACGTTCTTCGATGGCAACCGCGGCTACGAATGCAGCATGCTCTTCACCGATCGCGCGATGTTCCTGCCCGACGTGATGTTCGTGCGCAATGGCGTCATGAAGAAGGCCTCGGTCGTGGCCATTGCGGCGCCCAACCGCACGCGCGCCCTGGAAAACCACCGTTCGGAACGCGAATGCGATGCCAACCTGGCCAATCGCATCGAAGCGCAGCTGCGCATAGCCGCTGCACAGGGCATCGAGACCCTCGTGTGCGGGGCGTTCGGATGCGGCTCGTACGGCAACGACCCGGCATTCGTGGCGCAAACCTATCGCACGTGGATCGACGAGCATCCGGGCGCGTTCAGGGAAGTCGTATTCGCCGTTCCACGCTCGGCTATCGAGGCATTCGAGGCAGCATTCGGGGCGCCTCAACCCGCAGAAGAAGAGCCGCAAGCCGCCACGGAGGAAGAGGAACGCGACACGGAAGACTGGCACACCATCGACCTGCCCGAAGGCATTACCCTCCGCTAGCCCAGCGCGCAACCAAACAGTAAAGCGGTCTCCATGAAGGAGGCCGCTTTTTGTATATCGCCCCACACGCATGGGACGGCAAGAAGCGATTATTCGGACCCCTGGGGCAGCTGCCCCGTCCAGCCCGGCAAGCCAAACGTGGAATGCGGCACAGCACCCGTCCATTCGCACACGCGCGCAACCATGCCCTGCACGTCGAGCACGCCATAGGCAAAGCCCTTGCGAATGAGCTCGTCGGGCACGTACGTGTCGTACTTTTCAAATACCGGCACTTCCCCGCTATACAGCAGGTCCATAGGCGAAAAGCCCGCACTTACATGACGCGCCAGCACCTGCCAGAATTCCTCTTCCGATGCATCCATGCGGAACTGCAAGAAATAGGGACGCGAGGAATCGAGGCCCTTCAAATGCAACTCGTCGGCGCAAATGCGCTTCAGAAAACGCTCGAGCGCCAGGAACGCATAGCTACCCAGCCAGGGGAAAAGGCCCCACATGTTTCCGCCTAGATTCACAAGCGGACGCTCGAGCATGCCGGCGGCATGGGCCGTGGCCCGCGCTTGGCGCAGGCGCGCCTGGGCATTTCCCATGACGTAGGGGTACATGGCATCCTCCTGGAGCACTTGGCGCATGCGCTCCAGGATGCGCGTGTGAATATCGCCTGGGCATTCCCCAAAGTACGCGGGAACCTGCCCCTTCACGAGCGTGCAATACACCAGGTGACGATGATGGTCGACTTCTTCCACCAACCACGTGCGCCCCGCAATGGCAATCTTTTCGCCCATGGGCGGCGGCTGCACAATGGTGCCCAGCTCTTGCGACTCGCTGCGCACGGTGTATTCCTCGCTTTCCTGGAACACGCCGTAGAATCGGAAGTTGTTCACCACGCGCTCGCCCGCCAACCCCACGATGAGGCCGCCCAGTTCGGTAACTTGCACCTGGTCGGTTTCCACCAAATGACGTAGCAAGATGCGATAGTCTTCGGCGGAAACGTTGCGAAACGGAGAGAGCGTAAGCACGCGACCCGCCAGTTCGGCGGGCGTCATTTCCCCACCCGAAGCAAGCGTGGAAAGCGTTTGATGGTAGAGCAGGCTGAAGGGCAGCGCATGGGGACGCGGAGGCTCCACCCAGCGTTCTTCCAGGTACAGTTGAACGAGGGCGATGCCCTGCAGCAACTTCCAAGGAATGGTTTCGCCCAGCAGCGCACGAGGCTCGGGGCGGTCTTCGCGCATGACGAACCACATTTCGCTCGGCTGCCCTCGGCGGCCCGTACGGCCCATGCGCTGCAAAAACGCCGACACGGTAAACGGGGCGTCGATCTGAAAAGCGCGTTCCAGCCGCCCGATGTCAATACCCAGCTCGAGCGTGGCGGTGGTAACGGTGGTGAGCTGCAGGCTCTCGTCTCGCATGGCATCTTCTGCCGTTTCCCGGTACGACGTAGACAGGTTGCCATGGTGGATGAGGAAACGGTCGGGCTCGCCTTGAACCTCGCAATACGAGCGCAGCGTAGTAGTGACCGCTTCGGCTTCCTCGCGAGAATTCGCGAAGACCAGGCATTTACGCCCGCGCGTATGCTCGAACACGTAGCCAACACCCGGATCTGCCGCAGCCGGGGCAACGTCGGAAGGAGCCTCGAACACATAGCCCGCAGCCTGAGCAGCGGGAGCACCGGAAACAGCAAGGTGAGCCTGGTCGCCCGATGGCAGTTCCAGGTCGAATGCAGGGGCCATGGAAATGTCGGAACCCACCACATCGTCGTCGACCGCCTGACGGTCGCTCGTGTAGAAATGCTCCATGGAAAGCCGCCAGCGTTGCCCCTGGTCGCTAATGCGCGGAACCACCGTATCGCGACCCGAGCCCGCGGCCAGGAACCGACCCGCCTGCTGCAGATCGCCCACGGTGGCCGAAAGGCCAATGCGACGCGGCTGCACGCCCGCCGTACGTGCCAGGCGCTCCACCAGGCACATGGTCTGCCCACCGCGATCGCCGCGCATGAGCGAATGGATTTCGTCGATGACCACGAAGCGCAGATCCCCAAACAGGTGGGGAATGGCGTTGTGCTTATGCAGCAGCAGGGACTCCAGCGATTCGGGCGTGATCTGCAGCACGCCGCCGGGATGCTTCAGCAGCTTCGCCTTGCGCGAACTAGACACATCGCCATGCCAGCGCCATACGGGAATGCCCGCTTCTTCGCATAGCTCGTTCAAGCGACCGAATTGATCGTTGATGAGCGCCTTCAGCGGAGCGATATAGACTATGCCAACCGACGAGGACGGCTGCTCCTGAAGCAGTGTGAGCATGGGAAAGAAGGCGGCCTCGGTCTTGCCCGACGCCGTAGACGCCGCCAGCAGCACATTCTGATCGGTATTGAAGATGGCATCGGCAGCAGCCACCTGAACGCCACGCAGAGAATCCCATCCATTGCGATAGATGAAATCCTGAATGAACGGGGCGTATCGAGAGAATGCGTCCATGCTACAAGCTAAACTCCGCGAAATCGGACGCCGTGCGTTCGCCAGCGGCCACCCCAGCAGCAGGGGACGCAGGCGCAACCGCCGCGGGAGCGGCAAATGCATCGGATTCCATGGGCCCCTGCAACGTCATGCCCGGATTCTGGTGCAAAATGTCGAGCAGCTCGATGAAATCGCGAATGACCTCGCGCGGGGTGATGTGCGTATGGGCGCCCACGCGCTCGAATTCCGTCTTTATGAACAAGGCCAAGTCTTCGTCGGAAAGGGTGGGCTCGTAGCCAAACAGGCCCGCATGAATGTCTTGCAGGCGCCCCGCCAGCACCAGCAGTTCCTCGTACGAAAGCGGCACGAGCTGGATGACGGGAGCAAGCATGTCCTTATATTGAGCGCCGGCAAAGCGGCCTTCCGCCAAACGGCTTCGCAAGGCCTCGTAGCTATACACGCCACGACGGCGGTCTTCCACCGCCTGGGGCGTACCACCCATGATGATGCCCAGGTAACGAGCCTTGCCCTGCAACGTGTCGTTATACATGGTGAGAATCTTCTCGTAGTTGTACTGACGCGAGATGGCATTGGGAATCTTGTAGATGTTCACCAGCTCGTCGATGAGCACGAGCATGCCTGCATACCCCGCCTGCTTCAGGAAGCAGGCGAAGAGCTTCACGTACTCGTACCAATCGTCGTCGGTAATGCAAATGCCCACGCCCAACTCGCGACGCGCTTCCGTCTTGTTGGCGTATTCGCCGCGGAACCACTTCACCACGCGAGCCTTCATTTCGTCGTTATCTTCCACGTACGAGCGATAGTACATAACGAGCAATTGCGCGAAATCGAACCCGTGAACCATTTCGGAAAGGGCGCCCACCGTTTCGTGAATGCGCGCTTCAACTGCAGCGGCGAATGCGGGCGAGCCCACGGCATGAGACGATTCCGCGGCCACGGCGCTTTGCACGCCCGAAATCCAACGGTCGAGAATGAGCGTGAGCGCGCCGCCTTCGGGGCGCGTCTTCGTGGACATGTTACGTATGAGTTCCTTGTACGTGGCCAGCCCCTGCCCCTGGCCGCCATGCAAGCGGCGTTCCGGGGAAAGGTCGGCGTCGATGACTACGAAATTGCGGTCCATGGCGTAGGAGCGAATGGTCTGCAGCAGGAAGCTCTTGCCGCTGCCGTACTTGCCCACAACGAAGCGGAACGTAGC
>JAILNP010000166.1:0-20746 GCA_024691475.1 Eggerthellaceae bacterium
CCCTGCTCCCGCTCCCGCAGCTGCCCCGGCTTCCGCTCCCGCGGCCGAGTCGAACCGTCCCGCTTCGTGGGTTCCCGTTACGGCTCCCATGGTGGGCACGTTCTACGTTGCTCCCGCGCCCGACCAGCCGCCCTTTGTTACCGTGGGCGACGAAGTCGCAGCCAACCAGACGCTGTGCATCATCGAGGCCATGAAGCTCATGAACGAAATTGGCGCCGAGCAGATGGGCACCATTCGCGAGGTTTGCCTGGAAGACGCCACGCCCGTTGAGTTTGGCACGGTGCTCTTCTACATCGAGCCCCACAATGCAAACGACGCTACCGGTCCGGAGAACGCATAATGTTCGATAAAATCCTCATCGCCAATCGCGGGGAAGTGGCGCTGCGCGTCATGCGCGCTTGCCGCGAGTTGGGCGTCAAAACGGTTGCGGTGTATTCCACCGAAGACAAGGACACGCTTCCCGTTCGCTATGCCGACGAAGCCGTGTGCATCGGCCCTGCTCCCGCGAACAAGAGCTACCTGGTTATGGCGAATGTCATTGCCGCTGCGAAGAACACCGGCGCGCAGGCCATTCATCCGGGTTATGGCTTCCTGTCCGAGAACGCTGATTTCGCCCGCGCATGCGCTGACAACGACATCGTGTGGATTGGCCCTTCTCCCGAGTGCATCGAGAGCATGGGCAATAAGTCGGTTGCTCGTGACACCATGAAGCGCTGCGGCGTGCCCACCGTTCCTGGTAGCGATGGCACCGTGGAAACGGTTGAAGAGGCTCGCGCCTTCGCCGAGCGCGTGGGCTATCCCGTGCTCATCAAGGCCAGCGCTGGCGGTGGCGGCAAGGGCATGCGCGAAGTCCACAAGGCCGAAGACCTGGAAAGCCAGTTCCTGGCTGCCAAGTCCGAAGCGAAGGCGGCTTTCGCGAACGACGATGTCTACCTGGAAAAACTGGTGCTTCGCCCGCGTCACGTGGAAATTCAGATCCTCGCCGACGACTTCGGCAACCGTGTTGCCCTGTGCGAGCGCGATTGCTCCATCCAGCGTCGTCATCAGAAGCTCCTGGAAGAGGCTCCCAGCCCCGCGCTCGACGCCGAGACGCGTCGTGCCATGGGCGTTGCGGCCATCAAGGCCGTCCGTGCGGTTGATTACCGCTCTGCGGGTACCATCGAGTTCCTGCTCGATCAGGACGGCAAGTTCTATTTCATGGAAATGAACACGCGCGTTCAGGTAGAGCATCCCGTTACCGAGCAGATTACGGGCACCGATATCATCAAGGAGCAGATTCGCATTGCCGCTGGCGAACCCATGACGTGCGCCGAACGCGCTCCGTTTACGCCGTATGGCCATGCCATCGAGTTCCGTATCAACGCGGAAGACCCCGAGCATGATTTCCGCCCCAGCCCCGGCACCATCACGAAGTTCACGCTTCCCGCTGGTCCTGGCGTGCGCGTGGAAAGCTATCTCGAGCAGGGTTCTCGCATTAGCCCGTACTACGATTCGCTTATCGCGAAGCTCATCGTATGGGGCTCTACGCGCTCCGAGGCCATTGCCCGCGGCAAGCGTGCGCTCGATGAGTTCAAGATCGAGGGCGTCAACACTACGATTTCCTTCCACCAGTCGGTACTCGACGTTCCGGCGTTCGTGGAGGGCAATGCCTATACCGATTTCATTGAAACCGAGATGGGGGATTAAACATGTCAGACTTGAATATTGAGGGCATGGCTCTCGCCGAAGGCGTGGTGGAAACCATCATCGCCATCGCGCTGAAGGATGTCGAAGGCGTTGCCAGCGTTGGCGCACCTTCCACCACCAGCGGCCTGCTTTCGGCCATTCAGCAGAAGCCCAGCACCCAGGGCATCGAGGTTCAGGCTACCGAAGCCGGTACCATTTCCGTAAGCGTTCGCGTGGAAGTGTACTTTGGCCAGGTCCTGCCCGAGCTCGCCAACCGTATTCGCGTTGCCGTTGCCGACGCCGTGAATACGCAGGTGGGTATTAATGTTTCTAACGTCGATGTCTTCATCGACGGCATTCGTTTCGAATAGACGTGGTTGTATAGCATGAAAAAACGTCATGAACGTATTCTGTCCCGTCGCATGGCGGTGCAGGTTCTGTATCAAAGTGAAATTACCGGCGTTCCCGCATGGGAAATCGCCGACAAGGGCGATGCCCTGCCCGAGGGCGGCACGCTTCCCCCGTATGCCATCGAGCTGCTTCGTGGCGTAGCTGCGCATCGCGTGCGCATCGACAAGCTTCTCGACGAGGCTTCCTCGAACTGGTCCCTCGAGCGCATGCCGCTCGTCGACCGTTCCATCATGCGCATGGCGGTCTACGAGATGCTGCATGAAACCGATGTGCCCGTTTCCGTATGCATCAACGAGGCAGTCGAGCTGGCCAAGGAATTTGGCGGCGAAGACGATTCCTCGCGCTTCGTGAATGGCGTTCTGGGCCGCATCGCACGCGATCAGGGCCTTTCCGATGACGTGCCCGAGGTCGACGAAGACCTTTCGCTGCATCGTGACGTAATGCCCGAAGGCGTTATCGCCGCAGCCGAAGAAGAGCCTTCTTCGGACGACGAGCAGTAGGAAGCTTACGCGCATGTCCGAAAGCGAAAAGCCCTCATTCGAGAGCATCAATACGCGTTTGAAGGAAATCCAGGCGGCTGTCGAAGATGACGACATGCCCCTGGATGATGCGCTTTCTCTGTTCGAGGAAGCGGTTCAACTTGGCATGCAGGCCTCTTCATTGCTGGAAGAGGGTATTGCCCAGGGTGGCGCGCCGGAAGGTGACGAGGTTGGCGCCTCCGGAATCGAAGAATCCGTTGCGAGCGACGGAGAGCGTTCGCTGTAAGCCGTAACCTAACGCTTGCTGGTAAAGCGAGTTTTAGCGTGCTACGGTACTCAGTGACGTTGAATGGAAGGGGAAGCGTGGAAGACAAGCATCGAATTATCGATATGATTTCAAATCCTAGCGATATTAAGCTGCTTTCTGAACCGGAGCTTTCCATCCTCTGCAAGGAAATTCGCGAGGAAATCGTTTCCGTCACCTCCACGAATGGCGGCCACTTGGCCTCTAGTCTGGGTGCCGTGGAAATCATTGTGGCGCTTCATTCGCTCTTGAATTGCCCTGAAGACCGCATCGTGTTCGACGTGGGCCATCAGGCGTACGCCCACAAGCTCCTTACGGGGCGCCTTTCCCGGTTCAATACGCTGCGCAAGCTCGATGGCATAACAGGGTTCCCCAATCCCCTGGAAAGCGAATACGATGCGCATCCTTCGGGCCATGCGTCGGACAGCCTTTCCGTGGCCATGGGCCTTGCCTACGCTTCCAAGCTCAATGGCGACTCTCGTAAGATCGTTTCCGTTATTGGCGATGCCTCGCTTGCGGGCGGCATGGCTTTCGAGGCGCTCAATCACATTGGCCAGGAGCAGCTTCCCATCGTCATCGTGCTCAACGACAACGCCATGTCCATTTCGCGTCCCGTGGGTGCCCTCGTGCGTCATTTTGGCTACCTGCGCGCTTCGGCACGCTACCGCCAGACGCGCGATGCCGTGCAGGGCGCCATGGAAGACGGCGGCAATGTGACGCAGGGCATGCTGAACTTGGGCCGCAATATGAAGGACTCGGTAAAGCACCTGGTCATCCCTAAGGCAATGCTCTTCGAGCAGCTGGGTATTACCTGCACGCCGCCTGTTGATGGCCATAATCTGCATCAGCTGCGCGAAATGTTCAACGTGGCGCTCCAGAGCAATGGTCCCGTGTTGGTGCACGTGGTTACCAAAAAGGGTATTGGATATGCCCCCGCTCGCAAGAACCCCGAGCTCTTCCATGGCGTGGGGCCCTACGATATCGCCACGGGCAAGGTACACAAGAACCCGAATGCGAATCCCAAGTACACGAGCGTGTTTGGTAGCGCTTTGGTGAATGAAGCGCGCAAGAACAAGGACATCGTGGCCATTACGGCGGCCATGAAGGACGGTACTGGCCTCGACCCGTTCTCTTCCGAGTTCCCTGATCGTTTCATCGATACGGGTATCACCGAAGAGCATGCGGTCGGTATGGCGAGTGGCTTGGCAGCGGCGGGCAAGCTTCCCGTTGTGGCTATCTACTCAACGTTCCTCCAGCGCTCCATCGACCAAATCATCATCGACAATGCCCTGGCCAAGCGTCATGTGGTATTTGCCATCGATCGCGCTGGCCTGGTTGGCAGCGATGGTCCCACGCACAATGGCGTATTCGATATGGCGTATCTGCGCATGATTCCCCATATGCGTCTCATGGCGCCTTCCAACGAGGCCGAATTGGTTAATGCGTTGCATACGGCGCTCGAGCTTACGGGTCCCGTTGCGCTCCGTTACCCGCGCGGCGAGGCCGAAGGTGTTGCTCTGCCCGAAGAGCCCCAATCTTGGCCCGTGGGGAAGGGCGTTGTGGCGCATCAAGGTTCCGATGCTGCCATTTTGGCATTTGGGCATATGGTCAAGTATGCGCTAGCCGCGGCTTCTATGCTGGCCGAAGAAGGCATTTCCGTGCGCGTGGTCGATATGCGCTGGGTGAAGCCCGTCGATGACGAGGCGGTGCGCGATGCTGCTGCTACGGGTTTCGTTCTTACCGTGGAAGAGGGCACCGTGTGTGGCGGTGCTGGTTCGGCCGTGCTCGAGTCTATGGCCCGTCAGGGGCTTTCCGCTCCCGTGCGCGTTATGGGTCTGCCCGACGAATTCGTTGAGCAGGGCCCGGTTGACGAACTATTCGACCGTCTTGGCATCGGTGCCAGCGGTATCGCCAGCGCCATCCGCTCCCAGCTCGGTCGCTAGGTTCTCTTCTTCGCACTGTTCTTTCTGTTCATCGTGGGACGACGGAGTCTCTTCCCGGTTTACTTCCTGGGTTTCGCTCTGCTCGAACGCGCTGTAGACAGGTGCTTCTGGCTCGGGTACCCGCATGTCGAGCGTGCGCGCAATCGCTTCGTTCATATATTGGTGACGCTGCAAGATGGGATGCAGGTAGCGTGGCCTGTGCTGGGTCGACGTGCCAAACTGAATGGCGTGAACGGGGCAGCGCTGCAGGCACGCCAGGCATTGCGTGCAATTGCCTTCTATCCATACGGGGTATTCGTTATCCATCCGAATTGTATTGGTGGGGCACGTTTCCACGCAGGTGCCGCAGTGTAGGCACTTGTTCGGGTCTACGAGGAACTTGTCTGTGGAGAAGTGCTTGCTCTCCTTGCCGGTGATTGCCGAGAATGCCGAGCCGATGGGGTTGCGCGCTTCGAAATGGCCGAACTTCATGCTGCTGATGCTGCGTGCGATGGTGCGGGCGTTTCTGTGCGCTTCCTCCTGCTTGCGCGTTTGCGACGCGCGCGACCCAGGGCTCGTAAGGTAGGTGCAGCTGCTCACGTTGCGTATGGAATAGGAGGCATCGAGCCTGATGTTCTGGTATTTCCGCAGCGTGCGTTCGAATTGCTTGGGCGTGGTGCCCACGAGAGCCGCGCATGTTACCACGCAATAGCAATACCCAGGAACGAATGGATTGCCATTCGGCGTGATGAAGCGCACGTTGCGCAGGAACTCGTCTACGATGCGGGGCGTGGAAAACACGTATACGGGAAAGACGAACCCCAGGGGTTCTCCTTGCTCCACCTCGAAGCCGTACGCCTCTTCCTTCGTGGCATGGCCAATGCTCGCGATGCGGTCGTTCGTGGCCTCGGCGATGGTGTAGGCTGCGTCGAGGGAGTTTCCGGTTGCGGTGAAGTAGAAGATCATATTGTTCCTGGTAAAGCTTGTTGCGTTCGGTTGGGGCGTGAAGCTGGGCGTGTCGCGTGCGCTTGGATTTCCATGCCCTTTCGTGTTTCGTTCGGTTTCAAAGCAGTATTATACGATACGCAAAACATGGTACACTTGTTCGTGTTCTATCTTTTAGAAAAGGCAAGTCTATGATCGACGAACTGCATGTGAAGAATGTTGCCCTCATCCAGGAGGCCACCCTTTCGCCCGCTCAGGGCCTTACGGTGGTTACGGGCGAAACGGGTGCTGGTAAAACGGCCCTGCTGTCGGCGTTGAAACTGCTGGTGGGCGAACGCGCCGATGCCCATATGGTTCGGGAAGGCGCCAGTTCCTTGTCGGTCGAGGGGCGCTTTTATACGCCGTCGTCGAATGATGCGGAGGGCGTGGTGGTAAGCCGTACCCTTTCCGCCGATGGTCGAAGCAGGGTGCACGTCGATGGCTCCATTTCCAGCGTGCAGCAGCTTGCGCAGACGGTGGGGGCCAGCGTCGATTTATGCGGCCAGCACGAACATCAGCGCCTGCGCGTGGCTGCCAATCACCGCAAGATGCTCGATGCCTGGATGGGCTCTTCGCTTTCCCAGCCCATGGAAGCGTATGCGCAGGCTTGGCGTGCGGCGGGCGAGGCTGCCAGCACCTTGCAGGCGGTGCGCGAGGCGGGGAACATGAGTAGCGAGGAAGTAGATCAGGCGCGCTACGTGGTGACGCGCATTGGCGAGGTGAACCCCATGCCTGGCGAGTACGAAGAGCTTCTGGCGAGCGTTCCGCGTGCCGAGAACGCCGAGCAGCTTATGATGTCCGTCTCGGGGGCGTACCAGGCCCTTTCGGGCGAGGGCGGGGCGCTCGACGCGCTCTCGCAGGCTGCGGGCCTTCTAGAGCGCGTTTCGGGCGTCGACGAGGATCTGGGGGCCCTGGCGGCTAGCCTGCGCGAAGCCAGCTATGTTATCGAGGATGTTTCGCGCGACACGCGTGCCTATCGCGACGACTTGGAATATTCGCCTGTGAACCTGGCGGAAATGCAGGAACGTCTTGGCGAGCTGCAGGGGCTCATGCGCACGTGGGGTCCTGGCATGGAACAGGTCTTCGAGGCGCGTGAGAATGCCCTGCAGGCGCTTGCAGCCTACGATTCCCTCGACGAGCGCCTGCGGGAAGCGCAGGCGGAAGTCCAGGCGGCGGAAGAGGCGTTGGCTTGCGCGGCCAGCGCGCTGCACGAAGCCCGTGCCAGTGCCGCTCCCCAGTTCGCCGAGGCGGTTTCTGCGCAGATGGGGCGTTTGGAAATGAATGGTGCCTCGTTGGAATGCAGTGTTGCCCAGTTGCCGCGCGAATCGTGGACGGTCCAGGGGCCCGACGCCGTGGAGTTCCTCTTCAAGCCTGGCGCGCACATGAGCGCGCGTCCCTTGGGGAAGATTGCCTCGGGCGGCGAGACGAGCCGTGTCATGCTTGCCATCAAGGTAGTCATGGGGTCGCGCGACGACGTGGAAACGCTCGTGTTCGACGAGGTCGATGCTGGGGTAGGGGGTAGCGCTGCGCGCGCCTTGGCCGACGTTCTGGTCGACCTTTCGAAAACGCACCAAGTCATTGTCGTTACGCATTTGGCCCAGGTGGCGGTAGCGGGTACCTGTCATTACGTGGTAAGCAAAACGGGTGGAAGCGAACCTGCTACCCAGCTCGAGCTTGTGAGCGATACCAATCGCGTGCGCGAAATCGCACGCATGCTCTCGGGCGATGTGAGTAGCATGAGCATGGAACATGCCCGCGCGTTGCTCCAGGAACGGGCGTAGCGAGCTTCCCGGTTGGGCTACGAATGCGCCATCGATGTGAAGCGCATGTCGTTTCCGCAGATGGTGCAGGCAACGTGCTCGTTTTGCATCAGGTGCACCAGGTGTGCCAGGGTCTCGCCCAGCGAAAAGTACTTCTGCTGAAGCGACCAGGCATCCCAGTTGGCGTGCTTCCAAGCGCAATTGCGCGCGATGTCCGCAAGCGTGGAATACCCTTCGGCAACCAGCCCATCGATTTCTTCGAGGCGTTGCGCGTGATGATTCAGCAGGAACGCCAGGCGCTCATGCACTTGCTCGAAGGGCTCTCCGTGTCCGGCGAGGGCAAGGTCGATATCAAGATTTCCCAGCTTGTGCAAGCTGGAAAGGAAATCGCCTAGGTTGTCGCGCGAGGTCAGCCACGTGGATACCGTGGGCGTAATGCGCTCGAGTACGGTATCGCCCGCAATGAGCAAACGAGCGGTGGGCTCGTAGAGGCAGATGTGCCAGTTGTCATGCCCAGGCGTGGCAACTACGCGGAACGTGTACCCGGCGGCCTCGAATTCGTCGCCATCGTCCAGAAAGTGAAAGTTCGGACGCTTCTTCAGGGGGAGTAGTTCGCTGGTGAGCACGGTGCGCGATCCGTCGCGGCCGCCGCTGCCGCCCGCAAGACCAACCTTTTTTCCAACGATGTGCTCGAGGACGGGTTCGATGATCTCGGCTTCCATGGCCAGGTTGTCGCTGACCTCCTGGAAGGAATGCATGTTCGCGTGAATGGTCATGCCAGGCGTCCACAAGCGGTCGAGGCAGCCCGTGTGATCGGGGTGGGAATGCGTGAGGATGACCTCTACGGTATCCCAGCTGCGCCCGAAGTACGCCAGTGCTGCGTCGAGCGTATCGGAGCATTCCTGGTTGTCGAAGCCCACGTCTACAATGGTCGTCTTGTCATCTCCCAGGATGAAGTAGGAGTTCAAAAAACGGAGGGGGTTGTCGGGCAGGGGAACCTGAACGCGCCAGATGCGCGGTCTGATTTCCTCGATGGGTTGCGGATTCACCATGCCCTCCTTCCGACGTTTCGCTTGATTGCCCGTATTCTATCGCTTGCGAAGGGAATGAGAGCTTTTAAGTGCGCTTAGCGGTTGCTTTTCTACGCTTGCTTTATCTCGGTTTCACGTTTGCTCCACCATTCGCGCGCGAACCGCAGGAGGGCAGCGCGTTCGTTGGGAAGCGTTTCGTCCATGACTGCCTCGAGCATGGCGTTCAATGCCGCGCCAATGTGGGGTCCTTGCGGCATGCCCATTGCCAGCAGGTCTTTTCCGCTTATATCGAGCGCTGCCACCGTGAAGGGTTGGCTTTCCCTAAGGATGAGGTCGAGGCAATCCTCGATGGCCTGCGCATGGGCAACGCCCGAGCGGTATGCGGGGGCGTGCGAGAGCGAATCGGCGCGTTTCACGCTGCAGAGCGCGCGTAGCAGATCGGGGTCTCCGTCGAGCTTGCGCAGGAGCCGCTTCACGTATTTCGGCTCGGGGATGGTTGGGCAATCGTGGTAGCGCACGAGCATGGCTACGCGCTCGATGAACGCGGGGCTCATCTTCAGACGCTTCATCGCTCGTTTTGCAAGGGGAATGCCCTCGTGGGCGTGGCCATAGAAATGCCCGATGCCTTCCTCGTCGATCGTGAACGTGCTTGGCTTGCCGATATCGTGAAATAGCGTCGCCCAACGCGTAAGCGGTTCGGGCGTGGCGTACTGCACGGCGTAGGCGGTGTGCTCCCATACGTCGTAGATGTGGTATTTCGTTTTCTGGTCGAACCCAATCATGGGCGTGATTTCGGGGATGACGCGGCCAATGACGTCGGCGTATGCCATGAGCGCACCATGCACGTGCTTGCCGCATAGCAGCCCTTCGAGTTCGTGGGCTATGCGTTCGGCTGCGATGAGGTCCAGCTTGGAAGCCTGCGCGCGCATGCCCGATGCGGTTTCCTGGTCTATGGCGAAGCCAAGCTGGCTTGCGAATCGAACGCCTCGCAAGATGCGCAGGGCGTCTTCCATGAATCGCTTTTCCGGCTCGCCTACGGCACGTAGCGCTCGTGCGTGGAGGTCTGCCTGCCCGTTGAACGGATCGAGTAGCCCTCGCGTGGGGTGCCAGGCCATGGCGTTGATGGTGAAATCACGCCGTGCCAGGTCTTCCTGGATGGAACGGGTGAATTGCACGGAATCGGGATGACGGCCATCGGTATACGCTCCGTCGATGCGGTACGTGGTGATTTCCAAGGGCGTGCCCTTGCTGATGGCCGTGAGCGTGCCGTGCGCTATGCCGGTTTCCACGGTGTGGATTCCGCTGGCCTCGAGTACCGCCTGTGTTTCGCTCCAGAGCGCATTGCAGGCAATGTCAAAGTCATGCACGGGGCGGCCCAGGAGGGCGTCGCGCACGCAACCGCCCACGAGCCATGCCTCGAGCCCGGCATCTTCCAGGATGCCGATGACGCGAATGGCCTGCTTGCCGTGCTCGTTCTTGTCGAAAGGATTTTCCATGCCCCTATTCTACCCGCATCGACCTGCGCTTGCTTGCCACGTTCCGCACTTGATATTGACGTGCAATGGGCAATTGCGCAGACGTTCATATGGCGCGTCGCGATGCGCTAGAATGCGAGGTGGTTAGAAATTCACGGCGCGAAGCATGATAGGGGCTGGCCCATGGAAGACCGTAAGTCGTTTGCGCTTCTCATCGATTCCGACAACATTTCCGCGAAGTACATCCAGGCTATCATGAACGAGCTGACCAGCCGTCATGGCCAGGTTACGTACCGCCGCATCTACGGCGACTGGACGAGCAGCCAGATGGGGAAGTGGAAGGACGTGCTGGCGGAGTATTCGCTTACCCCCATGCAGCAGTTCGCCAATACCAAGGGCAAGAACGCCACCGATTCGTTTCTCATCATCGATGCCATGGACATCCTCTACGAAGGCAAGGTCCAGGGGTTCTGCATCGTTTCCAGCGATAGTGATTTCACGCGCCTGGCAAGCCGCCTGCGCGATGCCGGCATGACGGTGGTGGGCATGGGCGAGCAGAAGACGCCCCGCTCGTTCCGCAATGCCTGCACGGTGTTCACTGCGCTCGAGGTCATCAGCCAGGGCCAGGAAGATGCCGGGACAGCCGCATCCGAAGTTCATTCCCTCGAGGAAAATGGCGTCAGTCTGAAGGAGACGTCGTCGGCCATTGTTGACATCATCAACGAGTATAGCGGCAAGGGCACGCAGATTTCGTTGGCTGAAATCGGCAGTCGTCTGGTGGACATCTACCCTGATTTCGACGTACGCGCCTTCGGCTACAGCCAGCTGTCGAAGTTCCTGGAAAGCTTCCCGAATTTGCAGTTGGAACGGCGACATAACGTGGTGCTCGTGGCCCTGCGCGACGCCGACAGCCTGCGTGGCGAGGTTTCGTCGTTCATCGTCGACGAGGTGCGCAAGGGGAAGACGGGCGGCGTGAGCTTGAGCAAGATTGGCGATATGGTCTACGAGGCGTATCCCGATTTCAACGTGAAGGACTTTGGCTATTCGAAGCTTTCGAAGTTCGTGCGCGATGTCGACGGCGTTATCGTGAGCGTCGACGAGTCGGGTGCCCGCGTGTATCCCGACTACGATTAGGCGGGGCCTGTATGCTGCAAGAAAGTAAGGGCGCGTTTGCGGGTGCGTGTTGCGAGGTGCGTTCGTGAACAACGACACCGCGGTAGCGCTCGCCAGCCTCAATAATGCCTTCTATGGCGCCTACGCCGATTCGTTTGCATCGACGCGCCGCTCGGCTTGGCCCGGTTGGATTCGGTGCGCCCAGCAGCTGCGTGCGTGCTGGGGCGAGGATGACCCGCGTCTTTCGGGCGTCGTTCCGCTACGCGTTCTCGACGTGGCCTGTGGCACGTTGCGTTTCGAGCGATACCTGAGGGAGGCGTTTCCCGAGGCGGATCTGCGCGTGACAGCGCTTGATTCGTGTCCTCGGCTCGTGCGCGAGGATGGTCTGGAAGACATTGCCATCGACTATTATTGCGTCGACATCGTGCAGGGCCTTTTGGGCCAGGCTGCGCAGACGGATGCGTGGCTGGGCGTTCCTGCGGGCGCTTTCGATATCGTGGCTTGCTTTGGCTTCTTCCATCATGTGCCCGGAGCTGCCAATCGAGATCTGCTTGTGGATGCGCTCATGAGGGCGCGTGCGCCTAAGGGGGCCTTGGCGGTTTCCCTATGGCGGTTCATGGATGACGAGGGGCTCGCAGCCAAGGCGCGCGTTGCGCATGAGCAGGCGAAACGTACATTGCCCTTGCAGGGAGCACTGTTCGATTTTGTTGACTTGGAGCCAGGCGATTGGGTTATTGGCTGGCAGGGGCGCCAGGGGGCATATCGGTACTGCCATAGCTTCGACGATGGGGACGTTGCGTTGCTTCGAAGTCGCGTGGTTTGTACGCAGGATATCGAAGTTACGTGCTTTCGCGCTGACGGCCGCACGCATTCCCTCAACGAGTACCTAATGGCCTATTCTGCGACTGCGCTTGGCAAGGCGATGCAATCGTAGCGCACGGCCTTTCCCGATAGGGAATAGCTTGGTTTGCGATCTGCCAGGTATGGCCCCTTGACGGGGCGCTTGATGACCACCTTGCGGGGATGTGCCGCCAGTGCGGCTTGCAGCAGCTCGTCCTGGTTCTCGCAGGGGCGTTCCAGATGATGAAGCAGCTGGAACTTCTTCTTTACGGCAGCGCTTTTCGTGCGCTCGGGAAACATGGGATCCAGGTAGACTACGTCGGGCGCATGCCTGCCTTCCGCAAGCGCCTGAATGCTATCACCTTCGATGACATGCAGGCGCCCTGCCGCCTGTGCGCATGCGGGATCTTTCGCTGCACGTGCGATGGTGTCGGCGAGCAGCGCGGCGATGATGGGGTTTGCCTCGTAGGCATATACCGTGAACCCTGCTGCGGCAAGCAGCATGGCGTCTTCGCCCAGACCAGCGGTCGCGTCAAGCGCCACTGGGTCTGCGACGCCCTTCAGCTTTGCCGCGCGTACGAGCAGCTCGCGGTGAACCTTGTTGGGGTGCAGGCGGCGGGCAAGATGGCCCAGGTCGACGCGCATGGTCATTCCATCGGAAATGAGCGCCATGCCCGCCTCGTCGATGGTCAGGAGCGTGGCGGCAGGCGATTCCGATGCGTCGGGAGCAAGGTAGGGCACGCCCAGGTGCTCGGCAAGCTCTCTGGCTGCCTCGTCGTATTGGCTCAGCGTGGCACGCACGGCGATGTCGTATGTCTTCGGGGTTTCCATGGTGCCAGTGTAGCGTGTTGTTCCGTGTTACACGGCGAAATGGGTGCGGCACGGGGGTGTTTCCATGGCTCGCACAAGTTGCCTTCCATCGCGTGTGCGCATGACGCGCGCACAAAGAGCATTTGGCAGGTAACAATTGCCTTCCCGATGCCCGCGCCCGAGCTTCCGGCGGGGCATGCAGGATACACTGGCACTATGCGCGTGTGAGAGGGGGTTCCGAATGAAGCATGCCGCTCCAAATGGCTCGCGCCGTCAGGCTTTGCCGCCGCTGGGCCTTGGCCTGCAAATCGTGCGTGCTTTGTTCGTTTTGGAGCTTCTGCTTGCCTTCACGAATGCGGCCATTCTGAATCCCGCCGAGTTCGATTACGACCTTTCGCTCTTTCGTTCGGTGTTCGCGGTTATTTCCTCTACATTATCCGTATGGTTCATTTCCAGGCGCGCTGCCTTCGGCAGGCCGTTCATCGTGGTCACCTCGCTTCTCACGTGCATTCTGATGCTCGTCGACGAGTTTTTCCTTGGCGCGGGCAACGAGGTAGTCACCTCCATTGGTGTGGTGCCCATGTTTGCCATCGTGAGCGTTCAGCTGCTGATATACGTATCGGCGGCATCGTACGTGGCGGTGTCCAGCCGCGTGCGGGCAACGCTCGTCGTGCGCTTGCGCAGCGTTACTCAGGTCGAGAAGTTCCTAACGGCTGCCGTCCCCGTGCGTCATCGCATGCGGAAGTGGCCGTTCTGGCGTGACCTTGCCATCTACTTCGTGGCCTTCTCGTTCCTGGGGCATTGGGCGGAAATGCTGTTTTGCCAGCTCATTGCCGCGGGCGTCTTCATGGGCGACTACGATTTGAGCAATTCGATGCTTTGGGAGCAATGGCTATATCCATTTTCCGCCGAGGGCATCGCCATCGCATTGGTCGTCGTGATTCTGCATCCCTTCAAGGAATGGCTCATGAAGCGCACGGGTGGCCGCGTGGCCATAGCGCTGCCGCTGAGCTTCGTGCTCATCGCGCTTTCGTGTACTGCCATCGACTTCACCACGGGCATTACGGCGAATGCCGACTACCATCTATGGGATTATCGCAACATGCCCTTCAATTTCATGGGGCAGATTTGCCTGCAGAATTCGCTCGTGTATTCCGTAGCCGCCACGCTGATCGTGTGGTACGTCTATCCGCTTATGGACAAGGGCATGTCGCGCTTGCCGCGATGGTTCGCCGATGTGCTGTTCTGGGTGCTCGTTTCCGCTTATGGCTTCCTTGCCCTGCTGCATTTCATGTATCTAAGCCCCACGGGTTGGGTGTTCGGCTAGCGTTTACTGCGCGAAAAAAAGAGCGCCCTGCAAGATGGCAGGACGCTCTTCGGCGTTTGACGTGGCGTGACGCTTATTTGTGGTAGTACGTGCTCAGCTCGTAGCGCGGTTCGCAGCATACGTTGATGCCGAGCTTCTTGTACAGGCGCTCGTCGGCTTCGGAGATGATGACGCTGAAGAACGCGTCGCAACCGCGCAGGGCGTCGGTGTTCTTCATGAGCTCCTCGGCAATGGGATTCGTCGTCGTGCTCACGGAAAGCGCCAGCAGCGTTTCGTCGGAATGCAGGCGCGGGTTGCGGCTGCCCAGGTGCTGCGTCTTCAGGTGACAGATGGGGTGAATGGCCGTGTCGCTGATGACGTCGATGTCGCCGATGCCCGCAGCGTACTTGAGCGCGTTCATGAGCGTTGCCGATGCGGCGCCCAGAAGATCGCTCGTCTTGCCCGTGAGAATGTGGCCGTCGGGCATTTCGATGGCGCCCGCGGGGCCACCCGTGGCCTCGGCCTTCAGCAGAGCCTTCGTGCGAACCTCGAAGTCGGCTTCGTTTACGCCCGCCTGATTCATGAGCAGGCGCAGCTTTTCGATCTGCACGCTTTCCGCCTTGCCCTGCTTCACGGCAACCGAGGTGTGGAAGTAGCGGCGCAGAATTTCGCGCTTGGCGGCTTCGCGAACGATGTCGTCGTCGGAAATGGCCAGGCCAGCCATGTTCACACCCATGTCAGTGGGGCTCTGGTAGGGGCTTTCGCCCATGATACGTTCCATAAGCGCCTTCAGCACGGGGAAGACTTCGATGTCGCGGTTGTAGTTGACGGTGGATTCGCCGTATGCCTCCAGGTGGAAGGGGTCGATGGCGTTGGCGTCGTCGAGGTCGACCGTGGCGGCTTCATAGGCGATGTTCACGGGGTGGCGCAGCGGCAGGTTCCAGATGGGGAACGTCTCGTATTTGGCGTAGCCGGCCTTCACGCCGCGCTTGTGCTCGTGGTAGATCTGCGAGAGGCAGGTAGCCATCTTGCCCGAACCGGGGCCGGGGGCGGTAACCACTACGAGGGGGCGCGTCGTTTCCATGAACTCGTTCTTGCCGAAGCCGTTGTCGCTTACGATGCCCTCGATGTCGGTGGGATAGTTTGCGATGGGGTAGTGCAGGCAGCTGCGCACACCCAGGGCAGCCAGGCGAGTGCGGAACGCTTCCGCGGAAGGCTGGCCGGTGTAGCGCGTGATGACCACGCCGCCCACCATGAATCCCATGCTGGAAAAGACGTCGAGCAGGCGCAGCACGTCATCGTCGTAGCCGATGCCCAGGTCGCCGCGGATCTTGTTCTTCTCGATGTCATTGGCATTGATGGCGATGATGATTTCGACGTCGTCCATCATGCTCTTGAGCATGCGGATCTTCGAATCGGGCTCGAATCCGGGAAGTACGCGGCTTGCGTGGTAGTCGTCGAAGAGCTTGCCTCCGAATTCCAGGTACAGCTTGCCGTCGAATTGGGCAATGCGTTCGCGGATGTGGTTTGCCTGAAGTTCGATGTACTTGTCGTTATCAAAGCCTATGTGCATACGTGTTCCTAACTTGCTAGCCAATGGCGAAACCGGGGTTGTGCAACCCCTCCATGTTAATGCAAATGCCCCGCGCTTTGCGTTCGGTGCCGGACCATTCACCATCGTTTCATTTCGCCAGGTTGGGAATGAGTTCACTCTTTGAAGATTGTTCATTTGCGGAATTGATTTTTTGCACGAAGCGTAATGTATCCGCCAATAATCTCAACGAGGGAAGGATGTTCCATGGCACGTGCTGATGCACAGGTAGCGAAGGGTGGGCAGGGCGGCTTCCGCGGGTTCCTGTCGCGTAAGGACATCGAGGTGAGTTTCCAGCGGTATGCCATCGATGCCATGTCGGCGATGGCCCAAGGTCTGTTTGCATCGCTGCTCATGGGCACGATTCTGAACACCATCGGCTCGCTTACGGGCGTTTCGTTCTTCAACGACATCGGCGCATTTGCCCAGGCTGCCACGGGTGCTGCCATGGCCGTGGCCATTGGCTATGCGCTCAAGAGTCCCGGTCTCGTTTTGTTCTCGCTTGCCGCAGTGGGCTACGCGTCCAATACCGCTGGCGGCGCGGGCGGACCCCTTGCCGTGCTCGTCATTGCCGTCATTGCCGCTGAGTTTGGCAAGGCGGTTCATGGCGAGACGAAGGTGGACATTCTCGTTACCCCGGGTGTGACCATCTTGGTTGGCTGCGGGCTCGCAATGGCCATCGGCCCCTGGATTGGCGCGCTTGCCTCTGCCGTGGGCGGCTTCATCATGTGGGCCACCGAGCTCCAGCCGCTTTGGATGGGCATCATCGTGTCGGTTGTGGTGGGTATCGCACTTACGCTGCCTATTTCCTCGGCTGCCATTTGCGCTGCCCTGGGCCTTACGGGCTTGGCTGGTGGCGCCGCCCTTGCTGGTTGCTGCGCCCAGATGGTCGGCTTTGCCGTGCTGAGCTTCCGCGACAACGGTTGGGGCGGCATCGTTTCCCAGGGCCTGGGCACCTCGATGCTTCAGATGGGAAATATCATGCGCAAGCCCGTCGTGTGGGTCGTGCCCATCCTCGTGTCTGCCATTACCGGTCCGGTCGCAACGTGCCTGTTCCACATGGAGCAGAATGGCGCTGCCATTGCCAGCGGCATGGGCACGTGCGGTTTGGTGGGCCCCATTGGCCTGTATACGGGATGGGTTTCGGGTGGCGCCGTTCCCGGCGTTGCGGAATGGCTGGGCATGATTCTCGTCTGCTTCGTGCTTCCCGCCGTTCTCGCCTGGGCGTTTGGCGTCTTGTTCCGTCGCCTTGGCATTATCCGCGAAGGGGATTTGAAGCTTGACTAGCCGTTTATAGCGGCTTTGTGACGAAACGCGCCCAACTGGACGAATCGCGCAAGATGTACGATTCGTTCGGGGGCGCTTTTCGGTATTATGGAACCATATGTATACAGGAGGTGCTTGAGCATGAAAATCGGCTTTATCGGTGCAGGTAACATGGCATCGGCGATCATGGGCGGCATTATCGAATCCGGCCTTGTCGACGCCTCGAGCGTATTCGCCAGCAATCCTTCCCGCGAGAAGCTCGACGAGCTTTCCTCGCGCTTGGGCATTACCCCGGCAGACAGCAACTCCGAAATCGTGCGCACGTGCGATGTGGTGGTGCTTGCGGTCAAGCCGGCTGTGCTCGAATCGGTTATCGCGGAAGTTGCGACCGTCGATTCCAATCCTCTGTATATCTCCATTGCCGCGGGCAAGAGCATCGAGTGGATCGAGGCCTCGTTCGCGCACGCTCGCGCCTTGGAAGGCAATCTGAACCTGTTCGAGCGTATCGAAGGCGCGGTGCGCCCCGTGCGTCTCGTGCGCTGCATGCCCAACACCCCCGCGTTAGTTGGCCAGGGTATGTCGGGGCTGTGCGCCAATGCCTCTGCTACCGAAGAGGATATGTGCATCGCGCTCGATATCTTCGGTTCATGTGGTCGCGCTCTGCCGATGTCCGAGCAGATGGTCGACGTCATTGGCGTCGTTGCAGGGTGCACGCCCGCGTTTACGTTCCTGTTCATCGAGGCGCTTGCCGATGCGGCTGTTGCCGAGGGCATGTCGCGTGCCGATGCCTACCAGGTCGTTTCGCAGGCCGTTATGGGCAGCGCCCAGTTGGCACGTGATACGGCGAAGCATCCGGGCCAGTTGAAGGATATGGTTACTTCGCCCGCGGGCACTACCATCGAGGGCGTGCAGGCGCTTGAGGAAGACGGATTCCGCGCTGCTGCCATGCATGCCGTTCGTCGCGCCATGGAGAAGACCCGGAAACTGTAGCCGATCCTGTGGTGCCTATGCTTCGTAACACGGTCTCGGGCATGCTCGGGGCCGTGACTTGCTTATTGGATATGAGAAATGGGAAGGAAGGGTAGTTTGCGAAATATTCTGCGCGTATTCGGTCGCGATTTCATGCGGTTGTTTAAATCGCCCGCAGCGCTTGTCGTAATCGTCGCCCTCATCGTTCTCCCGTCTATGTATACGTGGTTCAACGTCTTGGGCTTCTGGGACCCGTATAGCAATACGGGCAATCTGAAGGTTTGCGTCGTCAACGAGGATACGGGAGCCTATTCCGAGGATATGGGCCAGCTCGACCTCGGTAGCCAGATCGTGTCGAACCTAGAAGAGAATACCCAGCTAGGTTGGGAGTTTACCGACCGCGATACCGCCATTCAGAAGGTGCAGTCGGGGGAGGCGTATGCCGCATTCGTCATTCCCTCCGATTTCAGTTCGTGCTTTACCACTCTCTTGTCGGGAGACATCCAGCGTCCTCAGCTCGAATACTATGTGAACGAGAAGCTGGGTGCCGTCTCGCCAAAGATTACCGATACGGGCGCTACCTCGCTCGACCAGACGATCAACTCCGCGTTCGTTTCGTCGGCAAGCGAAGTGGTTACCGCCAAGCTTGATGAGGCCGTCGACAATGCCCAGGCCGACATCGGCCAGGCCCGGGAAAACGTGATTGCGCGATTCACCACGGCGCAAGAGAGCATTACGTCTGCCCGAGAATCCGCATCGGAGCTATCGGGCTCTGCCGAAGATGCGCTTTCGAAGTCGGCCGATGCGCGTCGGAAGCTGCAGGATGCCAAGGGCGATATCGCGCTCATCTCCAGCTCTCTGAACGATGTGCAGTCGCTTACGCTCACCGCACAGGATAATCTGGCGAGTATGTCGTCTACCGTGTTTACCAATATGGACCAGGGGTCGGTGCTTGCGTCGCGCGCTGCCTCCAACGCCAACATCGCCGTGAGCGAGGCCTGCTCGTCCGTTATTGCCGCCGAGGGCTCCGTGGAAAGCGCCATCGCGTATGGGGAGTCGTCCGTTTCGCAAAACGAAACGACTATCGCTCAGCTAAAGGTCATCGCCAACGCTCTGCCCGATGGCCAGGAGAAGACCTCGCTGCTTGCCGCAATCGACGCCATGGAGGCGCGCAATCAGAGCCTTTCCTCGTCTTTGCAGAACCTGAAGACCATCAGCGAGGATACGAAGCAGGCCGCATCCGACACGTCTGACGCGGGCAATGCGGCCAACGAAGCGGCTCAGTCGGCCATTGCGAACGCCGACAAATACCGTACGGTGCTTGCCACCTCCGTCATTCCCAACGTTGATAGCGCACTGTCCAGCATCGCCTCCACGTCTGGTTCTCTTTCCTCTACGGTGGCGCGCCAGTCGCTTCTCATCGATCAGGCGCTTGCCGTTCTCGATCAGCTCGACGAGACGCTGCGCTCTTCCAAGGACGCCCTTGACCAAACCGACGACCTGCTCGCTACGCTTCAGACGAGCATCGATACGGTGAAGGCCGACGTAGAGGCGCTGGGTACGTCGCAGCTGTTCGGTCAGATCTTCGGGGTCGACGGGAGCATCGATTCCTCGAAAGTGGCCGACTTCATGCTTTCGCCCACCGAGCTCACCACCGAAACGCTCTATTCCGTGAATTCCTTCGGTTCGGCCATGGCTCCGCTGTTCACCAACCTCACGCTCTGGATTGGCGTGTTCATGCTCATGGTCATCCTGAAGCAAGAGGTCGATAGGGGAGACATCAAGGGGCTTACCCTGCGCCAGGCCTATGTTGGCCGCGGCCTCTTCCTTTCGGTGCTCGTCACGCTGCAGGCGATCGTGTGCTGCGTGGGCAACATGTTCCTGGGCGTGCAAACGGTGAACGTGCCCTTGTACTTGCTTACCGCAGTCGTGGCCTCGCTGTCCTATTTGGCCATCCAGTATTCGCTCTCCGTGCTGCTTCAGCACATTGGCAAGGGCATCTGCATCATCTTGGTATTCGCACAGATTCCCGGCGCCACGGGCCTGTATCCCGTCGAGATGACGCCTTCGTTCTTCCAGGTTATCTACCCGCTGCTTCCGTTTACGTATGGCATCAACGCCATGCGCGAGACCATTGCCGGCTTCTATGGCGATCACTGGGCGTTCTGCATGGGCATGCTCGTTGCGTTCTTCGTCGTCTTCACGGGGCTTGCCCTTATCGTGCGTCCGTACCTTACGAATCTCAATCGCCTGTTCTCGCGTCAGATTCGCGAGAGCGACATCATGAATGGCGAGGAGTCGGAACTGCCTGCGCGTAGGTTCCGCCTGGCTCAGGTGATCAGCGTACTTGCCGATCGCGAAGACTACCGCGAGCAACTGCTCGTTTCCGTAGAACGCTTCGCGCTCTGGTATCCGCGCTTGATGCGTGGTGCGTGGATTCTTGGCTTTGGCGTGCCCTTGGTGGTAACGCCCCTACTGGCGTTTTCGGGCACGGCCAAGCTCGTGATGCTCACGGCATGGCTGGTATGGCTCATATTGATCATGATCTTCCTGGTTGTCGTGGAGCATATTCGCGACAATATCGAACATCGCGTGAGTGCCATCGGCCTTACCGATGATCAGCTCCGCGAGGTGTACAGCCATCATCAGAGCGTTCACGGTACGCCCTTGGCGCGTGCCATTGACGTGCTGCGTGGGGGTGGTGCGCGATGAAGAACGCATGGCGTCTGTTTGTGGGCGATCTGAAGCGCGTCTTCAGCAACGTGGTCACCGTGATCATCGTGCTGGGCTTGGTGTTCTTGCCCTCCATCTTCAGTTGGT
>JAILNP010000185.1:0-4849 GCA_024691475.1 Eggerthellaceae bacterium
GCACGTGCTTGCTCGAGCGCGGCAAACGCCGCACGACCTTCGGAATGAAGGGAGTTCGCATTCGCTCCAACGGCGATGTTTCCCATGCCCGCCTGCATATACGGTTCCATTGCCTGCTGCGCTTCCTGGCACAACGGCGTCGTGGCCGCCCAGTCGAAATACACGCGATCCATTTCGTGCTCCTAACGTGCGTTCGTGGCAGAAAGGCGAATAGATTCGATGGCGGCGGCGCGATCGGACGCCTTGAAGACGCCATTGCCGGCAACCATGACATCAGCACCCGCTGCGCCAACGAGATCGGCCGTGGTGGGATTGATGCCACCATCCACCTGGATGAGCGGAGATGCGCCCGCTTCCTTTGCAAGCTGAACGACCTGACGGATGCGATTGGGCGTTTCCTCGATGAACGACTGCCCGGAAAAGCCAGGAAATACGCTCATGACGAGGACCATATCCCAAAGACCAATGGTTTGGGCAAGAACGGAAACATCGGTGTCGGGCTTCAACGCGATAGCGGCCTTCGAACCAGCCTCGTGAATGAGCTCGACGGCCTTCCTGGCTTCGTCATTCGGACATGCGGGATCGAGCGCTTCCCAGTGAATGGTAACCATATACGGCTGCGAAGCCAGGAACCAGGGAAGCTGGACGAGTGGATTCGAAATCATGAGATGCACGTCGAGCGGCATAGACGTGATGCGCGCAAGCTGCTGCGCAACGGGTACGCCGATGGTGAGATTCGGAACGAAATGGCCATCCATGACGTCAACATGAACCCAATCCGCGCCACCTGCCTCGATGGAAGCGATCTCTGACTGAAGGTTCATGAAATCGGAGGACAAAATTGAAGGCGATACGCGGACCGTTTCGAACATGCCAGACCTTTCGATTACAGCAAGTAGTTCCTCAAAGCCACCCGATTGTAACCCCCAGGAATTAACTAGGCATAATCTCTTTCCAAATTGAGCAGGAATTCCTTGATATCCATGCCTCCCGCATATCCAACGAGCTTCCCGTTGGCGCCAATAACGCGATGGCACGGGATGAAAATGGGTATGGGGTTGGCATTCGCGGCCATGCCACATGCGCGATACGCGCCCGGACTCCCCGCCGATGCGGCGATATCGGAATACGATCTAGTCTGCCCATATGGAATACGCGCAATGGCATGCCAAACGGATTCCTGGAATGCCGAACCGGAAACGCTAAGAGGTACGGTGAACGCCTGGCGTTTGCCGGCAAAGTACTCCTGGAGCTCGTTAGCCGCCCTGTTCGTAAGCAAGGTGGGGGCCTCTTCTCCATCGAGCTTTACCGCGCCAAAGGCAAGACCAGTTATGGCTTCGCCATTCGACGAAAGCGTGAGATGCCCCAGGGGCGTGTTGTATGCGAAATGCGTTTGCCTGAGCATGGAGGCTAGCCCAAGCCGTAGAACTCTTGCTTGAGAGGACGATCGCTCAGAGACAGCCCCTCAACGCGAGGGTCGGCGCCTTCCCAAATTACCTGGCGTACGGCTTCGGTTATGGGCATTTCCACACCGGCCTTCTTCGCCAGCGGAAGGAGCGTCTGGCATGCGTACGCACCTTCAACGACCATGTGCGTTTCGTTGGTAAACTCCTCGAGCGTGCCACCGCGCGCCACCATTTCACCGAAGCGGCGGTTACGCGAGTGCTGAGACGTGCACGTAGCAATTAGGTCGCCCGTACCGGCAAGACCCATGCACGTGATGGCCTCGCCACCAAGGGCGTTCACCAGACGGCTCATCTCCGCCAGGCCGCGCGTCATGAGCAGCGAGGCAGTATTGTCCCCGTATCCAAGGCCAAATGACATGCCCACCGCCAACGCAATCACGTTCTTGCAGGCAGCGCAAATCTCAACGCCCACGACGTCGGAACACGTGTAGGTGCGGAAATGGTCGCTCGCAAACGCTTGCTGCAGGAACGCGGCCACTTCGGGCGACTTGGATGCGATGACCGTAGCAGCCGGCATGCCCCGAATGACTTCCTCGGCATGATTGGGCCCCGAGAGCACAGCAAAGCGATCGGGGTTGCCCATCTCCTGCTCGAAGATCTGCACGGGAAGCAAACCGCTTTCGGCTTCCACGCCCTTACTGCAGATGACGATGGGGAGCGTATCGCTTGCAATGGGAGCAAGCGCACGAGCCACGCCACGCAACAGCTTCGAAGGCGTGACGACGGCAACGGCGTCGGCGTTGTACAGGCAATCGCGATACCCAACGGTGGCAACGATGTTGTGCGAGAGCTCAACGTCGCTGAAATAACGTGGGTTCACGTGATCGCAATTGATGGAAGAGACGACTTCGGGCCTGCGAGCCCAAATGTTCACGTTCTGGCCATTGCTTCCAAGCATCTGGGCAATGGCAGTACCCCAGGAGCCTGCACCGATGACGCCGATTTTCATGAAGAGACTACCCCCTTTTAGAGCTGCCAATGCGGTTTTCCGTGCCCGCACGCAAGCGAGAAATGTTCGCACGATGCGCCCACACCACCAGAATGCCCACGAGCGCGCAGACGATGGCGGCAAACCAATCGCCCCAGAACACGTAGAACGACATGAACGGACAGAGCACCGCAGCCGTGATGGAACCCGCGGAAATGTACTTGGTAAGCACCACGACCACGATGAACGAAGCAAGTTCGATCAGGGCAGGAACGGGACCGAACACGAAGAAGAGGGCACCAATGGATACGGCAATGCCCTTGCCACCATGGAACCCAAGCCAAGGCGAAAACACATGGCCCAGGCATCCGCCGGCAAGCGCCATGGCCATGGCATCACCCGTGGTAAACATACCCTCAGCGGAGGCAAAAGCCGACGTGATGAGCATGGCAAGCAACCCAGCAAGCAGGCCCTTGCCAAAGTCCATCAGGAAGACCAGATAACCGCCCTTCTTGCCAAATGCGCGAATGGCGTTCGTAGTGCCGATATTGCCCGAGCCAACCTCGCGAATATCAACGTGATATATGCATTTGCCGATGATGACACCGCTGGGAAGCGAACCAAGCAGAAATGAAATGGCCAGTACGACAATGAGTACGATGGGCGACTGCAAGGGTTAATCCTTCCGTTTGAACTTGATGCGAATGGGCGTACCGGTGAATTCGAAGCTGCGGCGCAAACGGCCCTCCAGATAGCGTTCGTAATTGTCAGTAACGATTTCGGGATGGTTTGCGAAGAACGTGATCTGAGGCGGGCACGTAGCCGTCTGAGTGGCGTACTTCAACTTCAGGAGCTTCTTACCCTGCGAGATGCTATGACCAAAATCGCGAATCTCGGCAAGCCAGTTATTGAGAGCGCTCGTGGAAACGCGGGCGTTGTATCCCGCATACGCCTTGTCGATCATTTCCCAAATGCGATGCGTGTTCTTGCCCGTAAGCGCCGAAACGGCGATAACGGGAGCGTACGAGACGAACTGCAGGCGTTCCGCCACCTGGTCGCGCACGCGTTCCTTCGCCTCGGCACCTTCCACGATGTCCCATTTGTTCAACACGACAACCATGGCGCAGCCACGCTCGGCGGCGAAACCGGCAATGCGCTGATCCTGATCGGTAAGGCCAAGTGTGCCATCTACCATGAGAAGCACGACCTGGGCGCGATCGATGGCGCGCATGGAGCGCACGAAGCCGTAATACTCCACGTCTTCGTCAATCTGGCTCTTGCGACGCAAACCAGCCGTATCAACCAGGCGATACGCCTTCCCCTCGTGATGAACTACCGTGTCGATGGCATCACGCGTAGTGCCGGCAACGTCGCTCACGATAGAGCGGTCGTTCTGGGACAGCATGTTGGTAATGGAAGACTTGCCCGCATTCGGACGACCAATAATGGCAACGTTGATGGCGTCTTCCGCGTTCGGGTCGAAGCGCTCGGGCGCCTCGCGCAGGAGCTTCACCGTCTCGTCGAGCAAGTCGCCCGTACCCGTGCCGTGCAGCGCGGAAACCGGCCAGGGATCACCCAGGCCAAGGTTGTAGAACTCGTAAATGGAATCGAGATTGTTGGGGTCATCGATCTTGTTCACGACCAAGAGCACGGGCACATTCGCCTTGCGCAGGCTACGCGCCACCTCCTCGTCGTCGGCATTGATCCCCGTCTTGCCATCGACCACGAAGAGAATGACATCGCATTCGTTGGCAGCCGTGAAGGCCTGATTGCGAATGGACGTCTGAAATGCGTCTTCGTCACCCATTTCAATGCCACCCGTATCGATGAGCGTAAAGCTTTCGCCATTCCAATCGGCTTCGTGATAGGAACGATCGCGCGTAACGCCGCGCATGGAATGAACGATAGCGTCATCCGCTTGAGCAATACGATTGACGAATGTGGATTTACCGACATTCGGACGGCCGACCACGGCCACCAGATGCTTCGCCATTATTCCGCCTTTCGCTTGGAAGCGCTTGCGAGAAACCCCACTATCGCCGCGCGGAATTGCCGCACGCCTGGGCGATCTGGGGAAGAAATTCCGATGCTACGCAGGATACCACATGAATATGCAGGCCGGAGGCGCCCTCCATATCGCTCACGGTCATATCATCAAGCGTGACCCCATCGGCATTCAAAATGACCTTGGGGAGCGCAGCAAAGGCATAATCGCCTTCAGCAGAAACGGTCGCCAAAGCCACCGAGATATCACATCCGCAAAGCAGGCCCGTAACGTCAACGTTGCCGCCGAAGTATTCGTTCTTCACGTAGAACGGCACAAGCAAGCCGGTAAGTGGGCTCTTCTCAATAAGCGGCGTGAAGAACTCGCGCTGGGCACATCCGCATACGAACAGAACGCGCTTCCCCGATTCCCGTATGGCCTGGGCGCAGGCAAGCTGCGCATCGGGGCAGG
>JAILNP010000186.1:0-6225 GCA_024691475.1 Eggerthellaceae bacterium
GCCAACGAGCATGGACGAGATCTCGGGTAACTTGGGCGTATTTCTGCCCAACACCGAGGGCCGCACGGAATTCCTGCCGCCCGACCCCGAAAAGGTTCCCCAGATTGAAAACGCCATCGACCAGGCGTCGGAAGCCTACGCGCAGCGTTCGCCCGAAGACCGCACGCGCGAGCTGTTCGCGCAGATGCGCCCCCAGCGCGCCATCCTCCGCGCCATCATGAATGCGGCTGACGAGCCCATTTCCGAAAGTAACTTGGAGGAGATCGTCAACGAAGTGCGCACACGCAAGTTCTCGGTATACTCCACCGCAACCATCTGCCACATGATGGAAACCGCCGGTGCCATTCAACGCGTTACGGATACGGGCGCGCCCTACGACTCGGTCGAAGCCGTTCCCGCCATCGTGGAAATCGACGGCATCGAATACTACGAACCCACCACTCCGCCCGAGGTGCATTGGCTTGCTACGGAAGCGGGTCTGGCCATCATGGCCGAAAACAAGCCCCTGGAGCGCATCGAAGAGCTGTTCGAAAAGGAAGCCGACTACCTGAAGATCTACAAGCGCGTGCTCACCCTCGCATCGGAGGAAGGCGGCACGACCATGCCGAAGCTCTCCGCCGCCGTGGACAGCGATCCGCTCATCGCCGAACCCACGCGCGTGTTCTTCGTGCAGCACTTCACCGACCTGCTGGAAAACCGCGATGCCATCGAATGGCAAGGCTCCACATGGGCCGTTACCGAAGTGGGACGTGCGGCGCTCAATAAGCTCGCCGAAGTCGAAGACGACTTCGCTGGCGAAGAGCAGGAGAAACCCTTCGCGGTGGCAGCCGAAACCGACGGCATCAAGTGGTAGCAGGGAGTGATGAACATGACGAACGCAACGATGGAAGAAACCCAGGAAACCCGCGAACAGCTGGCCGAAGCCTGCAGGCAACGCGCAGCGCAGTATGGCTTCATATCGCGCCTGTTCCGCAAGGAAATCACGCCCGAACTACTCGACGAGCTTCACGGGCTGCACTACCGCGTGCACACGGGCAACGACAACATCGACGAGGGCTATCGCCTGCTTGCAACGTACCTTTCCGGCATCTGGGACAACACGATTACCGAACTCGCCGCAGACTACATGCGCACTTTCTTCGGGCACGGCTACAGCGGCCATGCGGCTGCCTACCCGTTCGAAAGCATTTACACCAACGAGAAGCGCCTGCTCATGCAAGGAGCACGCGATGAGGTGCTTGCCCTGTACCGCGCAGCGGGCCTCGACAAGAAAGCCGATTGGAAAGAGGGCGAAGACCACATCGCGCTCGAACTGGAATACATGCAGGTGCTTGCCCTGCGCACCGCCAACGCCCTTGAAGTGGGCGACGAGCGCCAGGCTACGACCCTGCTGAAGAGCCAGCTGAACTTCCTGGACGACCATCTGTATGCATGGGCGCCGCTTCTGGCAATCGACATGAAGCGTTTCTCGCAGACCGACTTCTACACCGGACTCGCCTTCCTCATGGAGGGCTTCCTGGAGGAAGACGTGGAGCTATTGGAGGACATCCTCGAGGAGTAACGAGGGTTCCATATACAGACGAGCAAGGAGAGAGGCGTATGGAAGAAACGAAGGAGAAGCAGGCACATGCCGGCATGTCCCGGCGCGCGTTCGCCATTGGCGGAGGCGGCGCGGCGGTGCTGCTTGCCATGGGCGGGCTGAAGGCCGTACCAGCGCAAGCCAAGACGCGACCGCCGGGAGGCCAGGATGAGGACCGCCTGATTTCCGCATGCATCCGCTGCGAGCGTTGCGTTGAGACCTGCCCGCGCAATGCCCTGGCACCCATGCACATCGAAGATGGCATTTTGGGCGTACGCACGCCGGTGACCAACTTCGACGAGGGATATTGCGACTTCTGCCAGGAAGCAAATGGCGGGGACCCGCTGTGCGTCAAATGCTGCCCCACGCAGGCGCTGCAGCTGACTGCATCCGCTACGGCGGAAAGCACCATCATCGGCAAAGCGGTCATCAACGAGAATTGGTGCCTCGCCTGGTCGAAGGCAAACGGATGTCGCTTCTGCTACGACGCCTGCCCCTACGAGGCCATCGAGCTCACCGAGAAGGACAACCGTCCCGTGGTCATTGCCGACCGCTGCAACGGGTGTGGCGCCTGCCAGAGCGTATGCGTCAGCCTGCAGGAGGGCTCCATCACCCTGGGCGCAACCGCGCGCGCCATCGTCGTCGTACCCGAATCGGAACTGTAAGGAGGCCAGCATGAAAACGAACAAGCTACGCATCATCATCCCCCTGGCCATCCTGGCCATCGCGGGCATCGCCTTCGCGGCTCACCAGAGCCTGGGCACCCTTTCCGCCCTGGGCTGGCAGGACATCTCGGTCCTGTGCCCCATCGGCGCGCTGGGCACCCTTCTTGCCAGCAAGACCCTCGTTCCGCATGTGCTCATCTCGCTCGTGCTTGCCGTCATCGGCATCATAGTTCTCGGCCGTGCCTTCTGCGGATGGATTTGCCCCGTTCCCGTATGGCGCAAGCTGCGTTACCTGTTCCATAAGCAAGATCCCAGCCTGAAGGGCAAAGCGAAGATCGACCCCGATTCCCCTCTTACGGAAAAGGAGCAAAAGGCCCTCCATGCGTCCTGCGGCAACATCTGCCACGCACGCAAGCCTTCCGATTCCCGCCACATCGTGCTGGGAGCCGGACTGCTCTCCGCAGCGATCTTCGGATTCCCGGTGTTTTGTCTCATCTGCCCCATCGGCCTTTCCTTCGCGCTGGTATTCACGGTCATCCTGCTGTTCGGCGGAGGCGACGTAACCTGGTCGGTCGTATTCATCCCCGTGCTCTTACTCGTGGAAGTGGTGTTCTTCCGCAAGTGGTGCAGTCACGTCTGCCCCGTAGGAGCGCTCATGAGCCTGGTCTCCCGCGCGAACCGCACCCTACGGATACGGGTGGATCACGCCAAATGCATCGAGGACACGCGCGGCGTGAAATGCGGTCGCTGCTCGCAGGTGTGCAACGTAGGCATCAACCCGCGTCATCCCGAATTGGGAGCAGGCATGCACGAGTGCACGAAATGTCACGCCTGCGTAGAAAGCTGCCCGGGCAACGCCATTACCATGCCGTTCCTGCCCAAGGACAACGGAGAAGCCTCCGTAGCGAAACCGGTTGTGATTACCGACAACATCGAGAAGTAGCCCTTCCCCGCCGCGCATCAACCCGCGGCGGGGCTCCTCCCAAGATGGCTCTTGCGGGTAATGAGAGCCATCTTGGGAGGAGGGCGGGTCACTCGATTCCCCAATTGTCCTCGAGTGGCCCGCTCCTTCCACATTGCGCATCGTGGTTGGTCGTCGACGCATCCCCTAGCGATACGATGGCCCACCATGATGCGACGACTTCGAAAGGACGCGCGCATGACCGCATGCGAGAACACACAGCCTCACGTCACGCTCTTCCTGGGCGGCCCCGCATGCGGGAAAACGACGGCACTGCTCGAGGAAGCTCATAAAGCCGAATCCATCGATCGATCACGCGTTCTCTTCATAACTGCATGCGACAGGGACTGCCAAACCATTAAAAACCGTATTGAAACCATAGACAATCTCATACAAGTGACGAGCATTCAGAATCTTGCCCGAAACATTCTCAACGAACCAGAAGCGCACGAGATAATCGGCAGAAGCGCGCGCATACTCGACTCCGTCGAGGAAGGCATTCTCTTTGAGGACATGCGTTCGCTGGGAATCAAGCAACGACGTTTGCGGGGCCTTTGCAGCTTCATCCAGCGTGGCTGGAGCGACTTGGCAGACGAAGATGAACGCTGGCTCCAGACGCTTGAAGAAGAGCTCGTAGCGCAGCGCATGCGGGAGAATCTGCAACTCGTTGACGGCATGCTGCACTGCGAACTCGAAGCATGCGCCCTACGCGTAGTAAGCCAATGCGAGCGCATTCGCAATGCCTACCAAGCTCACGCGGTACTTGTCGACGACTTTACCCTTATGGGACGCGCCTCACAGCAACTTGTTCGCGCGCTTGCCACGCAGGAACTATACGTGGCCGCAAGCGATGCACCCGGCATGCGCGTTGCAGACCCCTACCCCTTCGAACGAGGAGTGAAGGAACTGCTTGAAGCATGCCCCAACACGCAAACGCATGTGCTGCATACGTGCTATCGCCCCACCACGAGCGTGAGCATCATCAACAAACTGCGCACGGAAGCCGGACGCGCACCCCTTACCGCCAACGACGAGTGCAAGGGAACCATCGAGACGCATTACATTGGGGGATTCGCAGAGGAACAGGAGGCGATCCTGAGGACCATCGATGCTGCCCATGCGCAGGGGACGTCCTTGTCACGCATCGCGATCGTAGGCGCGAACGGAATCTGGCGAACGACAATCGCACGGGTTCTAAGAGGAAACAATATCGCCGTCAGTGCGCCCCAATCGACTAAGAGACGTATTCGCGATTATCGCGATAAAGAGGCAAATACATCCATAGAATGCGCGACCCTCGAACAGCTATCGCGCGACTCCGAAAACGCCCTCGCATGGCGCACCTGGTGCGCACTGGGTGACTATCTAGCCAACAGCGTGGGCATCGACGCACTTCGCGCGCCTGCCCTTAGGGCAGGACTCACGCTCCCCCAGGCGTTCAACGCCCTTCTTGCAGACAAGCTTGATGGCCTCCGTGCAAATGACCCCATAGCCGAAGGGCTCCTCGCACGCTATCGCGCAGGATTGGACGAGCTACGCACTCGAGACGCGGAGGCAGCATACGACCCCGCGAACCCACCTGCAGAGCGCGAAGGCGTCTTGCTCTGCAATCCCAGTGAGCTGCAGGGGCAGACATTCGACCTGGTTATCTTCGGAGGCTTCGTAAACGGCTTCTTCCCTTCGCGCGCCTGGTGCGACAACGAGGTAATCGGCACCGCCCGCGCAAGGGAAGCCCAGCTCTACCGAACTCAACTCGCCTCCGTTGCCGCAAGCGCAACGAACCGCCTGATCTTCACGGGATTCACCACCTGTTCGTTGGAAACGGCAGAACGCCTTGATCTGTGCGTGGAACGCATTCGACTCACACGCGGCATCCGCATGGCAGCCATCTCTCCAAGCAGGTTTCTCTCCCTTGTCCATTAGGGGATTTCCCCACTGTTTCAGCTTGGCAACGGAACGCCAACGCACGTGGTGCCCGCGCGCAATACCACAGATATGTTAGTAGAATTGTTCCATATTTGTGGGGGTCGCAGTATGCCCATTCGGGCAAGGGGGTCGAACGCCATGGGAAAGAACGTCTTTGCAAAGCAGGTGGGAATGCGGCTTGTCGTTTTCGCGGCAGGCTTAGCGCTGGCAATCACCGCGCTCTTTTGTATGGGAACGCAGCAAGCATGGGCCGATGACAGCATCTCGCTGGGAAAGCCCTCGTGGAACGCGAATACCACCGCATACACGCTGCCCGATCTAACGGTCAATACGAGCAACGCCTACACCACGGCGATCGTATCGGTTGATGCAGGCTACATGACTACCGACAACGTGGACCAAAGCATTGTCGACTCGAAATTCGAGGACCTCACGCGCACCACCTACACCATGATCTTCAAAGAGGGCACCACCATCGCCCAGATCCAGGCAGCGCTGCGTGAATTCGAATTCCATCTGCCCTCAAGCGGTGCAACCACGCAGAAACCCCAAGTAAAGCTCTCCACGCGCAACACCGTTCTGCCTAACGGCGCGACGGTCACCGCTGGCACAGGCGACCTTGCCGGTCACTATTATATGTATGTAGGCGCAGGCCTCAGTTGGACCGACGCATACAAGACCGCGAAGACGTGGCAGTACATGGGCATGAAGGGCTACCTGGTTACCATCACCAGTTCGGCCGAGGATAGGATCCTGGACAACATCACCAGCGCTGCCGCATGGTCGGGCGGCACTCGTGCGCTCTTCAATGGCAGCAAGGCAAACGACCAGGATTCGCTTGACGCATACGGTTTCAGTTACCCCAGCGACTACTCCAACAACGCCTACTACTGGGCTTGCGGCCCCGAAGCTGGCACCAATTACACAGCGATCGGCTATTACAATTGGAATAGCGGAGAGCCGAACAACTCCAACGGGGAAGGCTGCATGCAGGTACACGCAAGTGGACGCTGGAATGACCTCTCGAACGGATCGACAAGCGTCGCCGGCTACTTCGTGGAATTCGGCGGCTACGGAAACGAGGACCCCGGATA
>JAILNP010000016.1:0-2497 GCA_024691475.1 Eggerthellaceae bacterium
GTGCCGTCGGCGGCTTTTTGCTCGCGAAATCTCTCGGCGGCAAGATCGTTCTTTGCCAGAACGTCTTTGCGTACTTCGATGATGCGCGTCTTTTCCATTGCCTCTCCTTTGAGTGATGCCGCAGATGCGGCGGGTAAAACAACTGCGGGCGTGGCGCGCGAGGGGTTCGCTGCGCCACGCGCCTGTTATAGGGCAGCCGCCGTTTCGGCTAGAGCGGGTGAGTCGCTCTCTTCCTCGTCATCGTCCACGGCGGCCTCGATGCTACTGATGGAGAATTCCATGCCACGTAGGAACGTGCAGTCATCGGTGGCTCCGCAGCAGGGGCAAACGCGTGGTTCGCGACGGATGTACTCCGCATGGAACGGAGTTCCGCATGTGTTGCAGCGCATGGTGTAGGGGACGCGATGGATGACGATTTCGGCGTTTTCGGCGACCGTGCCTCGTGCAAGATGGCGGAAGAGCCCCTCGAAGTAGTCTTCGACGATATCGCGGCCTTCGCCAATGACCAGGTAGACGGCTTGCACGCGGCTCACGCCTGAAGCGGCTGCTTCTTCCGTGACAATATCTACGACGTTGCGGACGTATGACATTTCGTGCATGGCCGTCTCCTGTTCTTGCTTGAGTGCCTAATTAGCCGACGTAGTCGACGAGCTGGCCGCGGGCCATGCGGTCCTTGGCGAAGTACTTGTTGCAGTCGACGTAGTCGATGGGCAGGTCGGGGTACGTGGGGTTCTCGGTGAGAACGCGTGCGGATGCGGGGCATACCATAGCGCACTGGCCGCAGCGGACGCAGGCCTTGTCCATGACGCACGTGCCGTCGGAATCCTGCGTGATGGACTGCATGGGGCAGATCTCGACGCACTTGCCGCACTTCATGCACTTGTCCTTGTCGTACTTCAGCAGGTAGGCGCTGTAGTACGTGGAGCAGGCGGCTTCGCCGTTGATGCCACGATAGGCCATGAGGTTGCCGCAGCTCTTGGAGTGGCAGCAGCAGATGATGTCGGCATCCTTGGCGCAGACCGACTCGACGACCATGTGATGGCTGATGGCGTCTTCCACGATGGCGATGGCCTCGTCCTGGGTGATCTGCTCTCCGATGTCATTCTCGATGAAGTACTCGGCCATTTCGCCCAGCGACAGGCAGGTGCGCGTGGGGTGGGTTTCGTCCCAGGGCACGCCCAGGGCCTTCCACATGGTGCGGCACTGACACTCGGAAACGGTGATCTTGGGGTTGCGCTTGATGAGGGCGCGCCAGTCATGGCCTTCGGCCAGCTTGTCGCCCTGAACGACGTCAACGCTCACGGGATAGCTGCGGAACAGCGGGAACGTATTGTCGAAGCCCGACTCGCCGTTCGGGTCGACGCCCTTGATGCCCAGCGAGTCAAATTCGGCAACCTTGCCCATGTCCTTGTGGTACAGGGCGTCGAGCTCGTTGAACTCCCAGAAGCCGTTGATGTAGGGCATCAGGATGAACAGGGGAAGGCCGCCACGGCGCACGCGCCAGATGAGGTTGCGCTTCGCCTGGTCTTCCAGAATTGCCAGGGCCTTGTCCTCGTCGATGTCCGCTGCATGAGCGTAGTCACCGGCGGTGAAGTACTCGTGCAGGGGCATCTTCAGGTAGTTCTCGGCGTCTTCCTCCGACCACAGGTACATGATCATGTCCCAAGAGTGCGAATCGTTGGGGATGGAGCCGATGCCGCGGCCGATGCGGTTGATGCGGTTGCGCATGCGCACGTACACGGCGGGAATGACCGTGCCATCGTCGCATACCAGGTCGCTCGTAACTTCCGTCTCGGTGAGAACCTTCTGCATGAGCTCGTCGCTCTTGCTGGGGTCGACCCACTCGCCCGATGTGCTCGTTTCGGCAGCCTGGGCCGATTCGGGCTTTTCGGACTTGGCTTCCTGGCTCTTCGGGCTGCTGCAACCCAGCAGTTCGAAGATGGGCATCATGCCCATGGCGCCCAGGGCGGCGCCGCGCACGAAGTCACGACGGTCGAGGCCAAGCCTCTTCTTCTCGCTTTCTTCCATTCTTCCTCCTCGTTATTCGAATGAATAAACTCCCTGAGCAAAGAGTACTTGGAGGAACTGTGGAGGAACAACAGACGATGTTACGCGTTTTGTCTTGTAAGGGATGGCTAACTTGATTTTATGGGAATTTACCTGGGCGTATGCAGCTAGGCTGCTAGCATTGGCAGGCTGTTTTGGCGCACGCGTAGAACGGACGTGATGCGCGCGAAGGTGGAGGCGAGTGCTTACGCTTCCAGGGCAAACGCGCCTTGGTGCGCGCAATAATCGGGCAGGGGGTCTTCGGTCATGAAGGACGGCTTCATGCTGAAGATGACGGCCGCAATCCACTGCGGGTCGTCTTGCATGCCCGTGGCGCACCATTCCATGAACAGGTCGACCACGCCGTAGATATATGCATCTATCTGGGCTTTCTGAGCGGCGATTTCGCAGGGCGAGCCGTGGAATACCGAATGGTAGTAGATTTCCTTTA
>JAILNP010000024.1:0-21594 GCA_024691475.1 Eggerthellaceae bacterium
GTGAGCTTTGGCGTTGCCGGCGGTCGTGCGGCTGCCGAAAAGGTCATGGGTGGCCTGAAGATGGCGAGCATCGCAACGCATGTGGCCGATGCACGTACGTGCTGCCTGCATCCTGCGTCGAGCACGCATCGCCAGATGAGCGATGCCGAACTGGAGGCAGCTGGCGTAGCCCCCGATCTCATTCGCCTCAGTTGCGGCATCGAGGCAACCGAGGATATCATTGCCGATATCGACCAGGCCCTTGCGCTTTTGTAGTAGCGTTTCCTGCCGCCCCGTCGATTTTCGATTGTCGATGGGGCGGTTTGCCGTACGCGCCTCGTGCGCGTACGCGGTTTTTCGTCATTGCCCTATTGGAAGGTGAGCATCATGCCTATTCGCATTCCCGATGCGCTGCCCGCAACCGACTTGCTGGCGCAGGAAAATATCTTCGTGATGACCGAGTATCGCGCTGTGCATCAGGACATTCGCCCCTTGCGCGTGGTGCTGCTCAACCTCATGCCCACCAAGGTTGCCACGGAAACGCAGATTCTCCGACGCCTCTCGAACACGCCGCTGCAGGTGGAGATTACGCTGCTGCGCATGGCGAGCCATGCTGCGAAGAACGTCTCGGAACAGCATCTCGATACGTTCTACCGTACGTTCGAGCAGATCGAGCATGAGCACTTCGACGGCATGATCATCACGGGTGCGCCGGTGGAGCGTCTTGAGTTCGAAGACGTGGACTACTGGCCCGAACTTTGCCAGATCATGGAATGGGGCACGACGCACGTGCATTCGACGCTTCATATCTGCTGGGGTGCGCAGGCGGGCATGTTCTTCCACTACGGCATTCAGAAGCATGAGCTTGAACAGAAGATGTCGGGCGTGTTCAGGCATCGTCGTATCGTGGACAAGGTAACGACGCCCCTGCTGCGTGGCTTCGACGATTTGTTCTGGGCGCCTCACTCGCGTTACACCGAAGTGCGCACGGCCGATATCGAGGCTCATCCGAAGCTCGATTTGCTTGCCGTCTCGGAAGAGGCGGGCGCGTATCTTGCGAAAAGCTCCGACGATCGCAACATCTTCGTGTTCGGGCATCCTGAATACGACCGCTATACCCTGGGCAATGAATATGAGCGCGATATTGCCAAGGGCATGTTCCCGCAGGTGCCAAAGCACTATTATCCCAATGACGACCCGTCTCAGCCGCCGTATTCGTTCTGGCGTGCCCATGCTCAGCTGCTGTACACCAACTGGCTGAACTACTACGTGTACCAGACCACGCCCTACGATGTTCGCTTGGCTGGCGGCATGGAGGACCATGACTCGTAGGATCTCGTTACCTTTGGCCTAACTTTGAAGATCGGCGCAGTCGTTTTCCGAAAGGACCTCTATGCCTGCGTCTATGAGTGCTTGAGCTGTCTTGCCCATTCCGGGTACGAGCGTGCCAGAAAACGTGCCATCGTAGATGAGTCCCTTACCGCACGAGGGGCTCTTACTCTTCAGGATGGCTTGCGTGCAGCCGTGTTCGTTCGCTATGCGTACCGCTTCAGCCGCACCTGCTTCGAAGGCTGCGGTTCTGTCGATGCCGTCTGCGTCTACGACGCGACCGCTGGGTTGCAGTTCGGCGCATGCGCGTGGCGTGGGTAGGCCCGCCATGACTTCGGGGCAGATGGGGATAAGGGTGCGCGTGTCGACTAGCTTCCGTATGGCGGGGCAGGGGTAGTCCTTGCCGTCGTAGCGGCATGGCTCGCCCATCAGGCATGCGCTTACGAGTAGGGGCGGTTCGTTGTTCGTCATTTGGTTGCGGCTTCCGTTTGAATCATTTCGCCTAGTCTAGCGTGCGAACACTCTTGGAAAGGGCCACGACCGTTCCAATTGCGATGATGAACAATCCGTCAATCGAGAAGAAGACGGGCGTGCTCGTGGCTTCCGCGATGCCGCCGCCCAGCGCCGTGCCAATGGGAATGGCCAGCCCGGTCATGGCGGTGAACAGGCCCATGACGCGCCCGAGTTTGTCTTCGGGAATGCCCTTCTGAAGTAGCGTCATGAGTGGGGCATTGAACCAAGCGCACGCAATGGCAAGCGCTCCCATGCAGGCGAGGAACCACCAGTAGCCATCGCTGGGGATGAATCCCGAGACAAATGCGCCTGCGCCCACAATGAATGCGGCGACAATGATGATGCGCGCGAGCTTGTGTTGCGGGTTGATTGCCATGAGCGCGAGCGCGCCTACGAGCATACCCGTGCCGAATACGGCTGCGAGCAGGGAAGCTGCAAAACCGTCGCCGCCAAAGTGACTGGAAACCATAAGCGGAAGGAGCGAATCGATGGGGCCGTATGCAAGCATGCCCAGCGCCACGGCAACCGTGAGAATGAGCAGGCCGGGCTGCACGGCTAGCGCCGAGGCGCCTTCCTTCAGGCTCTGCCATGCGCCTGCTTCTTCATGCTTCAGATGCTTGGGAAGTTTTGCCAGGAACATCGTAATGACGGCGACCGTTGCGCCGATGCCGCCCAGTAGGATGGAAGCCTGCAAGCCGAATGACGTGTATAGCAGAATGCCCAGCGCAGGTGCTGCGATCATCGAGATGCTGCCCAGGAGCGAGTCCATGCCATTGATGCGCATGAGGTGGCGTTCGGGTACGAGCAGAGGCATGGTCGCATTGAATGCGGGGCCTCGGAAACCTGCAGTGATGCCGAATGCAGCGCAGAACAGGCCGATGGCCATTACGCTGGGTCCTGCAAGGGCAATCCATGCCGCGATAGCCAGGCCGCTTGCCGCGAGAATGGCGTCGCAGGCAATGATGATAGCCTTGCGGTTGTACTTGTCGGCTATCACGCCACCGAAGGGCGAGAGCAGGCCCATGGGTAGGAAGGCCAGTACGTACATGAAAGCCAGAACGGAGGGTGAGCCCGTGGTTTCGGTAACGTACCAGATGCCCGAATAGCTTGCGGCGTTGCCGGCGAAGGCCGAAATAGCGTAGCCACCCCAGATGAGAGCTATGCGCGGCAGCCAATCGTGAGGCAGCACGTGGCCACCTGTGGACATGTCGGGGTCTTTCCGACCATGGGGTATTGCGATTGGCTCTTTGGCTTCGACTGCGGTGAGTTCGCTCACGGTCTTCCCTCTATTCGCGTTGCGCGTGCCCATATGGTTCGTTAGGCGAGAAGTATACCGATTGTCCGCGCAGTTCGTAGGTGTGATTTGCAAACCCGTGACATTTGTCATGGGTGATTGTGATTTTATTCACTGACGCAAGGAATTGTGGCGGCGCACAATGAGGTTGCCGCTGGTAGATGGAGGAAAGTGCCATGATAAGTAAGAATCTTGACGCCATTCAGACGATTGCCAAGATCTGCAGGGTGGTTAGCGTCATCGTGCTCGCCTGCTGCCTGGCTGGTGGCATCTTGTGCGTCATCGGCATGGCTTGCGTGGGTACGCCTGACCTTATTACGGTAAATGGCGTCACCGTGCATTCTATCGTCGACCTTTCCGCCGATGTAAACCTTGGGGTGGTATATGCATCCTTGCTCACGGGCCTTGTCTTTTGCATCGCAGGCTGCGTTTTGGGCAAGCTTGCGAAGCGGTATTTCGACCATGAATTGGCAGCGGGTACGCCGTTTACGTTCGAGGGTGCGAACGAGATGATGCGCCTGGGCATCTTCACGGCTGTCATTCCTCTGGGCGCGCAAATTATTGCCCATGTTGGCTGCTCTGCCATGGCGCGTTACTTCGAGGGCGTTACCTGTCCTTCAATCGAGGTGTCTACCTCGTTTATGTTTGGCGTGGCGCTCATCGTAATGAGCGTGATCTTCCGATATGGCGCCGAGCTGCGCGTGCAATCATAATAAACGGGAACCGAACGAAGGAGTGCATCATGAAGTACGAGTACGTAAGGGTGAAGCTCGATAAGAACAATCGTGCTATGAATGCCGATATGGAAAGCCATCGGCGGGTCATCGACGAGAAAGCCGCCCAAGGGGCGCGCTATGTTGGCTGGTTTCCGGCTACGCAGGGGCCGTCGGGGAAGACCGTCGAGTTCGATTTGATTTTCGAGGTTGCCGAGTAGGCCGCGTCGTAAGGAATCGTCCTGAACAGGCTTTCGCTCAAGAGAGGTTAGATGCATTAGCTTGGATGCGCACCATCGTGTGCGCATCTTTTTTATGTGCCATACTGACCGTTTCGTTGTTCCCGCCGTTTTCTCGCCACACGTCATGACATTTGTCATGGGTGGTAGTGATTTTCCTCACTGGTGTGGGGTTTTGGCACGCGGCACAATAACCGTAGTAATCAACGGAGGAAGGATTTGCTATGGCGATTGTGGACGTTCGCAACCTCGTGAAGCGATACGGGGACGTGCTTGCGCTCGATCACTTCAATCTGAAAATCGAGAAGGGCGAGGTCTTTGGCTTGCTGGGGCCCAATGGCTCGGGCAAGACGACGGCCATCAACTGCATCCTGCAGCTGCTTACGTATGACAAGGGCGAAATCGAGCTGTTCGGTAAGCCCATGAAGCCCACCAGCTACGACTTGAAGCGCCGCATAGGTGTAGTGCCGCAGGACGTTGCCGTGTTCGAAGAGCTTACCGTGCGCGAGAATATTGATTACTTCTGCGGCCTGTACATCGCCGACGCTTCGGAACGCAAGCGCCTGGTGGACGAGGCGATCGAGTTCGTGGGGCTGCGCGATTACGTGAAGTTTCGTCCCCGCAAGCTTTCCGGTGGCTTGAAGCGCCGTCTGAACATTGCCTGCGGCATCGCCCACAAGCCCGAGCTCATCTTCTTCGACGAGCCCACGGTTGCCGTCGATCCGCAGAGCCGTAATTCCATCTTGGAGGGCATTCAGCGCCTTAATTCCGAAGGTGCCACCGTGGTCTACACCTCGCATTACATGGAAGAGGTGGAGCAAATCTGCAGCCGCATCATGATCATGGATCGCGGTGAATCGCTGGCTGCGGGTACGAAGGACGACCTGGTACGCATGGTGTCCACGGGCGAGAAGATCGAGATCGAGGCTCCTGATCTTCCAGGTGGCACGCTTGATGCGCTGGGTGGACTTCCGTTTGTGCGTCGCGTAACGCATGACGGAGCGACCATTCACGTGCTGTGCGATAACGGCCCTCACAACCTGGCGAGCATTCTGGGCGTGTTACAGGAACGCGCCGTGGTATTCGGGCGCGTGTATTCCGAGCCCCCTACGCTCAACGACGTGTTCCTGGAAATAACGGGCAAAGAGCTGCGCGACTAGGGGCGAGGCTAATTCTGCCGGCGTATTTGCCCCATGTTTCGCGCGTGGCGCGGGCCCAAGCCCGCTTGGCGCGAAGGCGGTGCAACTGCGCTCGCCGGAATCGCCCGCGCTGACCTTAGTCCTGAAGGAGAGGCTGAGAAACGTGATTAATACATTCAAATACACGGTGCTGTCGATATTGCGGGAACGCAGCGTCGTAATCTGGGTTATTCTGTTCCCGCTGGTGCTGGCGACGCTGTTCAATGCCATGTTTGCGGGGCTTGATGATGCCGCCTACGATCTGCCCGTCATTCCCGTGGCCGTCGTCGACGAATCGGAGGGCCAGGCTGGCGATGCGTTCGATGCCACCATGGAAGCGCTTTCCGATGGCGACGATGCGCTGCTCAGTGCCACTTACGTCGATTCCGCCGATGAGGCGCGCGCATTGCTGAAATCGGGCGATACCATCGGCACCATTACGCTCGACGCCGAGGGCTATCCTAGCCTGGAGCTTTCTCCGAGTGTGGGTGACGTAGGCACCTCTATGGAGCAGGTCAAACGTACCGTGCTTGCCGACGTCATCGACGATTTCTGCCGGTCGCGTGCGGCTGCCGAGGACATCATTGCCAACGACCCGGCGTCGCTTGCGAATGCCGACGTGGTGGATTCGTTTTCGGATCGCAGCGCGTATACCCAGGAGCTGGCGATCACGCATAGCAAGACCAGGGAATCCGTGCGCTACTTCTATGCGCTGCTGGGGTTTGCGGCGCTCATGGCCGCGATGGTGGGGCTCAACGCGGTGGGTCGCGTGCAGCCGAACATCTCCCCGTTGGGTGCGCGTCGTGCGCTCAGCGGCACGAGTCGGGTTCGCATGCTCGTGGGCTGCATTTCCGCAAGTTGGATAGTGAGCTTCTGCGCGTTGCTTGTCGCCTTCGCCTATATCCGCTTCGTTCTTGGCATCGAATTCGGCGGTCGCGAAGGGGAGTGCGTGCTTGGCTTGGCCGTTGCCGCCCTTATGTCCACTTCTCTGGGTGCGCTCATCGGCGCCCTTCCCGGGGTTCCCTTTAGCGCTAGGAGTGGCATGCTCACGGGTATTACCTGTCTGTTGTCCCTGTTCGCAGGCTTGTATGGAACGCCCTCCATGCGCCTTGCCGACCAGATTGCCCACGATGCCCCTTGGGTGGCGCTGGTGAATCCGGCAAAGCAGGTAACCGACCTGTTCTACAGCCTGTACGTATACACCGACCTGACCCCGTTCTTCCAGACGATGGGCGTTCTGCTGGTGGCTACTGCCGTCTTCGCCCTCGCTGCTGGTCTGCTCATGAGGAGGCAGCGCTATGCAAGTCTTTAAGGCCGCACTCAAGACGTTTTTCCGTCACCCTATCTACCTGCTTATCTATGTGGTCTGGCTGTCGTGCATGGGCCTGTTCATGGGCATGAGCGTGAACGATGTCGCATCCGACGAGTACATCGAGCGTCCTACCGTTGCTGTGATTAACCACGATGGGGGCGAGCTATCGGTGGGCTTGGAATCGTTCGTGTACCATAATTCCGAAGCCGTGGATGTCGAGGATAGCGAGCGAGCGCTTCAGGATGCTGTCATGCAGGAGCGAGCGAATTACATCCTGATCATCCCGGAGGGCTTCTCGGACGATTTCGCCGCCCAGGCGGGCGATGCGAACGCCGCGCCCCAGGTGCAGACGGTCGTGAGCACGCAGTCGGCCGAGGTCACTATGATGGATAATCTGGTAGACGAATATCTGAATGTTGCCCGATCCTACACGCTGGCGCTTGCGGATGGCGCGCAGGCCAATGTGGTCGAGCGCACCGACGCCGCCATGGAGCATGCCGCCGACGTGGCCGTGGTGCAGGTGGCCGATGCCGCACCCGTTTCGAATGGCTTCCTGCTGTACCTGCAGTTCGCAAGTTACACCATCCTGATTTCGATCTCCATCTGCTCTGCCGTTGTCATGTCGCGCTTCGGCCGCGAGGAAACGCGCCGTCGCATTTCCTCGTCGCCTGTTCCCCAGCTTTCCGTCAATGCGCAAATCGCGGCTGCATGCTTCGTCATCATGTTCGCGTGCTGGGCGTTCGTGGCGGCGATGGGGCTGGTAGCCTTCGGAAGCAAACTTGCGGGCGTTGGGGCCGATGTTATTGCAAGTGCTCTCGTCTCACTGTTCTGCTATTCGCTCTTTGGTTTGGCGTTCGGCTTCTTCTTGGGGCAGATTACGAACAACGAGCTGGTGATGAACGCCGCAACGAACATCATCGCCCTCATTATCTCGTTCTTGGGTGGCGTGTGGGTCTCGCTCGACTTAGTGGGTGAGCCCATCCTGACGATTGCAAAGTTCACGCCCGCGTACTACTACAACGAGGCGCTTCATACGGCGTTCGATGCGGCTGGTGGCGGTTTCACTTCGGAAGTGCTTGTTAATCTGGGCATCGTGTGTCTGTTTGCCCTGGCAGTATTCGCGGTTGGCATGGCGATTTCTCGCCTGAAGGTTGGTAGAATGGGCGTATGGAACAGCTCATCGACAAAGGCCTCATCGCACTCTGCTGCCTAACGGCATTCCTCACGCTCGCCATTGACGCGTTTACCTTCGGGGGGTTCCTCATCGCGCTTGCGGTTTCCGCGCTCGGTGAGGTTCTCCCTCGTACCATTCGTCTTGCACTTGCCGCGTGCTACTGTGCTGCGGCGCTTGCGTGCCCCCAGCTCATCGCCTTCCTGCCTCTCATCGCCTATGACTGCATGCGCGATACGCTGTGGGTGGCGCGGTTTGCTTGGGCGATTCCGCTGCTGGCTGGTCTTCGTGCATGGCAGGCCTTGCCGTGGTCCGTCGTGGTGCTCATGTGCGTGGTTTCCGCCGTGCTGGCGTGGCGCACCACGTCGCTCGTCGCGGAGCGCGAGCATTTTCGTACGCTACGCGATGATGCGCGCGAAGCGTCCATGAAGCTCGAAGCGCGCAATCGCGATTTGCTCGAGGCGCGTGATCTTTCTGCTCAGGTGGCCACACTGGCTGAGCGCGGTCGCATCGCTCGCGAAATCCACGACAACGTGGGGCATCTGCTCACGCGCGCTATCATGCAGGTCGAGGCGTTCAAGGTGGTTCACGCGCAAGATCCCGCTTTGGCGGGGGAATTCGATTCGGTTGGCGTCACGCTTCACGAGGCCATGAAGACGGTTCGCTCGAGCGTGCACGATTTGCGTGATGAGGCCACGGACCCTCGCAGTCTCATGCAAGCCGCGCTTGATGGATGCGGCGTTCAGCAGGTTCAGCTGACGTACGATGCCAAGGCGCTTCCGGCCGATGTGGCGCGATGCTTCGTTTCCATTGTGCGCGAGGCGTCCACGAATACGTCCAAACATAGCGACGCCACGCGCATAGACGTGCACGTGCGCGAGCTTTCTGGCTTGTTTCAGTTGGCTATAAGCGATAACGGCACGCGTGGCGAAGCCACGCTCGACGCGGGGTCGGGCATGGGATTGCAGACTATGGACGATCGCGTGCGTGCGTTGGGTGGCACCTTGCGTGCAGGGTGGCAGCAAGACGGGGGCTTTCGCGTGTTCGCGACGGTTCCCCGGCAGTAGCGCGGTTGGCATGCCGCGCAGATGGAAAGGATGTTCGGCCAGATGATTCGAGTCATCGTTATTGACGACGATCCGTTCGTATGTGCTTCCCTGAAGACGATTCTTGGGGCGCAGCAGGATATCGAGGTCGTGCAGGTTGCCTCCTCGGGCGAGGAGGCCATTGCGCTATACGGGGAACATGCTCCCGACGTACTGCTCATGGACATTCAGATGGCTCAGGGCGACGGCCTGAGCGCTGCTGAGCGTATCTTGGCGGATCACCCCGATGCGCGCGTGCTCTTCCTTACTACTTTCGCCGACGACGATTACATCGTGCGGGCACTTCACCTGGGTGCGAAGGGCTACCTCATCAAGCAGAATGTGACTGACATTGCGCCCGCCGTGCGTGCCGTCGCTGCTGGTCAAAACGTGCTGGGCGATGAAGTGGTTGGCCATATCACGCGCGCTTCGAATAGTCGCACTTCGGGTGATGATCTATTCAAGTTGGGGCTTACCGAACGCGAGGTAGAGGTGGTCGAGCTTGTTGCCCAGGGACTCGATAATCGCGAGATAGCCGAGAAGCTGTTCATGGGGGAGGGAACGGTGCGCAACCACATCAGCTCAATCCTTCAGAAGATGCAGCTGAAGAACCGCACGCAGATTGCGGTTATGTACTACCGCTGCATGCAATGAGTCTCGCAGGCGGTGGCCTGCGTTAGCAATTCGCCATAGTAAAGAGGCGTTCGTTGATAAGCCTCTCTCATTTCGGTCATGCGGGCTTCTCGACAAGCTGGGGTTTCCTCGTGGGAAACCCCAGCTTTTTGTAGTTGGATGCAGCCCTTTGTTTTGTCAATCGCCCTTTGCGCATCCGTAGGAAATAGTTGCAATCGAACTCAGATTCGCTCTTGTGGTGTTACGGAAGCCATGATAGTGTTACGCAAAGTGTTATGAATTTAAGAAATGTAATACTGTCAAGGGGGCTGAATTGGATATTCAAACTGCGGCTCAGGGAATTGCGCGGTACTGGGATAAGCGCGCATCGTCTTTCGACAAGGATCATGACACCGAGGACCTTTCTGCGTGGAAGGTCGAGTTATCCAGGCTTTTGGGCTACGATCGCTCGAAGAACGTGCTAGACGTGGGGACAGGTTCGGGATTCATTGCGAACATGACCTCGTCGCTAGGCTTTCCCACGGCGGGGGTGGACATTTCCGAGGGCATGATGCGCAATGGTGTGCGCCATGCCGAATCGCAGGGGGTGGGCACCTTCTTCTTCAAGGTGCCCCCAACGGAGCTTCCCTTCATGGATTCTTCTGTTGATGCCATCGTAAATTGCCGTCTCATTTGGACAATGATTGCCTCCGATTCCATGGTTGCCGAATGGATGCGCATCTTGCGCCCGGGTGGACGCGTGCTCTGCTTCAATAGGCTCGATCCCGAACAGGGTTTGCGGCATGTTGAGGGCAAGCGCTTCGATTATGGCGATAGCGCCATTTTGGAGGCCTTGGACAACGATCAGGCTACGACTGCCGAGCTCATCGACCTCTTTGAGCGCAATGGCTACGAGGATGTCCATGTGGAGCATCTGCCTGGCCTTACGCGTCCCGAATTCGACTATCAGGATTGGTACGTGCTCTGCGCTGCGAAGCCCTATCCGACACGTCATCGCGGCGAGCTGGGCATGGCCGCATATTGGGACGAGGCTGCCCATCGATACGATGCGGGGCATATGATCGGCAACATCCCCGCATGGCATAGCGTGCTGAGCGAATTCGTGGGCGAGGAAAAGGACGCCAAGGTCCTAGACGTAGCCACGGGTACGGGCATGATTGCATGTGCGTTGGGCGAGTGCGGCTATTCGGATGTTACGGGTATCGACCTCTCCGAGCGCATGATGCGCGTCGCCATCGACCGTGCGCGTCAGAAGAAACTCGACATCCCCTTCGTGTATGGCAACGCTATGGAACTGCCGTGTCCCAATGGATCGGTCGACGTTGTCGTGAGCAGTAGGCTGCTCTGGACCCTCAGCGAGCCTTCGGCTGCGCTGCGTGATTGGTGGCGCGTGCTGAAGCCAGGTGGCCGCATCGTGGCTATCAACGAGTTCGAGGGAGACTCTATCAACTGTCCGCATATGGATGCGTATTGCGACAGTACGTGCAATGCCGAATTCCCCTGGTCAAACGCAAGCAAGGCTTCCATGGTCCAGGAAGCGGAGGGGCTGGGCTACCAGAACGTGCGCTTCGAATCGATGCCCGGGTGCCGGCTTGCCGACAGCGATAGGGAAAACTGGTGTGCTCTTATTGCCGAAAAGCCAATCGCGTAGTGCTGCGGTTGGCGGCTATGCATGTGTTTAATGCCCTGGTCTAGGGCTCGAAAAGAAAGGGAGGATTTTAAAGTGAAGGAACGTTGTATCAAGGGGAAGTGGGCGAAGGTCATAGCGCTTGCCATGGCGGGCATCATTGCCTGCTTTGCATGCGCGGCATGCACGAGCAGCTCGAGCGTGTCGTCTGCTTCGGCTCAGGGCGAAAAGGTGCTTCGCATCGCATTCCCGTCCACGCTTACCACGCTCGATGTTGCCAACGGTGATGGCGCGACGATGCTGAAGGAGGTCGCTGGCGTTGTCGAAACGCTGGTGAACGTGAACTCCGACTTCGAGTTGCAGCCTTCCCTGGCCACCTCGTGGGAGCGTGTAGACGACAGCACGTGGACGATTAAGCTGCGCGAAGGCGTGAAATTCCATGATGGCACGGACTTCAATGCCGATGCCGTGAAGTGGTGCTTCGAGCGTTCGTTGAATGAGAGCACGAGCTTCGCTTCTTACACGCACATTCAGTCCGTCGATGTCGTGGACGACCATACGGTGAAAATCACCACTGCGGTTCCCACGGGAGAGCTGCCCGAGGCGCTCACGAACGTGGCAACCGCCATCGTCGCCCCGTCTTCCGTTGATGCGAGCGGCAATTTCGTGAAGCCCGTTGGCACGGGGTATTTCCAGTACGAGAGCTTCGACGCGTCTACGGGTACGTTCGATTGCGTGACGTTCGATAGCTATTGGGGTGGTGCCCCGGATAGCTCCATCGCGAAGCGCCACATCGTGTCCATGTCCGATGCGAATACGCGCTCCCTGGCCGTACTCAATGGCGAGATCGACATTGCCACCGACATTCCGTTTTCCGATCTTCAGACGCTGAAGGATAGCCAGGATGTGAAGGTCGAGCAGTTCGACACCGCGCGCGTGTACTTCTACACCTTCAATACGAACAAGGCGTATCTGGGCGACGCATCGGTTCGCAAGGCCCTGCTGCAGACGCTCAACATTGACGAAATCGTGAACAACGACCTCATGGGCGTGGGCTCCGTGCCCAATGGCATGTTCATGGATGACGTGCCCTGGAACAATACGAATGTCACCAAGTATCCCTACAATGCCGAAGCTGCCAAGAAGGCGCTCGATGCGGCGGGCTTCGTTGATAGCGATGGCGATGGCATGCGCGAGTACAACGGCGAGGACGTGAAGCTCACGCTCATCTGCGGTTCGCGTCGACCGGGCAACCCCATTATCGTGCAGGCAACGCAGGGCTTCTTCAGCCAGATTGGCGTTGATGCCGAGGTGCAGGTGCTCGCCGGCAATGCCATGAGCGATGCCCTCTCTAGTGGTGCGTGGGATATGTACCTGGAATCCGCCGCCACGGGCTACATTCCGTCTGCCTCTTACTACCTGAGCCAGTATTTCACCACGGATAGCAAGAACATGCAGCGTGCGGGCTATTCCGACCCTGCGCTTGATGCGGTCATTTCCGAGTGCACTGGCTTGGAGGCTGGCAACGAGAAGATTGCCTTGAGCAGGCAGGCCCAGTCCCTCGCCGCCGACGATGCGGTCGTCTACACCGTAGCCAACTACGGTGCCGTGTTCGGGCTGAACCCGAAGATCACCGGATTCAGCTACAGCGCTGCCGTGCATGACTTCATCGTGCCGTACTCCACCGATATCGCTGACTAATCGTTAGGGCGTGAATGCGCGGGCGGGGCTCTCTCCGCCCGCGTTATCGATAGACGAGGATTGAAATGGGAAAGTATCTCGTGCGGCGATTCCTCACGATCTTTATCGTGCTGTGGGCCGTGGCTACGCTTACGTACCTCCTGGTGCATATTTCACCAGGAGACGCAGCGGAACTGATTATTATCCAAACGTATGGACCCGAAGCCGTGAGCCCCGAGAATCTGCAGGCGGTGTCTCAGAAGTTCGATTTGGATCGCCCGTTCATCGTGCAGTATGGCGATTGGCTCGCGGGCGTGTTTACGGGAAATCTGGGCATCTCGTACAAGTACAATGCCCCGGTAGCAGACATGATTGCGGCGCGCCTTCCCAATACCGTGTACCTAGGCGTCGTATCGTTGCTCATTTCCATCGTGCTGGGCATTCCCTTTGGCATCATCAGCGCCATCCATCGCAATGGCGTCATCGATCACGTCACGCGACTAATTACCCTGTTCCTATCGTCGTTTCCCGGATTCTGGGTTGGCCTGATGTTGGTGGTCGTATTCGCCATCCAGCTGAAGATGTTCCCGACAAGCGGAATGAATCGCGTTGATAGCGTCGTTCTGCCTGCGATAACGCTTTCGATTGGAACTACGGCATCCATTACGCGCATGATGCGCACCAGCATGCTCGACGTGTTGGGCCAGGAGTACATCACGGTTGCGCGTGCGAAGGGGCTTGCCCGGCGACGAATCGTCCTCACGCATGCATTGCGCAATGCATTGCCCCCGATCATCACGGTCATTGCGCTTTCCGTGGGGCATATCCTGGGTGGGGCGGTCGTCATCGAGACGATTTTTGCCTGGCCAGGCGTGGGTGACCTGTTCAATAATGCCGTTCTTGCAAAGGACATCCCCATGATGGAGGGCTGCGTCTTGCTCATTGCATTTGGTTATGCCTTCGCCAACCTGGTGGCTGATATCGTGTACGCATGCATTGACCCTCGCGTGAAGCGCGGGCTGCAGGCTTCCGCATCGGCAGCGTGATGACCATGCATTCTATTCTTCGCTTCTTTAACGACTTCAATCGCAAGAATACCACGCTCATCATTGGCGGCATCATGGTCGTAATCTTCGCGTTCGTGGCCCTTTTCGCTCCATTGCTCGAATTGCATGATCCTACGTACATGCAGGCAGCCAACCAGTTTATCGCTCCGTGCCTTGAATACCCGTTTGGCACCGACAATCTGGGTCGTTGCATTTTTAGCCGCGTGATCGAAGGGTCGCGCATCTCGCTGGTGACGGCCACGCTCGTGGTGCTCTTTGGTGCCATGTTGGGTACCGCCATCGGGCTCGTTTCCGGTTTCGCGGGTGGCAAGATCGACGGCTTTCTCATGCGCGTTACCGACGTGTTCCTGGCGTTTCCCACCATTGTGTTCGCCCTCGCGGTATCCGCTGTTCTGGGGACGGGCGAGATCAACCTTATCATTGCACTCATGTGCATCCATTGGACGCGTTACGCTCGTCTTGCCCGTGGCGAAATCGTCTTGCTTCGCAATGAGGAATGCATTGAGTCGGCGCGCGCTATCGGCAATTCGTCCCTCCAGATAGCGTTCCGCTATCTGGTTCCCTCCGTCGCGTCGAAAATCATTGTGATGATGTCCCTCGACCTTGGTTCGGTCGTGCTGTTCTGCTCGTCGTTGAGCTTCTTGGGGCTGGGCGCTCAACCTCCTTCGCCCGATTGGGGCGCGATGATTAGCGACGGGCGCGAATACCTGCGCTTCGCCCCCTGGATGTCGTTCTTCCCGGGCCTGGCCATCGCCATTTGCGCAATCGGGTTCAACCTGTTGGGCGATGGCATCCGTGACCTAACCGATCCTCGCATGCGCGAGCATGCCGTTACGGAGTGATGAGATGTTTCGAAGCAGACTTGATACCGCACGCAATGCCGATGTGGGGGTGCGTGACAGACGCCGCGCCAAAGACGCTTTCAGGGCCCTGCTCGACAATGAATCGAGTTGGACTCCCGATGAGCCTTTGCTGTCGTTGCAGGATTTGAACGTGAGCTTTCTGGTGGGTCGCAAACTCGTTCACATCGTGCGGGACGTGAATCTGGATGTCATGCCCAAGACGGTGTTGTGCATCGTGGGGGAGACGGGTTGCGGGAAATCGGTAACGGCGACGGCTGCGCTGCATTTGTTGCCCGACAACGCCCGCGTAAGCGGTTCGGTGCTGTACAGGGGCGTGGAGGTAAGTAGCCTGTCCGACGAGGAGTTTCGTCATCTTCGCGGCTCGGGCATCATGAACGTTCCCCAGAATCCCAACACGTCGCTCGACCCTCTCATGCGCGTGGGCGATCAGGTATCTGAATGCGTTTTCGCGGTCGATGTGGTTGGGCGTGATACGACGAAAGGCACTGTGCGTGATGAGGTCGTGCGCCTCTTCGAGAAGCTGCGCTTTCCCGACGCCGCAGGCGCGTATCGCAGGTATCCTGCTGAGCTTTCGGGTGGCATGAACCAACGCGTGCTCATATCCATGGGTGCGATTACCCATCCCGCTTTGCTCGTCGTCGATGAGCCTACCAAGGCAATCGACTGGTCGCTGCGCCGTGACGTCCTGAATATGCTGCGCGGTCTCAAGGAGGATACGTCATGCGCCATGCTGCTCATCACGCATGATATCCCCCTTGCTCGTCTTATCGCCGACCGCGTGGCCGTAATGTACGCGGGGTGCATTGTCGAATCGGGGCCTGCGGATGAGGTGCTGCACCATCCTCTGCATCCGTACACGCAAGGCCTGCTCAACTCGTTGCCGGAAAATGGCTTCAAGGCGATGAATGGGTTCATGCCCTCGTTCGACGAGCTTCCCGAGGGCTGTCCCTTCTGGCCTCGCTGCCCGCATGCTTCCGAAACGTGCAAATGCGGTATGCCCCCTGCCTATGTTGCGGGCGATAGGGTGGCATACTGCAATCGGCCGCTTCGCGAAGGAGGCGTGCGATGAGCGCCTTGCTAGATGTGCGGGGAGTGTCCAAGAGCTTTTCCTCGGGGTTCTGGGGAAACGAGAAGACGCTGGCCGTGGACAACGTGAGCCTTTCCGTGGAGGAGGGGCAACTGTGCGGCCTTATCGGAGGAAGCGGAAGCGGCAAGACGACCATTTCGCGTATGGTCATGGGCTTCCTGAAGCCGGATTCTGGTGACATTCTGTATGACGGAAAGAGTCTTCGAGGGCTGAGGAAGCCGGAGTGGCGTGCGCTGCGCAAAGACGTTCAGATGATCTTCCAGAATCCCCAGAAGGCGTTCAATCCGCGATTCTCAGTGTACGAGTGCTGCGCCGAGCCCATTCGGCTCTTCGGTTTGGCGTCGAGTGCGCAAGAGGAGCACCGGATGGTTTCCGAGATGCTCGATTCCGTGGGCATCACGCATGACCAGATGAACAAGTATCCGCATGAGATTAGTGGCGGCCAGGCCCAGCGCATTGCCATTGTCCGCTCGCTCGTGCTGCAGCCAAGGCTTCTCATTTGCGATGAACCCACATCGATGCTCGACGTATCGGTACAGGCGCAGATCATCGACATATTGAAGCGCGTGAATCGCGAGCATCGTTGCGCAATGCTGTTCATTTCCCATGATCTTGACGTGGTGCGAAACGTTTGCGAGAGCGTGTACGTGATGAAGCGCGGCGCCGTGGTTGATGGCGGGCCTACCAAGGACGTGTTCGAGAATCCGCGAAGCGATTTCACCCGCGAGTTGCTTGAGGCCGCCTTGTAGGCACCCTTCCGCCGGCTGCGTGCCTTATTGACATTGCCTCCCCTTGAGCTGGGATAATCTTTGTGTTATCCCAGTTCTTGTCTTCTTGCTGACGACGGCTCCAATACCCTTGCGCTGCTGTATACTGAGACAACTGTTTACTTAGGGTCTTGAGGGTACGTTAGTATGGAAATCCGCAAAGTCCGCTTCATCGAGCCAGGTGCGCCGCCGTATCGTCGGTCGCCCTTGAACCTGTTTGTCTATGATCGCTATATACGCAACCCGTCAACGGGTCTTATGACGTTGGCTACCATCGTGCAACGCCAGGTGCCCGATACGCTCATGTACAGCGAGTCGATTTCGAAGGTTCGCTGGGATGATTGCTACGATGCAGATGTCGTCTTCATTGGCGCCTTCACCTTTGCGGCTCCGCGTGGATACGCCATTGCCGATAAGATTCGTCGCCATTCCAAGGCCATTGTGGTCATAGGTGGGTTGCATGCCACGGCATGCCCCGAGGAAGCGGCAAAGCATGCCGATTACGTGTTGCTGGGAGAAGGCGACGAAACGATCCTGTCGTTCCTGGATGCCCTGCGGGCGGACCAGGTACCTTCCTTCGATGGCATTGCGCGCTTCGACGAGGACGGCGTGCTGCACGATGCTGGCATGCCCAAGCCTCCGCATGACATTGATACCATTCCCAATCGCCATCTGGTGTGGAACTACCACAAGATGGCTGGTCACAATACGTTGTGGGGCCAGGTGCATGCCTCGCGTGGCTGCCCGTACAACTGCGATTACTGCGCGCTTGTTCGCCTGTATGGCCGCAGGGTGCGTACGCGCAGCCCCCAGAACGTGGTGGAGGATATTCGGCAGTGCATCGCCTTTCACGACGAGGGGCGTCACCGCATTGCCACCATGCTCTGGCTTACCGACGACAATTTCTTCGCCGATAAGGAATGGGCCCTTTCGGTGCTCGACGCCATCATCGAGAGCGATATCGACTATCGCTTCACCATTCAGGCGCGCTATGAGGTTGGCTTGGATGACGAAATGCTCGAGCGCTTGGCCAAGGCGGGCTTCGTGGAGCTATCACTGGGCATCGAGTTCATCGAGGACGAATCCTTCCAGGAGTTCCACAAGCGCAGCACCACGAGCGAAATCGAACGGGCCATTGCAAACATCCACGCGCACGGCATTCGCGCACGTGGCCTGTTCATCTTCGGCGCGCCAGGGGATCGTCCGGGCGTGGGGAAGGCAGTAGCTAACTTCGCCATCGAAAACGGCATTCAGGGCATGCTGCTTCAGTCTATGTACTTTATTCCTGGCACGCCGGTCTACGATCGCTTCAAGGGTGATTTGCTGCATACGAACTGGGAGAAATGCGTGGGCAACGTGGTTCACCGCCCACGTGACATCACGCCTCGTCAGCTGCAGCGCGAGATGATTATCTGCAGCAAGACGTACTATTCGTGGCGTCGCTTGCTTCACTCTCTCGTGCATGATCGCGGCATTGACCGCGTGCTGTTCGCGGGCGAGTTCTTCTGGCAGATGAGCGAACGTTCGCGCTATCGTCGCGAGCTGCGCAATCTGCCCGATGCGTAGGCTACGCCTTTTCAATCGAGTGTTGGTGTTCGTTGGCGTTGTTGCGGATGAGCGTAATGAGTGCGTCTTGCGAATCGATAGCAAGCTTAGAGTAAATATGCTTGGTATGCGTTTTGGCTGTGCTGGTCGAAATGAAGAGCATCTTGGCTATGTAGGGGCGACTGTATCCCTTTGCCAGATATTCGAGTACTTCGAGTTCGCGGGGAGTGAGCCCGTATTTCTCGGCGAGCGTTGCGATGGAAAGCGTATTCTCCTTCAAGTTATCAGGATCTGCTGAATTGGCCCCGCTGGATGACATGGGGTGGTAGCGAACGATGTGCCGCGCTATTGCCGCGGTTGCCACGGCAACGATGATCCCCAGGTTGAACAATTCGACGATAGCGAGCGTTTCGCCGGTAAACAGCGGGCCATGCATTTTCCTAACGAAGGAGGTGACGGCCCATGCCGTAATGTAGAAGGGGATAATCTGAAAAGAGTATTCGATCAAGGCGAACGACGTTGGGGCCGTCTTCGTCATCTTTCGGTACGAAGAGAGCTGGAAGATGTTCTGGGCAATCCAGACGACTTCGGTCATCACTACGAATACGCGCGTCATTGAGGCGACGTCTCGGGAGTAGAAGCATATTGCTGCGAGGATGGAAACGAGGAGGGGCATCGATACGATTGAATACGACGACGCCCTTCCCTCGAAGAAGAACCAAGAACCGATGAGGCCTATTGCAAGCGTTGCGATGCAGCAGGCGGCGATGGGCGTTTCGAAGAGAGTTATGGGTTGTGCGGATGAGGAAAGTCCCACGACCATTCCCAAAAATAGGCCGTATAGCATGCGCGAGCCGAAAAAGAGCAAGCGCGTGCGTCTTACCGCATCGATTGATGTGCGCGAAATAGCGTCAGACTCACGTACGTTGTCATAGGAGTGGCTCGAGTCATCGCTGGAAGATACGGATGTTTCCGCAACGATGTTCAAAATGCAGGATGTGAGCCCTACCGCAATGGTGAGGATGAGGGCACATGGGCCGTCAAGGCAGAATGACATCATGAAGATAAGCATGGACAAGGCGATTGACGCGGCGGCAATCTTGGATGACTCCGAATCGTCGCTGAGCGATATATGCGTGTTCCATTGGAAATTAATGGCAAGTGTGGTGATTCGTCCAATTGTTGCGTAAGCCAAGAGCAATCCGCTTGGGGGTATCGTTCCGGATGCCTCGTTTTGCCAGAGAAGCAAAACCAGTCCGTCCCATATCAGCATGAGACAAAGCGTTGCTATCGAGATGCTCGTTCGAATGGCTTGTATCTTCATTGGCTTGACGAGTATCGTCATGAGCAAAGCTATGACAGCGCATATGGCGAATGAGGTAGAGTCGATGTACGACATTCCGGTTATGGAGCTGATTCGGTCCGACAACGAAAGCATCAGAACGCATAACGCGCACGCCTTCCCGGTGGTAATTAGAATGATGCGCGTTGAATTGCGCATGACAGTGGTGCTCATGTAATGTTCCCTCCCCTTGATTAGTTTAGCGGGGGCTGATGCTTCCTTCAAACACTCCCACCTGGGAAAAGAGCAAAATACCACCTAAGGTGGTAGCGCGTTTGCCCCCTGGGGAGTGAATACTTATGCCCGCGGAGTTCCTAGAGTTGCACTTGGCCAAAAGGTCAAAAGGATTTTAGGAAGGGATACAAGAATGCTTGAAAATGTTTCACGCAGGAGCTTTCTGACTGGTGCGGGAATGCTTGCAGCGGGTAGCGCGGCGGCGGGCCTCATGGGTTGCTCTTCGGCCGCTCACGGTGCCAAGAAGTCCTCGGATGCGCAGAGCGATTCCGCCGATGCCGCTACTACGGCAGAGCAGCCTTGGCAGAAGGCTCCTTCGCCTATCAGCCCGGATCAGGTTTCCGAGGAAATCGACTGCGAAGTACTTATTCTGGGCCTTGGTTCGACTGGCGTTCCCGCCACGGTGTATGCCGCGGCATCTGGTGCGGACGTTGTCGCCCTTACGGCTACTGGCACGCCCGAGGGCGAGGGCGCGTATATTGGCGCTTACAATTCTCCTCTCAACGAGAAGTATGGCATCGAGTATGATGCTGCCGCTCTTCGCGCCTCCTATGCATATTGGGGCCAGGGCTCCAACAACGGTGATGTAACCGGCACCATTTGGGATCGCTCTGGCAAGGCCGTGCATTGGTTTGCCGAGTATTGCAAGGATGTTTGGCCCTATGAGTGCGGCCCTGATAATGAAATCGACGAGGGCATTCACAAGCGCACGACCGCTACGCATATGGTCTACGTGTTCCCCGATCCGAACGAAACGCAGGAACAGTATCGTGTGTACAGGGGCTTCCCCAAGTTCCTGAAGGCCGCTGTGGACAAGGCGGAGAGCAAGGGCGCTCGCGTTTACTATTCCACCCCGGCCCAGCAGCTCATTCGCGAAAATGACAACACCGGTCGCGTGACGGGTGCATATGGCCTGAAAGAAGACGGTAGCTACATCAAGGTGAACGCTTCCAAGGGCGTCTTGCTTGCTACGGGTGACTTCCATCAGAACGATGCGATGCTTCAGGATTGGCTTCCCTGCATGACGGGTGATCTGACCTCGCGCAATCCCTATGGCGCTGCTCAGGGCGATGGCCAGAAGATGGCTTGGTGGATTGGCGCCGGCAAGGACACGGGTCCGTTCGACATTGGTCTGTGCTGGCCCCATGACTTCGAGTTTGTTGAGAACTCTCCTTCCCGATGGGGCACGAAGCCGTGGCTTCGCGTAAACATTGCCGGTGAACGCTACACGAACGAGACGCTGGCTACGCATGAGTGGTATTCCACCAGCCCCATGTGCCTCGCGGATGTGAAGCAGCCGGGTCATACGGGCTATCAGATTTGCGATAGCAAGTTCGGTCAGATTCTCGATGGCGATGAGAGCGAAATCGCAATTTTTAACGACTGCGTCTCTCGTGGCGTTATCTATTCCGCCAATACGCTCGAAGAGCTTGCTGACAAGGTTGGCTTCACGAACAAGAAACGCTTCCTCGAAACCGTTGCTCGTTATAACGAGGTGTGTGCTGGCGGAAGCGATATCGACTTCGGTATTCCCGCGGAGTTCCTTTCGAAGACCTCGGTCACGGAACCTCCGTTCTACTGTATGCATCGCGAGGTCCTCAAGCAGTGGACCGACGGCGGCGTTAACACCAATCGCTACGGCCAGGTGCTCGACGATGATCGCGAACCCATCGAGGGCCTGTATGCGGCTGGTAACATCCGTTCGGGTCTTTGCAGCACGCATTACCTGTGGAAGTCGTTCGGCAGCAATAAGCTCAATGCCGTTACCGGTGGCATGCTGTGCGTGAAGCACATGCTTGGCACGTGGGACGAAGACTTCGAAATCTAGGACAATACCGCTCCCTCCCCCTTTAATGAAGGCCCAGCTCCTCCCGCTGGGCCTTCATGTTGTTGCCTATAGCTTCACCAGACCGCACTTGGCCCCATAGGCGTATAT
>JAILNP010000048.1:0-12027 GCA_024691475.1 Eggerthellaceae bacterium
TGCGGTAAACGCGTGCACGGTGACCTTGATGATTGCGACGGTTGCGGCCATGCGTTCGTCTATGGCGAAGTCGCGCCCCGTCTGGTGCTTCATGAGCAGATCGATGGCGTGGGCCTTCTCTGCGGGGTCGGCTACGATTTCGGCAACGCCGCGCCCTATGAGCGATGCGTATGCCGACCCGTATTTGCAGGGTACGTCCCCACCTGAAATGATGCCATGGTCGGAATCGATTGCCACGCCTACATGGGGGTTCCTCTTGATAAGGTCGAGCTTGTGCCCCGCTCGTGCGCTGTGCGCGTAGAGCGTAAGCTTTCCATCTGCATATTCGTATCCATAATGCAGGGGCACGACGTAGGGGTACGCGTCGTCGAAGAGCCCCAGGTGCATGATGCGCGCCTCATCGAGGACGTCCCGCACGTCGGATTCGCTTGTGATCTCTCTATCGCTTCTGCGCATGATTCCACCTTGCATGTTCTTATAGAGGTATCTGCCCGTGATGCTTTCGGGCGTGTTGGCGATCTGCTCAGGCGTGCCCGTGGCCACGATGGTACCGCCCGCGTCGCCTCCGCCCGGGCCCAGGTCTATGACGTAGTCAGCGTTGGCGATGATGTCCAGGTCGTGCTCGATCACCACGACCGTGGCGCCCGCGCCGAGTAGCTGCTGCAGCACGTCGAGCAGCACCTCGATGTCCAGGGGATGCAGGCCGATGGTGGGCTCGTCGAACACGAAGAGCGCATCCGACTGGGTTTTGCCCATCTCGCTTGCAAGCTTCAGGCGCTGCGCTTCGCCGCCCGAGAGCGCGGGCGTCGATTCGCCGATGGTGAGGTATCCCAGGCCCAGGTCGTGAAGCACCTGCAGTTTCTGCAGCGCCTTCTTTACGCCGGGCATGCCGGAGAGCACCTCGATGGCTTCGTCAACGGAAAGCGCCATGAGGTCGGGGAGACTGGGGCCGCCCTGTTCGCTTAAGGGGATTTCCCTGGCTGCCGGGGCATAGCGACTGCCCCGGCAATCGGGGCATTGAATGTCCACGTCAGGCAGGAATTGCACGTCAAGCGAAATCGTTCCCGTTCCGTCGCAGGTGGGGCAGCGAAGCGCGCCCGTGTTGTACGAGAAGGCGCCCGCCTTCAGGCCGCGCGCCTTCGCTGCGGGCGTAGCGGCGTAGGCGCGTCGAAGCGTGTCATGTACCCCGGAATACGTTCCCACGGTGGAGCGTATGTTTACGCCGATGGGCGTGGCGTCGATGAGGTTCGCCCGTCTAATGCCCTCTGCGGTGATATCGAGCACATGGGATGGCATCTTCGCGCCATCGATGAGTGCCTTTAGGGCGGGAACGAGGCTTTCCAGAACGAGTGTCGTTTTGCCCGATCCCGAAACGCCCGTTATGGCGGTAAGGCGTCCCATGGGGAAGTCAACAGAAAGCGGCTTCACGGTATGGATGGCGCTCGTTTCCAGGTGAATTGCTCCGTGCTCGAAGACGTCGGCGTAGGAGGGGGCTGTATTGCGCCTAACTTCGCGTGTGCCTGCCAGGAATGCGCCAATGCGGGAAGCAGGCGCAGCGGCGACTTCGTCCACCGTGCCCTGGGCGATGACGTTTCCTCCCTTGGCGCCCGATTCGGGTCCAATCTCGATGAGGCGATCGCACTCGCGCAGCACGCGTACGTCATGGTCGACGAGGATGACGGAGTTCCCGTCGGCGATGAGGTCGTCTACCACGCCGAGCAGGCCTTCTACGTTGGAGGGATGCAGCCCGATGGAGGGCTCGTCGAGCACGTAGAGCACGCCGTTGGTGCGGTTGCGCACGGCGCGCGTAAGCTGCACGCGCTGGCGTTCGCCCGTGGAAAGCGTGGCAGAGGCGCGGTCGAGGGCAACGTAGCCCAGCCCCAATTGCCCAAGGCGCTCGATGGGCTCGCTCATGCCGGACAGGATGGATTCGGCCATGGGTCGCATATCCTGGGGCATTGCCGCTGGTATGGTGGCTATCCAAACGGAAAGCTCGTCGAGCGTAAGGGCGGTTGCCTCGTCTAGGCCCAGACCGCAGAGCTTCGGGGCGCGCGCTGCGGCGGAAAGGCGCGTGCCCTTGCAGTCGGGGCAGGGGCCCTCGGTAAGGAACTTCGCCACGCGCTTCAGTCCCTTTTCGTCCTTCACCTTCGAGAGGGCGTTTTCCACGGTGTATATGGCGTTGAAGTACGTGAAGTCCATCTCGCCTGCGGTGCCTGTTTTCTCGTTGTAGTACAGCAGGTGCTTTTTCTCCGCCGGCCCGTGATACACGATGTCGCGCTCTTCCTCGGTGAGCTCGCAGAAGGGCACGTCGGTGCGCACGCCCATTTCGCGGCAGACGTCCTTCATGAGCGACCACATGAGGCTGCCCCAGACGACCACTGCGCCTTCGTCGATCGTCTTCGTCTCGTCGGGTACGAGCGTGGATACGTCCACGGTGCGCACGACGCCCGTTCCCGAACAGGTGGGACAGGCGCCCGTGGAATTGAATGCAAGGTCTTCTGCTCCAGGACCGTAGAACTCTACGCCGCAGGTGGGGCACGTGATTGGCTGCTCGAGCGCAACGTTGAGCGAGGGCGGCGTGACATGCCCGTTGGGGCATACGTGGCTGCCCAGGCGCGAGAATGCCAGGCGCAGGTAGTTCAGCAATTCGGTGGACGTGCCGAAGGTGGAGCGCACGTCGGGGATGCCCGGACGCTGGCGGAGCGCCAGCGCTGCGGGAACGTGGCGAACTTCGTCAACGGCTGCGTGCGTCTTTTGGGATATGCGACGCCGCGTGTAGGTGGAAAGGGCGTCGAGGTAGCGGCGCGACCCTTCGGCGTAGAGCACGCCCAGGGCGAGCGACGACTTTCCGCTGCCGGAGACACCTGCGATGCCAACAGAGCATCCCAGGGGAATGTCCACGTTGATGTTCTTCAGGTTGTGCACGCGCGCCCCGCGCACGGAAATGTGGTCGGGTGCGGGCGTATGTTTTCTGCTTCGTTCCATGAGACTATTATGGCATGCCCTTATGGGAAAGGGATGGTGCGTTGCCTAATGGAAGGACACTCGGTCCTGCGCGTACGCGTGCTCGCTGTCGTTACCGTGGGTCTTCCGGCGTGTGCCAATCGCAGGGGTCGGGTTCGGCCATGGCGCGAATGCCCGCAATGATGATTTCGATGCCGTCGTGAAACGTTTCCTCGGAATAGGCCCCTGCGGCGGTTTCCCTCCACGTTTCGGCTGTTTCTTCGTGGGGGAGCTTGCTGCGATGCTGCACCTCGTCGGTTTCTCCCAAGATGAACCCGCCCAAGTAGGCGTCGATGATGCGCCACGCCTTGCGCAGGATGGGGGCGGGAATGCCCTGGTCCTCGTGGAGCTTGTATATGCGCTGGGTATGCTCTTCCACACCGGGGCTTGCGCCTCCTGCTTCCACGGCAAAGAGGTGCGCCGTAACGTGGCGGAGATAGATTTCGCGTATGGACGAGGTGGTGCGGCGGATGGTGTCGTCCCATCGCTCTCCGGGAATGGGGTGCGTGTCCACTTCGGTGAATGCCAGCGCGAGCGCGGCGATTTGGATTTCGTCGATAGAGCCATAGTATCGGTAGAGCGCCATGGCCGTTACGTTCAGCTCGGCTGCGAGCTTTCGCATCGATACGTTCTCGATGCCAATGTAATCGGCGAGATTCAGCGCGGTCTTGGCAATGCGCTCTCGGCTCAGTTGCTGTGTCTGCGGGGAGGATTTCAAAACAAACCCTTTCCTGGGGTGATGCTGTGCAAGAGGGATTGTATTGCATTTTCGTTGTATACAGTGTACACTCTGCGTGAAGTATACATCGTATACTTCTTTGGGAACCGTAAAAAGAAACAAGGAGGGGGATCCCATATGTCAGAGAGAAACGTAAGCCGTAGGAACTTCGTTGGCGCTGCGGCGCTGGGCGCCATGGCCATGGGTGCTGCTGCCATCACCGGGTGCTCGGGTGGCGCGGCGAAGAGCAAGTCGGCGGAAAAGGCTGCCTCGACTGCCTCGGGTAGCGCCGCAGGCGATTACCAGAACATCTATTCCGACGGCGTGAACCTCATGCCCGCGCGCAAGGCAACCTGCCCTGGCCCCCGTGGCCCGGTTGCGTTCGAGTCCAATGTGGACGCAAGCGCCATCAAGCGCGACGAGAACTTCGACGTCGTTGTCGTGGGCGCTGGCGTAGGCGGCCTCATTGCCGCCCTGAAGGCGGCCGACATGGGCGCAAAGGTCCTGTTGCTGGAAAAGATGACGCGCGGTCGCGGTTGCTTCGAGTGCTTTGGCGCCGTGGATGCCAAGGTGCAGAAGGAAGCTGGCACGCAGATCGATCGCGCCGTGCTGCTCGACGAAATCTATCGTTCGGCGTATTACCGCATTCGCCCCGACGCCCCGCGTACCTACGTGGAGCGCTCCGGCGAGGCTACCGACTTCTGGCAGGAAATGCTGAACAAGGGCGCCAATGGCTTCGTTATCACCCCGGTCGCTGAGGCGCCGGCTACGAACGGATTCCCGGCTATGACGCAGTTCATTCCCAGTGAGCTGGGCTTCTACGATAGCCCTGCGCTGCCTCAGAGCGCTTCCGTGCGCAGTGGCCTTTCCGGCATCTACGTATGCCTGGAAATGCAGGACATTGCCAAGAATGCGTATCCCAACAACATCGACATGCGCTTCAGCACGCCCGCCGTGCAGCTCGAGCGCGATAGCGATGGTCGCGTAACGGGCGTTATCGCACGTGATGACAACGGCTACTTCCGCGCGAATGCCTCTCAGGGCGTCATCCTGGCAACGGGCGGCTACGATGCAAATCCCGAGATGATGGAAGCCTGGACGCGCCCCGAGGATTACGCGAACTCCAGCTGGTGGAATCCCTGCTGGGGCACCACGGGCGATGGCCATATGATGGGCCTTGCCGTGGGCGCTCAGATGGACCCCATTCCACATCCCGTTATGAACTTCCGCTGGGGCACTCCTTCCAGCTTCGCTGACTTCCGCACGTGGAATGCCGTCTACCTGGGTATTTTGGTGAATGGCCGCGGCCAGCGCTTCGTGCGCGAAGATGGTCCGTTCCAGGTGGTTTCCAATGCTCAGAACGCGCAGCCTGCGTATGGCAAGAACTGCTGGTACATCTTCGACGATGGCATGAGCGAGGGCCTGGAAAACGGCGGCTTCGAGGAATTCAAGAGCAAGGGATGGCTGTACGAGGCCGACACGGCCGAGGAATTGGCCAAGGCGTGCGGTATCGACCCCGAGGGCCTGAAGGCCACGCTCGAGCGTTATGTCGGTTTCTTCGCGAACGGCCGTGACGAGGACTTCGATCGCGATCTTACGCAGACGGCTCCGTTTACCGGTGGCAAGCTCTATGCCTTTACCACGAACAGCAACGTTCTGGCCACCACGGGCGGCCTGTGCATCGATGGCAACTGCAGCGTGCTCGATGTCAACGATGCTCCCATTCCGGGCCTGTTCGCCTGCGGTAACGCATCTGGTAGCTTCTTTGCGGGCAACTATCCGCGTCATATTCCCGGTACGTCCATTGGCCGTGCCATCACGTTTGGCTTCGTGGCTGCGGAAAGCGCCGTGAACGGCACCATCGGTGAGGCTCCCATCGTGGATGGCAACGCCCCCGATCTGTTTGCCTATGGCGAGGGCAATGCCGTGGGCGAGGATGCCCGTACCGAAGCCGAGGCGTTGGGCCTGTGGGACAAGTACAATCCGATCCATGGCTCCAGCACCGATTACACCGACACTCAGCTTGGCGGTAATGCCATGAGCTGCAACAACTGCCATGAGTATCGCGCCGGTGGCGAAACCGTCGCCGACAACATGAAGTGGCTGAGCGAATAATCTCCCTCCCATTACGCTCAACCATATCCCTCCCTTCAAGAGAGCCCGCTCTTCGTGAGTGGGCTCTCGGTGCGTTTAGGCTTATCGCGCCATGTTCATGTGCGCGTGGTGCGATCTCGCTATCGTTGCGGGCGGTGTGCGTGCGCCATGGTGTATGCTGCTAGCCACTACGAAGAACGATTGAAGGGGTTGGCGCATGTCGGGCGTTCTCTACATTTGTCCCACGCCGTTGGGCAATCTTGGTGACATGACGCAGCGGTCCCTCGATGCGCTGCGCGCCGCCTCGGTGGTGTATGCGGAAGATACGCGCGTTACGGGCAAGCTGCTTTCCCTCTTCGACATTCACACGAGCGTGCAGCGCTGCGACGAGGCGAGTATCCAGGCGCGTGCTGGCGAAGTGGTCGAGCGCGTCCTGGCGGGCGAGACGGTTGCGTATTGCAGCGATGCGGGCATGCCCGGGGTTTCCGACCCTGGTCAGCGTCTTATCGCCGCCGCTCGTGAGGCTGGCGCACCCGTAGAGGTGCTTCCTGGCGGCACTGCGGTTGCCACGGCCTATGTGGCCAGCGGCTTTACGTGCCCGCGTTTCTACTTCGGCGGGTTCTTCCCGCGTAAGGAAGGCGAGCGCGAACGCGTGCTCCAGGGTCTTGCCGCCCTTGACGCGGTGCTGCTGTTCTACGAAAGTCCCCGTCGCGCGGGTGAGGCGCTGCAGGCCATCGCACATGCCTTCCCGCATCGCCGCGTTGCCCTGTGCCGCGAGCTCACGAAAGCCCATGAAGAGGTGCTCGTCGACATCGCGCCCCAGGTGGCGCAGGAAATTTTGCGTCGTACGGAAGTGGGAGAGATGCGCGGAGAGTGCGTCATCGTCATCGATGCCCCCAACGACGAGGAGCGTGCGGATGCCCATGCCAATGCGGCGCAGGATGCGGCGAGCCGGGCTGCCGAGCTGCTTGCCGAAGGCACGCACACGCGAAAGGACATCACGAAGGCCCTGCAGAGCGAGTATGGCCTGAAGCGCAACGAAGCATACGCCATCGTTTTGGAGGCGGGTGCGTGATAGAGGATACCCTGCGATTCGTGGACGAGTTCGAAGTCCGCGTCGTCCGCAAGCGCGTGAAATCGCTGCGCATTCGCGTGATGCCGCCCGATGGCCACGTGCAGGCAAGCGTTCCGGTGCATATGCCGTTTTCCCATGTGGAGCAGTTCATACGCTCCAAGCGTTCCTGGATCGTGCAGCAGCAGGAGGCGCTGCGTACGTCTCCGCAAACCACTGCGGCGTTGGCGACGCCCGAAGAGGTGCGTGAGTGGCGTGCGGTGGTGAGCGCGTTCGTGCCCCAGCTCGTGGCCCGGTGGGAGCCGATTATGGGCGTTCGCGTAAAGAAGCTCGCGTATCGCAACATGAAAAGCAGGTGGGGAAGTTGCCAGCCCTCTACGGGGCGCGTCTGCATCAACGTGCGCTTGGCGCTGTACCCTCCCGAGTGCCTTGAATACGTGGTGGTGCACGAGCTGTGTCATCTGCTCGAGCCGAGCCACGGCCCGCGGTTCCACGAGCTTATGGATGGATTCCTGCCCGATTGGCGCACGGCGCGAGACAAGCTGAAGGCGTAATGGCGCCCGAGGGGGAATTGCGTTCGTCTTTGGACGGCTAAAGACGAACGCGCCGGCAGTAGAGCTCTGCCGGCGCGTTCTAGATGATGCGGATTTGCTCGTATCAGGCGATTATTCGTACCATTGATTCAGATGGCAGTCGCTGCGCTCGCCAAAGGAGTCGCACGACCAGCCGCCCGAAATGCCGTCGAGGTCGTCATCGGAGAGCTCGTAGCCTTCTTCCTTGGCTAGCTTCAGCAGCTCTTCGGGGTTCTTGCACGCCTTCGCCTTATCACGCAGCTCCGGGCTGAGGTCTTTGAAGTCCATCCCTCTTCCTTCCTCTTGGGTGAGCCGGGGCGAAGACGGGCATTCATTCTGCCGCGTCCGTCGTGGAAACCCCTTCTTCACGGCTAGCTTTGCCTGTTCATTGTATGTTTGGGGCCCCGCGTTGCTCTCTAGGGTCCGTTAACTGTTTGTTTGGTTTTGGTAACCTACGTTCACCTGACGGGCGTTTCCGTCTGGCGCTTTCGGGCTGCTTGTGGGCTAGGCGATTCAATGCGCTTTGTATGCCTGCTCATTGGGAGGCCGTTATGATATCGAGCATATGGCATTCATAAGCAGTACATACATCCTTCATGGGCGTTTTACCAGGTGAGGTGATGAATCTTGCCTCATTGGCCCCGCGGGGGCGCCTTGGTTCCAATTCGTTGATTGGGGCCGTGAAATGCGCTTCGGTATAATGGGCCGAGCTTTGCGTTCTACCGTGGAGCAGGTGGTGGCACGACGCCGCCACGGAAAGGCATGGTACATGACACCAGAAACGCACGACAAACCATGCGCGAGTGCGCGTATGGCCGCGTCAGCGGCCCATCGCGTGTCCTCGCGTTTCTCGTTCGGCCGCAGCCGGGCGGCGCATGCGGGCCAGTCCGCCTCTCGCGTCGCGTTTTCCATTCTCGTTTCATGCGCGCTCGTAGCCGGCACCACGCCGTCTACCGCTTTCGCCGACGATACCGCCACTTCGGACGTGGATACGTCTGCCGAGAACCTTTCGAACCTGCAGAAGCAGGTCGAGTCTTCGGCCAACGAATACAACAACGCCATTCAGAAGCTCGAGGACCTTCAGGCGCAGATGGAGCAGAACCAGCAGCGCATCGACGAGATCAATGAGCAGCTTCCCGAACAGGAAGAGCGCAGCGCCGATGCCTTTCGCGTGCTGTACATCCTGCAGCAGGAGAGTGGCGGACTTATCGAGATGATCCTCTCTAGCGAGGATTTCTCGGAATTCATTCGCAATATCGATTATCTCGATTGCCTACACGACCATAATGCCAACGAATTGGCCAAGCTCACTTCCATGAAGGAAGAGCTTGAAACCACCCAGGCCGAGCTGGAGGAGCAGACCGAACAGGCCGAAAGCGAAGCCGCCCGTGCTGAGCGTGCGCTTTCTCAGGCCCAGTCGGCTCGCCAGGAGGCTCAGGAAAAGGCCGAAGCCATTGCCGCTCAGCAGGCTGCCGAGGCTGCTGCCGCAGCTGCAGCAGCGGAGTCCGCGTCGAGCGAGGCTTCGAACGAAGCGGGCGTTGACGCGCAGAACCCCGCCGTCGACACCTCTAGCCAGGATACTTCGGGAAACGTGAGCGGTTCCGTTTCTTCGGGTTCGGTGGATTGGTCTGCCGACAAAACGTCGTTCGTGAACCAGTGGGCTGGCCGTATCGACGCATATCTTTCTGGTACGCCCCTGGCAGGTCAGGGGACGGTGTTTGCCGAGGCTGCATGGGATTATGGCGTCGATCCGCGTTGGTCGCCGGCCATTTCGTACGTGGAAAGCTCCTGTGGCGCGTATTGCTTCAGGTCGTATAATGCTTGGGGATGGGGTTCTTCCAGCTGGGGTAGCTGGGATGAGGCCATTCGGGCCCATGTTTCGGGGCTTGCCCGCATTTATGGCAGCACGCTCACGTATAGCGCGGCCCAGAAGTATTGCCCACCGAATTCGACGGGTTGGTACAACAACGTGTTGGCGCAGATGAATCAAATCTAGTCATGAAGTGGGGGATGGGGTGCATAGTTGCTCTATCCCTTGTTGCATTGTGCTCTCTTGCACCTGGCCTGGCATGGGCTGATTCCGATTGGTACGAGACGGCTGCGCCCGTTTCCGAATCTGAAATGACCGAGCTCCAAAAGCAGGTAGAGCAGACGTCGGCTGCGTACGACGAGGCTACGGCTGCCGTCGAGGCCCTGCAGGGTCAAATCGACGAGAATCAGAAAATACTTTCGCAGGTGCGTCGCGAGCTCGATGCTCAGAAAGACGATAGCGCTGCGGCTATGCGCCTCATGTACAAGATGCGCCGCAACGGATATGGCCTCGTGGATCTGCTCGTGAATGCCGAGGACATTGGGACCTTCATCGACAATTGGGAATACCTCGACAGCATCGAACGGCACAATTACAACCTCATCGAGCATTATTCTCAGTTGAAGGCCACGTACGAGGAAACCGAAGCCGAGCTTTCGCGCCAGAAGGCGGAAGCCGACCAACGCCAGAAGGATGCTGCGGACGCGCTTTCCGCAGCTGAGGCAGCGCGTGAGGAAGCGCAGAATCGTGCCGCGAAGGCAGCCCAGGAAGAGGCGTCCAAGCTGGCAGGTGCGGGCGTCATCGACAACAGCGTCGATTGGTCGGTGGGGCGTGATGCGTTTGTGGAAACCTGGACGCAGCGCATCGACGCGTATCTGGCTGGCACTCCCATGGCGGGCACGGGCCGGGCCTTTGCCGAGGCGGCATGGCAGTATGGCGTGGATCCACGCTGGTCGCCTGCCATTACCAACACGGAAAGCAGCAACGGCGTGCATATCCCCGGCGGCTATAACGCCTGGGGCTGGACGGATGGTAAGGGTGGCTATCGCACGTTCAGCTCCTGGGAGGATGGCGCTCGTCAACATGTTGCCTATTTGGCCCGTTCGTATGGCTACACCATCACCGTCTCGCATGCGCAGAAGTACTGCCCGCCCAACTACGAGTGGTGGTACAGCAACACGCTTGCCAACATGCAGAAAATCTAGGTTTGTGCTCGGCGCGGCCCAATTGCCGCTATACTCGTTTACTTGCAGAAAAGAATACGCCCGCTTGGCGGGTCTAAGGGTTAGTCGAAAGAGAGCACCCATGTCGAAAGGCACTTTCAGCATTACCACGCCAATTTACTACGTGAACGCCGCCCCTCATCTGGGCACGGCTTACACCACCGTCGGCGCCGACACGCTTTCCCGCTACAAGCGCATGGATGGCTACGATGTCGCGTTCGTCACGGGCATGGACGAGCATGGCCAGAAGGTGGCCGATACCGCAGAGGGCAAGGGCATGACGCCCCAGGCTTGGTGCGACAGCATGGAACCCGCTTTCCGCGACACGTGGGACCTGCTCGACATTAGCTACACCGATTTCGTGCGCACCACGCAGGACCGCCAGACGCGCACCGTTCAGAAGTTCTGGAATGATCTGTACGAGGCTGGCTGGCTGTACAAGGGCAGCTACGAGGGCTGGTACTGCGTACACGAGGAAACCTACTACGCGGAAAGCGATCTGGAGAAGAACGAAGACGGCGTGTACGTCTGCCCCGATTGCCATCGTCCCGTGCAGACGGCCAGTGGCGAGGAGAACTGGTTCTTCAAGCTTTCCGAAATGCAGGAGCCGCTGCTGAAGTTCTACGAGGAGCATCCCGATTTCATCCTGCCGCAGACGCGTCGCAACGAAATCGTGAAGTTCGTGGAAGGCGGCCTGAAGGACCTCTCCATTTCCCGCTCCACGTTCGACTGGGGCGTTCCGCTGCCGTTCGACGAGGGCCATGTGGCCTACGTATGGGCCGACGCCCTGCTGGCGTACCCCACGGGTCTGGGCTTTGCCGATCCCGATCGCGCAGGTGAGTTCAATAGCCGCTGGCCCTTCCAGTACCACTTCGTGGGCAAGGACATCACGCGCTTCCATTGCGTCATCTGGCCCGCTATGCTCATCGCTGCCGGTTGGCCGCTTCCCGAGCATGTGTTCGGCCATGGCTTCCTGCTTACCAAGGGCGAGAAGATGAGCAAGAGCAAGGGCAACGGCGTTATGCCGAAGGACCTGGTGAAGGTATTTGGCGTCGATGCGTACCGCTATTACTTCATGAGCGACGTGCAGTTCGGCCACGACGGCAACATCTCCATGGAGCGCATGGTTCAGGTCTACAATGCCGATCTGGCCAATACCTGGGGCAACCTGTGCTCGCGTGTGTTCAACATGACGGGCAAGTACTTCGAGGGCAAGGTACCCGCCGCTCCCGCGTCTGCTGCCGAAAACCCGCTGCGCGAGGTGGCCGATGGCCTGTATGAGCGCTACAACGCCTGCATGGAGCAGGTGGACTTCACGGGCGCTGCCGCTGCCGTTCAGGAACTGGCCGGCCTGGTGAACCACTACGTCGAGGATTCCGCTCCGTGGAATCTGGCGAAGGATCCGGCCAAGGCCGACGATCTGGCTGCCGTCATTTACAACGCTCTCGAGGCGTGCCGCATCATCGCCCTGTTCATGGCGCCGTTTATGCCCAACACGTCCAACGAGGTATTCCGCCGCCTGTCGCTGGGCAACA
>JAILNP010000070.1:0-14222 GCA_024691475.1 Eggerthellaceae bacterium
CATCATCGCGAAGATGCTTACGGGTTTCGTGGTGGATACGCGAAGCTATCCCATTCTCTGGTCGTCCGCTGCGTTCCTGCTGTGCGCCGCTCTTTCCCAGCAGCTCATATCGGCAACGCGTGACGTTGCCATAGCGCGCATACGTACGAAGGTGGCAACGTCCGTTTCGGCGGCGGTCATGATGCGCGTGCTTAGCTTGCCCACTGCGTTTTTCCGCAAGTACAGCGCGGGCGAGTTGGCGAGTAGATGCTCGGCCGCGAATAGCCTGGTAGACCTGCTTATTACGAACGTTGTTTCGCTGGGCGTAACGGCTTTGTTCTCGTTGCTGTATGTCGTGCAGATTGGGCAGTTTGCTCCTGCGCTCATGCTGCCCGCCGTTCTGATCATCGTGGTTACGGTTGCGGTGAACCTTGCCACGTCGCTCGTTCAGATGCGCGTTACGCGTCAGCAGATGAAATACTCTGCCAAGGAAAACGGCAAGAGCTTCGCGCTCATCAATGGCGTGCAGAAGATCAAGCTTGCCGGTGCCGAAAAGCGCGCGTTTGCCCAGTGGGCTCGTGCTTATACGAAGAGCGCCGAACTGGAGTACAATCCGCCGATGTTCCTGAAGCTGAGCGGGGCCATTACTTCGGCCGTTTCGCTTGCTGGCGCCATCGTGCTGTATTACCTCGCGGTGGTTTCAGGCATGAGCCCGTCCGACTACGTTGCCTTCTTTGCGGCGTATGGCATGGTTATGGCTGCCTTTGCGTCGCTGTCCGAGGTCGTGCGCGCGTCCGCGCAGATTCGTCCGTACTTGGAAATGGTCGAGCCCATCTTGCGCGCCGAACCCGAGGTGTCTCAGGGCAAGGAAATCCTTACCAGGCTTTCGGGTCGCATCGAGTTGAATGACGTCTACTTCCGCTACAACGAGCAGTCGCCCTACATGGCGAAGGGGCTCAATCTGCGCATCCGCCCGGGCGAGTACCTGGCAATCGTGGGTAAGTCGGGGTGTGGCAAGTCCACGCTCGTGCGCTTGCTGCTGGGTTTTGAAACGCCGGAAAAGGGCGCCATCTACTACGATGGCAGGGACATGGCGAATTTGGATTTGCGTTCCCTGCGTCGTCGCATTGGTACGGTTACCCAAGATGGCATGCTGTTTTCGGGCGATATCTACTCGAACATCACCATTTCAGCGCCGCAGCTTTCCGTGGAGGATGCTTGGCGCGCGGCGGAAATCGCCGATATCGCTGACGACATTCGCGCCATGCCCCGGGGCATGAGCACCATGATCTCGGAAGGGTCGGGCGGCATTTCGGGTGGTCAGAAGCAGCGCCTCATGATTGCGCGCGCCGTGGCGCCCCGCCCCCACGTTCTCATTTTCGACGAAGCCACGAGCGCCCTGGACAATCGCACGCAGCAGCAAGTTTCCAATGCGCTCGACGAGCTGAATTGCACGCGCATCGTGATTGCGCATCGCCTTTCCACCATCAAGAACTGCGACCGTATCTTGTACCTGGAAGACGGCTGCATTGTGGAAGACGGTACCTACGAAGAGCTCGTCGCGAAGGGTGGCCTTTTCGCCGAGCTGGTGGAGCGCCAACGCCTCGACGTCTAGCGTGAGCAAGGGATGGAGGTTTGTTCACGCCTAGGATTACAATGACGCATATGCGGCGTATGCTCTGTGGCGGCTAGGCGGTTTTCGCTATGCATGGGTGAGAGCGTGTGTCGCGAAAGAGGGAGACGGTACGAAGGGGGTTGTTGTGAGTCCGAAAGTCGAAACCGGTGAGCCGAAGAAGACAATGAGTCTCACCACGTGGATTCTCATTTCACTCGCAGCGGGCATTGCGGTTGGCATTATCTGCTCCGTTGTAGTTCCAGAGGGTTCACCAGTTGATACGTACATGATAGAGGGCGTGTTCTACGTCTGCGGCCAGTGGTTCATCCGCCTTATGCAGATGCTGGTCGTGCCGCTCGTGTTCTGCTCCATCGTGTGCGGTGCTGCCTCCATGAGTGACCCGAAGCTGCTGGGCAAGGTTGGCCTGGGTACCATCCTCATGTACCTGTGCACTACGGCCCTGGCCGTTGTCATCGCCATTCTGCTTGCGCAGCTAACCAGCCCGGGCGTTGGCCTTGACATGGCTTCCATCGTGCAGGTCGAGCCGAAGGCCACTTCCACCGACCAGACCATGGCCGACATGCTCATCAACATCGTTCCCACGAACATTGTTGCGGCCATGAACAGCGGCGCCATGCTGCAGATCATCTTCTTCGCGCTCATCCTGGGTTTCATCCTGGGTCGCCTGGGCAAGAAGGTCGCCACGGTCAATCGCTTCTTCACGCAGTTCAACGCCGTCATGATGTACATGATTGGCCTTGTCCTGAAGGTTGCCCCGCTGGGCATCTTCTGCCTGATTGCGCGCACGTTCGCGAATCTGGGCCTTACGGGCATCCTGCCCATGGTGAAGTTCATCGGCACGGTGTACCTTGGCCTGTTCGTTCAGCTGCTCATCGTGTACATGGTCATCCTGTTCCTGTTCACGCGCCTGAACCCGTTCCATTTCCTGCGCAAGATGCTGCCGGTTATGCTGTTCGCGTTCTCGACCAGCTCTTCCAATGCCACTATTCCGCTGAACATGGAAACGCTCGAGAAGAAGATTGGCGTCGACGAGAAGGTCGCGTCGTTCACTATTCCGCTGGGCGCCACCATCAACATGGACGGCACGGCTATCATGCAGGGCGCCGCGGTTATCTTCATTTCGCAGGCGTTTGGTATCGACCTTTCGTTCACGGCGCTGCTCACGGTTGTCTTAACGGCCGTTACGGCCTCCATTGGCACGGCGGGCGTGCCTGGCGTTGGTACCATTATGTTGGCCATGGTGTTCGAGTCCGTTGGCTTGCCTGCTGAAGGCGTTGCCATGATTATGGGCATCGACCGTCTGCTCGATATGGGCCGTACCGCCATTAACGTTACGGGCGACGCCGTGGTTACCACGTGCATGGCCAAAATGTCGGGCATGCTGGATGCGGGCGTATTCCGCAATAACGATTACGCCGCTGTAAGCGAGGAAGACCTGGTGGAGTCTGAGACCGACGAGCCCGCGGGCATTGCCGACTTCACCGCCGAAGGGGATCCCACCGAAATCGGCGAGCAAGGCGACCCCGACAAGTTCACCGATATCGAGGTGCCCCACAGGCAGAAGTAGCGTGAACGAGGGCGAAGGTTTCTTCGCCGTCTACCGCCCCGTTTGTAAAACTGTTCAACCTCTTAGGAGCTGCGTTACCGCGCAGCTCCTTTTTTGCGCGGCGCGGATTTCCGTGCTTTGGCTCACCCTATCTTGGCCATCTTGCAAGTATCTTATCCACGCGTGGCTCGATTTGGATAAGATACTGCCTCTCGTTTCTCTGGCGCATCGCATGGCTCGGGCGTACACTTTGCCATGTGATTGCATATAGCGTCGAGAAGATGCAACTTCGTGCATTAATTGAAGAGCGTACGAATTCGGAGGGGCCAGCATGCGTAGGGAGGCGGTTGCGAACATAGCGGCATTCGTTGCTACGGTGGCCGTATGCACTGCGCTTGCCCTGCTATTTTCCCTGGCCGTCGACGCCGCCTTCTGGGTGTTCACTCATGTCGACCACGTGGCCATCTTGCTTCCCGCGGTAGGGTTTGCCACGGTGCTCTATTACGACTTGGCGCGCGTGCCGTTCGGCACGGCAACGGGCTCCGTTATCGAGTCGCTGCGCCAAGCGACCGCGCAGGCCCGCGCTGCCAACGGGCAGGAAGGCGCCGAATACGAAGTTCCCCCAGCCCTCATTCCCATGATCTTCCTGGGCACGTGCCTGACCATCCTCTGCGGCGGATCGGTGGGGAAGGAAGCGGGCGCGCTGCAGATGAGCATGTCTGCCGCCGCTGCGATTCGTCGGCTGTTTCACGTGAAAACCCGGCATCTCACGTTCCTTGCCTCATGCGGCATGGCTGCTGCCCTAGCGGTGCTTCTGGGCATGCCCCTCGCCTCGGCTGTGCTTGCGATAGAGCTCATGCGGGGGTTCGACTGTCGTGTTCGTGATCTGGCTGGCGTGCTTCTGGCTGCCCTTGCGGGGTCGGCCTGCGCGCAGGCTCTTGGCGTGCGGGGTCTTGTTCCCGTGAGCAATGTGGTGCTGCCCGCAATCGCCCAGGCCCCGCAATTCTTCCTGGTTGTCGTGGCGTGTGCGGCGGCGGGTGCGCTGTTTTGCTTTGTGGTGGTCCGGGGCAAGCAGCTTATCGCGAAGTACGTGGCCCCCATCTGGGTGGCTCCCGTCGTAGGCGGCGTGCTCGCTGCGGCGCTCCTGCTGCTGGTGCCCGATGCCGCCAGCCTGTCGGGTACGGGCATGAACTACGTGGCCGCAGCGCTTCAAGGCTCGGTCGCAAGCCCTTATTTCCTGGGAAAACTCCTGTTCACGGCCTTCTTGCTCGTTCATGGATTCAAGGGCGGTGAGATCATGCCCACGATGTGCATCGGCACCACGTGCGGATGCTGGGTGGCAACGCTGGTGGGGCTCGATCCCTCCTTTGGCGCAGTCGTTGGCATTGTGGCGGGGCTCGCTTCTGCGGCGAATTGCCCCCTTGCGGCAGCTTTGCTGGGAGCCGAGCTGCTGGGCGTGGCGGGCATTCCCTGGGTTGTCGGCGGAGCGCTCGTGGCGTTTGCATGCACCATGCGGCTGAGCCTCTACGGAAACACGTATTCGCTCGCGGCGCTCCTTCCGAGTCTGCGGCGCGTTCGTTAAGGAATTGTGGAGGCGTTTGCCGCTCATCCGAGCGGTTGCGACGCTCGCCGCCCGTCGTTCCGCCAATGTTAACAGCAGGTTAACCAGACTCCTTTGAGACCAATTCGGTGCCTATACTCGACCTACGGTTCGATTGGGGTTAGGTCGAACCCACCATCTTTGTTCGGTAGAAGAGAAGAGGTATGTATGTTCGATTTTTCTGGCAAAGTAGTAGCGGTTACCGGCGCGTCTTCCGGTCTTGGCAAGCAGATGGCGGAAGGCTATGCGCAGCAGGGTGCCAACTTGGTTCTTCTTGCTCGTCGCGTTGAGCGTCTTGAGGCCAGCGCCAAGGAATTTTCCGAGAAGTACGGCGTCGAGGTACTGCCTGTTGCCTGTGACGTTACCGACGAAGCTTCCATCGATGCTGCCGTGGCGGCGGCTGACGAGAAGTTTGGCCATATCGAGGTACTGGTGAACTCTGCTGGCGGCGAGAAGGGCACGGGCACGAAGCTCGTCGACTTCGATCGTGGCGACTGGGATTTCACGATGAACCTGGACCTCACCTCCATCTTTACGATGTGCAAGAAGGTTGGCGGCTACATGGTGAAGAACATTGAAGCCGGTAAGCAGGGCTATGGCCGCATTATTAACATCGCTTCCATCTACGGTCTGGTTGGCAATACCGCCATCCCCACCATTGCCTATCACGCTTCCAAGGGTGCTGTGGTGAACTTCACGCGCGGCGCTGCCGCAGAGCTTGCTCCGCAGGGCGTTACCGTGAACGCCATCTGCCCGGGCTACTTCTACACCGAGCTCACCACCGAAACGCTCGACACCGAGTACTTCCAGAACTTCGCGAAGAGCACGGTGCCCATGCAGCGCTACGGTCAGTCGGGCGAGCTGAATGCAGCCGCCATTTTCCTGGGCTCCGAAGAGGCCAGTTACGTCACCGGTCAGATGATCGCCGTCGACGGCGGCTACACTGCCGTGTAGGCGACCTTTCATAGCTACGGAGGGGCTCGTGCCGACTGGCACGAGCCCTTTTTGCTGCGTCCCGCATGGGCTTGGACGCACGCCCTATCTTTGCGCAAATTTGACACGCCTCGTGCCTGCGCCTTGCCTCGCGTTCCTAGCATGAAAAGTGCTGGGGCGGACGAGAAAGGTTGCTTGGGAATGTCTTTGGATGTAGTGATGGGCGCAGTGGCGGCGGACCCCGTGTTGGGGCTCATAGTCCTGTTGTGCTTGGGTGCTACGGTCGTGAATGGGGCGACGGACGCTCCGAACGCCATTGCCACGGTGGTTGGAACGCGTGCGATGGGAGCGACGCCATCTATCATTATGGCTGCGATCTGCAACTTCGTAGGCCTTGTGCTCATTACCCTCGCGAGTACTGCTGTGGCTGACACCATTTCCGGCATGGTCGACTTTGGAGGTGATAGCCATGCGGCGCTCATTGCACTGGCCGCCGCGATGGTAGCGATCATCGTGTGGGGCGTTGCAGCGTGGGCATTTGGCATTCCCACCAGCCAGAGCCATTCGCTCATCGCGGGCATCACGGGTGCCGCAATCGCCCTTCAGGGCAATATGGATGGCGTCAATCTCGCTCAATGGATGAAGGTCGTCTACGGACTTGTCGTGAGTACGTGCCTGGGGTTTGGGCTTGGCTGGCTCATTGCGCGTGCCATCAGGGTCTTCTGCGCGAATGTCTCTCGCAAGAAGGCGAACGTCTTCTTCAAGTGGGCGCAGATTATCTCGGGTGCGGGCTTGGCCATGCTTCATGGGGCGCAGGATGGGCAGAAGTTCCTGAGTCTCACGATGCTTGCGGTCGTGCTGGGCGTTACGGGCAGCACCAGCATGGGCGCGTTTCCCCTCTGGATGATTGTGCTCGTGAGCCTGGTCATGAGCCTGGGAACGGCCGTGGGCGGGCGCAAGATCATCAAGAGCGTCGGCCTCGACATGGTCAAGATGGAGCAGTACCAGGGCTTTTCGGCATGCATGTCGGCGTGCGTGTGCATTGGCCTGGCCACCTTCACGGGCATGCCCGTATCTACCACGCACACCAAGACGACGGCCATCATGGGCGTAGGGGCCGAGAAGAGCGTGCGCAGTGTGAAATGGAATTTGGCGGGCAGCATGGTGCTGACCTGGGTGCTTACGTTCCCCGGTTGCGGCGCAATCGCGTTTCTCTTCACGAAGCTGTTCCTGCTGTGGGCGTAGAGCCGCTGGCTCCGCTCCGTTGGCGGGTGGGCGAGGGGCTGCCGGGCAGCGCTTTGCAAGAATTTGACATTGCGCTCCACGCCGCGGCGCCGCCATCTCGATACAATGCAAATATGATCTATTACGTTGAAGACGATAGGAACATTCGCGAGCTCGCCTTGTACGCGCTGCGGCAGGCGGGCTTGGAGGCGCGCGGCTTCCCCTCGGCGACGCACTTCCTGGAGGCATGCGCCAGCGAACCGCCTAGTCTCATTCTTCTGGATATCATGCTTCCGGGCATCGATGGTCTGGAACTTCTTGCTCAATTGCGTTCAGATGAGCGCCTGGGCGACATTCCCATCATGATGCTCACGGCCAAGGGCACCGAATACGACAAGGTGGTGGGCCTGGATGCGGGCGCCGATGATTATCTGGCCAAGCCCTTCGGCATGATGGAACTCGTAAGCCGATGCAATGCCCTGCTTCGCATGGCCTCGCGTACTGCCTCGCAGCCGTCGCCCGCTTCGGGCGGCATGCAATGCGGATGCATCGTCGTTGACGAATCGGCGCACGAGGCCTATGCCGATGGCGTGCTACTCGACCTTACGTTGAAGGAATACGATCTGCTCTGCGCGCTGCTGCGGGAGCGAGGGCATGCGCTCAGCCGCGGACAGCTTCTGGAGCTGGTGTGGAACGTGTCGTTCGCGGGCGAAACCCGCACGGTTGACACGCACGTGCAGACGCTGCGCCGAAAGCTGAACGAGGCTTCTCCCGGTGCGGGCGATCTGGTTCAGACGGTGCGTGGAGTGGGCTATCGCATGAAGGCGATGCCCGCATGAGCAACGTGTCGCACGATACGCTTGCGGGCAAGACGTTCCGCCTGTTCTTCTGCCTTTCGTTGGCGGTGGCGTGCGTCGTTGCGGCGGTGGTGACTACGGCAAGCTATCTTGCGTACGAATCCGATGCCGAGGATCGCTTGCTGAAGCAGGTATCGGAATGCGTGGATGTACTTCAGAGCCAGCAGGGCGAAGGCGATCCCGTTGCGGTTTTGTCGTCGCTTGCGCTCGCCGATACGCGCGTTACGCTCATTGCCGATGACGGGACGGTGCTGTATGACAGCCACGCCGATGCCTCGACGATGGGGAATCATGCCGATCGCGAGGAAGTGTTGCGTGCGAAAGAGAGTGGGCGCGCCTGCCTGATGCGCAGCTCGGAGACGATGGGCACCGACACCGTATATGCGGCGGCCCTCGTGCAGGATGGGACGGTCATCCGATTGGCGGAAAACCGCACGTCGCTCGCATCGTTTTTTGGCGAGATGGCAATGCCGCTGGCATTTGCGATGATAATTGCGCTGGCGCTTTCCCTGGCTGTTTCGCGTTGGATAACGAGCGCCATCGTGGGTCCCTTGCGTGATATCGACCTTTCCCGTCCGCTGGAAAACAAGGCGTATAGCGAGCTTCAGCCCCTGCTGCAGAGTGTGGAAGAGCAGCGGGTCGCACTGGAGAGGTCCGTTGACATGCGGCGTGAGTTCACGGCAAACGTGAGCCATGAGATGAAGACGCCCCTGCAGGTCATTGGTGGGTATGCCGAGCTCATGGAAAGCGGCATGGTGGTGCAAGACGACGTGCCTGCGTTCTCGGGCATCATCCGGCGGGAATCGGAATCCATGCGCGCCCTCATCGACGATGTGCTCGTGCTGTCGCGCCTGGAAGAGCGCGCGAGCGCAGATGAGCAGGTGTCGCTGGCCGAGGCATGCCAGCGAGTGGTAGACCGCCTTGCCCCCGCGGGGGAGAACAAGGGCCTTTCGATTCGCTGCCAGGCGGACGATGACGCGGTTGTCTTGGGCAATGCCCTCACGGTTGACCAGATGGTGTACAACCTCGTCGACAATGCCATCAAGTTCAGTCCCGCAGGTGGGGTGGTCGAAGTTGCCGTTTCAGCAGGCGAGGGCGCTGCGAAGCTCGTTGTTTCCGACGAGGGTCCGGGTATTCCCGATGAATACAAGGTGCGCGTGTTCGAGCGCTTCTTCCGCGTGGATTCAAGTCGTTCGCGAGAAACGGGCGGAACGGGCCTGGGCCTTGCCATTGTGAAGCATGCCGCGGAGTCTATGAGTGGTAAGGTGTGCGTGGAGGACGCCCCGAGTGGAGGCGCCCGCTTCGTTGTTTCTATTCCGCTATACTAGCGGGCTATGTTGAACGCTATTCGCACATTTGCACATAACCACGCCATGTTGTGCGTGGCTGCGGTTGCTGCGCTCGTTACGAGCGTGTTTGCCATGCCGTCGTGGGAAGAGCTGGGCGCCTCGATCGACGTGCGTGTCATCGCATTGCTCTTCTGCCTGATGGTGGCTGTCGCTGGATTAGTGGCGCATGGCGCGCTGTCGCGTATTGCGCGTCGCCTTATCGCCCATGCCTCCAACGTGCGTAAGCTGTACGCGCTGCTCGTGTTCGCGCCGTTCTTCGTGTCGATGCTCGTCACCAACGACGTGGCGTTGCTCGCGTTCGTTCCTCTTACGGTGACCACGCTGCTCATGGCGGATCGTCGCGGCGACATCGCGCATGTGGCGGTCGCCCAGGCGGTGGCCGCGAACCTGGGCAGCATGGTCACGCCGTTTGGCAACCCGCAAAACCTGTTCATCTACCTTACGTACGACGTGAGCGCGTGGGAGTTCGCGTGCGCCATCGCTCCGTATTGCGCCTTGTCCTTCGTGCTCATCGCTCTGCGCTGCGTGGCGTGGCCGAAGGCGCCAGTTGCTGTCTCGGCGAGCGAGGGCAAACGTGCGCCCGTTGCCGCCGAGGCGCCTGACGCAACCCGGCCTGCATCGCGCAGCCGCGTGTTCTCCAGCGAGCGCTCGTGGTGCGCGTTCTACCTGGCGCTCTTCGTGTTTGGCGTGCTTGCGGTCGTGCGGCTTGTTCCCTGGCAGATTGCGTGCGCAGTAGTTGCGCTTTGCGTGGCGCTGCTTGATCGCGCAACGCTGAAGCGCGTTGACTGGTCGCTGCTCGCGACGTTCGTATGCTTCTTCGTGTTCTCGGGCAACATGGCTCGCATTCCCGCTATTGAAGGTGCCCTTACCTGGGCGGTGGGTCAGGCGCCCTTTGCAACCTCGCTGCTGGCTAGCCAGGTAATCAGCAACGTGCCCAGTGCGGTCTTGCTCTCGCATTTCACGGGAGACTGGCATGCGCTGCTTCTGGGCGTGGACCTGGGTGGGCTGGGCACGCCCGTTGCCTCGCTTGCGAGCCTGATCGCACTGCGTGCGTTTCGCCTGGTGCCCGGTTCCACCACACGCGAATTCATGGTGCCGTTTCTGAAGCTGAACGTGGCGTTCCTGGTATGCCTTATCGTGGCATATATCCTGATTGGATAAGTGGGCGGTCTATCCCCAGTCGAGCCCAAGCCGAATGTAGTGGCCTTCTTGAATTACCGCGAAGGTGGCCGCAATGCAGGCGGGTATGGCGGGGATGACCGCGCCGAAGAGGGGGATGACGAACGGTACCAGGAACACCAAGACGCCCGCTATCTTGTTTGCCGTAGTGTGCGGCGCGATGAGGCGTCGGTACATGAGCAGGCCGCCGGCCAGGTTGGCAATCTTTTCGACGGCGATTACGGCAATCCAGATGAGCAGCCAGAGCGGAAGCGAGACAGCGGGCAGGATGGTTGCCAGGCAGATGGCGGCAAGAACGACGTCGGCAATGCTGTCGAGCTTTTCTCCGAATTCGGTTTCCGAGCCAGTGGCGCGCGCGATAGCGCCATCGATCATGTCGGTGATGCCCGCTGCTGCGAGCAGTGCGAGAAATGTGGGAGAAAGGGGCGTTTGGGTGAGAAGTGCAACGCTGAGCGCGATGCGGGAAAAGGTGAGCACGTTTGCTACGGTGGCGTACCGCGACGTGGCGAAGATGTTGGTGCGGGCGTAACCCGGAGTGCTATTCCAGGCCATATGCGCCGTCCCTCGCATGTGCACGGATGGGGTTCGTTTGTGCTGCGTTTACCGTGGGCATACGTTTCAAGCTGGAATGATTCCCCATGAATCCCTCCATTCCGCCGCCGCGCTGGGCGGCTTGGCCGCTACCGACGGCCCGTGAAACGAAAAGCTCACAACATGTGCAATATTACGCTCTTTGTGGCAACAATATGTAGGGTATTTCACAAATGAAAGCAATTGTTTCCTAATTGTTGTCAATCTAGGGGTTGTGGTTGAGATGCGGCGATGTCCACAGCTGGTGGTGGTGAATGAGTCGCAACGCAATAATCCCCCGGCAGGATGTGGCTCTCTGCCGGGGGATTTCGTCTGGCTAAACGCTTGCTAACGGAATGCAGTGCTACTACGAGGTGGTCTTCAATCCGTACCAGCCAATGCCTTCAGCCTGCCAGCCAAGGGCAACGAGCGAATCGTTCTCTTCCTTGCTGGTGGTGTAGTTGTGGGAGCCTGAGGTCGCATTGGGGTTGTACTGGCGGTATAGGGGCGTTCCCTCTTCGGGGTCGCTATACCAGCCTACGCCCTCGTAGGTCCATCCAAGCTTCACGAGGCCGGTCATTTCCTCTTCGCTCATCGTGTAGTGGTGGTCGCCTCCATTGGGGTTGTACAGGCGATACACGGGTACGGTGCTGGAAATCGGCGCGGTCCAGCCAACGCCTTCGTACTGCCACCCAAGCTCGACGAGGCCGTCGCGCTCAGATTCGCTGGCGGTGTAGAAGTGCTCGCCGCCGTTGGGATTGTACAGACGGTACATCTCGGTGGTAGCAACGGGGGCCGCTTCGGCATATGCCTTGATCGAGAAGTTGTCGACGGGCGCGCCATCGATTTCGGCGGAAGTCGCTTCCAGGTAATCGCTCCAGTCTTGCCATGCCCCGTCGGCATACAGGTAGCTTTCGCCCTTGTTTACAACGGCTTCGCTCCAAGCCGGCGCGCCCTGTTCCTGGGCGGCCTGCTTCGACAAGCCCTTGTTTGCCGATGCGTTGTAGATGCGCTGACCGCTGTCGTCCAGGCGGGAAGACGTGGCAACGACCGAGAACTTGGTGTCGGCGGGGATGGTGACGGTCTGGTCCAGGTCGATGCGATGGAACCCGGCGTATAGGAAGTTGGTCGACGTGCGTGCGACCAGCTCGCCATCAGTGGGGTTTTGCGCGTTGTCGTTCAGCAGGTATACCGCAAACGTCACGCGCATGTTTTCCTGCGAGGTGCGCGTGGACACGCTCTTGAGCACGGTCGGATCGGCCTCCTCGAACACGTTCGCGGAGCTCACCACGCTCGAAGAGTCGGGCGTATCGTAGAAACCCCTGACGGCGGGCATGTAGTCATATTGCATGCTGTAGAAGCCGTCCGAAGAGGCGAGATTGGTCGAGAACTCCATCGTCTCCGCTTGGATGACCGTCTTATCGTAGTACGACAGGTAGAAGTATCCCGTGTATTCGCCTTCGTCATTCAAAAGGCCATATTCGTTGCGGTTGAATCCGTCGGCTGTGGCGTCGGCGGTTGAGCCCCAGCTGTTCTTGACGATCCAGGCGCCATCGCCGGGTGCTGCGGTCTTGAAATTGTCTTTGGAGTAGGAATCATCCCAGCCCACGATGCATACGGCATGGGTGGGGTTCAGGATGTCGCAGGTGTACTGGTTGTACATCGAGCCGTACACGCCATCGCTCTTGGTGTAGGTTCCGCTCTGGTCTGCGTGGTATACGAGGCTGACGCCGCGCCCGTTCAGCAGCTCTTGCTTAATGGCGGTCTGCGCCGATTCGTTGAGCGTTGTCCTCGTTTCGTAATTGGTCCAGTAGTCGGGCATGATGTTGCCGTTTTTCAAGAGGAACCCCGAGGTGAGGAGGCGGTTGGACTGTCCCTCGCTATTGGTTTCGGGGATGGTCCAGTCGTCGTACCTCGAATAGGTCCTATCTATCTTGGACTTTTCGAGCATGCTGTTTACGTAATAATCGAACAGCTCATCTACGGTTTTGCCCGTGGATGCCGACTGGGCTTGCATGAATTCGTCGTACGTCTTTCCCAGGGATGCCGCAAGGAGCTCGAGCTGGCTCTTGGTGTCTGCGGCAAGTACATCGGGGTGTTCCGTGTAGTACTCATCCGTGGCGATCCCTTCGGCACCCCGGAAGGGGAACGCCGATTCTGGCAGGGGGCCTACGCCCTGGGAGAAGAGCGTGGTGACGTAAATGGGCAAACCACCCGCATCGTATGCCGCGGTGTCGGCATCGCTGAAGAGGTGCAAGCCTTCGCCCACCTGGGTCGAGTCAACGGCTTCCGTTACCGGATGCAGCGAGAACCAGGTGAGGTGCTTTTCGGAAAGGTCGAGTCCCGAAGACGTGTAGGTTGAGCCGTACGAAGAGAGAATGGAGGTTTCAGCGGCTGCGATGCCGCCGAAGGACCAGCAGTTTTGCCAGGGATTCTGCAGTTTGACGGAGGTGACGAGGTCGTCGCTACGCAGGTCGTACGTGGTTGGCAGCGAAGCTTGGGCGGTAAGTTCGCTCGATGCGTCTTGCCCGTCGTCAATTGCCCAAGCGGGTACATCGCTGGCCTGCGCGCCGCTTGGTGCGGCGAATGCGCTTGCGACGCCTGGTGCGAAAGCCAGCGAGAATGTCATCGCTACGGATGCGATGACGGAAACGGTTGATCGTTTCCACTTCGGATTGTGTCTCATAAACCCTCCATTCCGTCGTCGTTGCAGGAAGCACATTTCGTGCCGGTAACGTGATTGATAGGAATGCCCCCACACAAGTGAAGTATACGTGCGGGCGGTTGGGGGGTGATGGGCGTTATTTGGGGTTTGTTTCCAAGTCGTAGCGCGCGACATGGGCAAATGCATGCCGGCGCGCAAGCAGGCGGTGGCTCGCTTACGCCCGCGTCTTCTGCGCGTCGAGGGCCTTGTTGCGCGCGAAGATGATCCAGTTCGCTGCCAGCGCTCCCAGGTTCAGGAAGTAGACGATAAGGACCCAGTTCACGGTGCCGCCGACGAATTTGGCGGCAATGCCGGCAACGTAGCCGAGCGTGATGAGCGCCAGGAACATCCACGAGGTGCCTGCGGCGGTGCGCGCCTTCCAGGATTTCATTGCATTGATGGGCCAGGAAAGGCCGAAGCATACCAACATAATCGCTTCGAGAACTGCAGCCATGAACAAACTCCTAATCATGAAATGGACCTATGACGGTATAGACCCTCGACAATGGCGCGTCCATGCACGGGGCGATTCCTCACAGGAACGATATGCGCAGGCGCAATCGCGTAGGGGCGGCCAGGGCAGGCCTTTGCCTGACGTGGATTGAGAACGTCGCTTGCAATCTGCATGTCGTTTGCTTCGATGAG
>JAILNP010000084.1:0-3900 GCA_024691475.1 Eggerthellaceae bacterium
CGCAAATCCGCGACAACCCCGAGCAGCGCGAAGTAAAAGCATGAAGCAGCGAAGCGCATGAGCGATGGTTTTTGCCCCGTTGAGGGGCAAAAACCGAGCGAACAGCGGAGCGGTGCCCCGCAGGGGGACGCGGGCCGGCCCCGGGACAGAACGAGGGGGTAGAGCTACAGCCCGTACCAGCCGATGCCCTCGTAGTGCCAGCCCAGTTTGCGCAGCCCATCGCGTTCGCTCGCACTCGTCGTGTAGTGGTGCGACCCGGACTTGGCGTTCGGGTTGTACAGGCGGTAGAGCGGCGTCGTCTTGTTGTCGTCGGAGTACCACCCGATGCCCTCGTACTTCCAGCCGAGCCCCCGCAGCCAATCGCGCTCCTGTGCGCTGGAGGTGTAGTGGTGGTCGCCGCCGTTGGGGTTGTACAGTCGGTACACGGGCGTGTTACTTGTTGCGGGCGCCGTCCACCCGATGCCCTCGTACTTCCACCCGAGCTTGCGCAGGCCGTCGCGCTCCTCGGCGCTGGCCGTGTAGAAGTGCTCACCGCCATTGGGGTTGTACAGGCGGTACATGGCCTGCGAATCCCCGGGCGTATCGCCAGATGCGCTAATCGTCGTCTGCCATGACCCCGTTTTCGTGGTGTAGTACGGCGCCTCTACGGTGTAGTACGTCGTGTAGGTGCCAATTACGGTGCGTGAAGGCGCACTCGAAAGCGTGCATTCATCGGCGGTGGTTCCGTATTTCACGGTGGCGTTGGCCGGGATGGTCGAGACGCTGCCTAGACTTTGGGGCTTGCCGGTATACGTGAGGTCGGGCGCGTTCACGGTGACCTGAATTTCCCCTGCGGTGGAGATGAGCGTGAACACATGCACGCTGGCTGCGTAGTTCTTGGTCTTTGCGGTGGCGAGCGTGACGGTTGCGGTGCCCGTCTCTTGTGGCGTTATGGTGACCGCGCCGTCGGCTACCGAGGCATTGAACTTTGCGCCCTTCACCGATACCGTGGGTTGGGCTTCGGCGCTGTACGTGATGGTGAATGCATGGGGGAAGGTGCGGTCGGACGTGCCATTGAGCGCGAAGGTGGGTGTGGCCTGGGCAATGTTAACGTCGAAGGAGCCAGTGATGACGCCGCTTGCGCCGGTCGTGTGATTGCTATCGCTCGTGATGATCCAGGTGATGCTGTATTTTCCGGCGTCGATTCCCCGAGGAGCCTCTTCTTGGATGACGTCGTTGAGGTAGAACGTGATCGTGCCCCCTGTAACGGTGCCGGCGGTGACGAGCTCCTGGCTCGTGCTGTTGTATACCAGGTCGGGCGCAGTCATGGGGGCCGTGTATTCCACGGGTGCCTTCTCGATGTTCACGACGAGGTCGGTGGGCTGCTGGAGCGCGTAGTTCGCGCAGATGCTGCTGTCACCCACAAGCGCGTAGCCGCTTACGGTGATGGGCTTGTTGGTTCCCGCGGAATCATTGGCCATCGTCCCTGTGGGCGTGCCGCCAAGTGTAACGCTTTCGCCTGCGACGACGCCATCGAGCGTTCCGCCGGTTACTTCGACCGTGGTATTTCCCTCTTCGTATACGCGCCCCGTGGCCTGCGCTCCTAGCACGGTAAGAGGCGCAGGCGCGATTGACCAGGTGATCTCACGTGCCTCGGTGCTTCCGTCGCTCCAGCAGTAGCCAGCGGATGGCGTGGCCGTGGCCGTATGCTCGCCAGCGTTCGTGGCGGAGGCTCCGGAAAGGATGTAGCGCGTATCGGTGGTGACGCCAATTTGCGATTGCCCGTTGTAGACGAGTCCCTGGACGGGCGTAGGTTCATCGATGATGCGATTCCAGACGGCATAGAGCGTTGTATCGGTGCTGGTGGAGAAGCTGGCGCCGTCCAGGTAGGTGGGTAGCGTGGCGGTGCGGCTATCGCTCCAGCCGGCAAAGGCATAGCCACTGCAGGTGAAGGCGCAGGGGGCCAGGTTGCGCGCTACGTTTGCGGCAAAGGGCTGCGTGGACATGGTGCCCGACCCGCCGTTGCTGTCGAAGGTGACCGCGCAATCGGGGATCCAGGTGCTGTAGGCGCCATTGAAGGTGCCCGATCCCGCGGTGTCGTAATACGTGAAGCGCGTGCTGGTGGCGTAGTAATCGGTTGAAGTGGGGTAAGCATGGGATGCAATGGCCAGGTTGCCGTTTGCCTCTCCGTTGGTGACCTGCGCGTTAGTGGAAGCTTGCACGTTACCGCCGGTAATGACCAGCGTGCCGCCACTGGTGGACCCTGCCCCTGCGCCTATGCCGGCGCCACCCAGGGCACCCGTTTCGGCGAGCACGGTGCCACGCGCGATGGTTACGGCGCTGCCCGTGCATGCGTATCCTCCGCCAATGGCCGCGCCGCCCGAAACGCCCGTGCTGGCATGAATCATGCCCCCTAGCAGGGAAATGGCGCCGGGCGTGTGTCCTGTGTCGCTGCCAATGGCTGCGCCGCCTTGTGCGACGTCGCAATTCGCGACGAGCTTGCCCGTTCCGTTGCCCTGGCCGTATATCGTGAGGCTGGCGTTTTCATTTACGGCAATGCCGTCTTGTGCGGTGAGCGTGCTGCCATCGAGCAGTACCAGGCGTACGTCACCTGCGGTTTCAATGCGCTCGGAAATGGCGATGCTCGTCATGGCCTCCACGACGTACCACGTGGTTTGGTCCGTGGCGCCCCAGGTCGTTCGCGTTGCCGCAAGGGGCGTTCCCGAAACGGCGTCGCCGTCGAGTACGCTGGTGGGGTCTATAACCGTGGGGGAATGAGGCGTCCCGTCGGGATTGACGTAATTCACCGTGAACGTGCTTGCCGCCCAGGCGGATGCGGGCAGGAGCAAGGCGCATGCGAGCGCAAGCGCTGCGCCCAGCGCTAGAAGCGTGATGCGAATGCGAGTGTTGGCCATGGGGACCCCCAATCCCGAAAGCCGCACGGTTGTCGTGCGGTGTTTCCAACCCTCATATTTTCGCACATTTTGCTACGGGACATATGCCAATTGTCTCATGCGTTGGAAGGTTGTTGGCTGTGCGGCTGTGGTTCGTGTGCGTGGTGGGATGGTGCCAGTGAGTCCGCGGCCGAGCGCATAGGGTCGAATCGCCGTGCGTTACGGATGCGTCACGGGGCTTTCAGGATGGTTTAAGGGCTGGTAGGCATACTGTAGCCACATCAACGGAAGGTTCCCTCCCACACCTCCCTTCCTTCCCTCCTTCCGCTGATACCTTGCATCGCCCCGCAGCTATCGCACAGGCTGCGGGGCATTCTTCGTTTTCGCTGCGGTAACGCTGCGCGGCGGAGGGGAATGACGCGACTATACTCGTATCAATGTGATTGCTTTCCTTCCATATGGGGCATCAATGATGCATGGTCGGTTGCAGGGGGCTTAGGACTGGCAAGCGAAGGGGGATGTGGATGGCGAATTTCGGTCTTTCGTTGAAGAGGGCTCGCAAGAGTTCGAAAGAGGAGCGGGCCGCCAACCAGGCGCGCTTCAAGGAAATCCTCGGCATCGTAAGAAAGTACGACCTGAAAGACGGCCTTACTCCCGAAATGACGGTGGAGCTTATCCAGGACCTGGGAACGACGTTCGTGAAGCTGGGGCAGATTGCGTCTACGCATCCCGATATGCTGCCACCAGAGTATTGCGAAGCGCTGGGGGCGCTGCGCACGAATGCCCGGCCGCTTGAATTCTCCGTTGTGAAAGAGCAGGTCGAAAGCGAGTTCGGCAAGCCCCTCGACGAGCTGTTCGGATGTTTCGATGAGGAGCCCCTTGGTTCGGCGTCCATCGCGCAGGTGCATAAGGCGCAGCTGCCAGGCGGCGAGGTTGTTGCCGTGAAGGTGCAACGCCCTGGCGTGGTGGAGACGGTTACCAATGACCTGGCCATCATGGAACGCATCGTAGAGATCCTGGATTTGGT
>JAILNP010000156.1:0-7702 GCA_024691475.1 Eggerthellaceae bacterium
TGGGAACGTTCTAGCTACGCCAAACTACTGAGCGTTAGCCCAATCGCGCAATTCCTCGATACCGGGATTGCCATTCAGCAACCCGCCGCTTACGACCGTAGCACCAGCCGCAATCGCCCGCATGCGCTGCGGCGCCTTGCCCAGCCCGCTCCCGCCGCTCGTGGCAAAGGGCACGATCTTCTTTCCCGCGAAGTCATGCGCCTCCAAAAACGTATCGATGATGCGCGGCTCCACGTACCACCAGACGGGAAAGCCCACGTACACCACGTCATACGCGGAAACGCTCAAGCCGTCATCCACGATGGCCGGACGACTCGACTCGTCATTCATCTCGACGCTGCTACGACTCTTGGAATCGTGCCAATTCAAATCGGCCGCACTATACGGCTGCTCCGGCGCGATTTCCGCGACATCCGCACCAACTGCCTGCGCCAACTTCTGGGCCACGGCCGCCGTCGTGCCCGACGCGCTGAAATATGCCACCAATGCCTTGCTCATATGCACTCCAATCATTCCGCGCACGCACATGCGCACGCTAACTAGTTGCCCTTATTCGCCCTGCAACAGAGAAAACACGCAGGAGCGAACGATTTCGAATAGACCCTGCGAATAGGCGTCGACCCCAGCCTCGCGCATGGCCTCCTCTTGCTTTTCAGTGTGATGCGCATACGGATACGCCCCATGCAGAAACGGCATGAACGCGAACACGAATGCGCTCACGCGCTCCTCGCCCCATGCGGGTTTTGCCGTTCGGATGACACTGCGTAGCGCCGCCAGCGTCTGGGCATACGTACGCTTGAATTCCACCAGGCGTTCCAGGCGGCTGTTCTGCTCCATGTCGTAGAGGTTCATAGCCAGCATCTTCAGCATCGTCGTTCGCTGTTCGACCGTATGCGCCAGCGCCTGCGCTAACTCCGCGTCGGCCATGCCCACGCACCTATCGGCAAGCTCTTCCAGAGCCGCCGCCCAGCGCGCATGCTCGCGCTGCAACAGGGCAAGCAGCACCTCATCGGCGCAGCGGAAATAGTTGTACATGTTCGCGCGGCCAAACGACACGCCAGCCGCTATCTGCGTCATCGTGATGTCGCGATAGCTAAGCGACGCATACAGCCGCTCGCACGAGTCCACGATCTCCTCGCGGCGCGCTTCCGATTCTTCCTGCGTAATCCTAGGCACGAGGCGTCACCATCCACAAAAACCCAAAGCTCATACGCGCCTACAGCTTTCCACCGTACACAGGGAAGAACGAGCTCGCGCCGTAATCGGGCAGGCCCGCAAGGCCATTGAGCAGGGCCATGTCTTCGTCGGAGATTTGGAAATCGACCGACGCATTTTCCTTCATGCGCACCGGGTTCGCCGTCTTCGGCAGGGCGATCATGCCCAACTGCAGTACGTAGCGAATGCAGAGCTGTGCAACCGACACGCCGTACTTCGCTGCCATATCGGCAATGCCCTCGATGCGGCCCGCTTCCCCGTGGGCAATAGGCGAATACGCTTCCACCGCAATGCCGCGATCGGCGCAGAACTGCGCAACTTCCACGGGCACGTTGCCCACGTGCGCCAGCACCTGGTTCACGGCCGGCACTACCGAGCACGAATCCAGAATGTTCTGCAGGTCGTCCACCAGGAAGTTCGACACGCCAATCGCGCGCAGCTTGCCCGCGGAAAGCGCGTCCTCGAGCGCACGATACGCTTCCACGTTGCCCTGGAAATGGCGGTCGCTCGACTGATTGACCTCGACCCAAGGCTGCGGCGAATGAATGATCATCATGTCCAGGTAGTCGAGCCCCATGGTAGCCAGCGTGCGGTCGATGCCCGCCGCGGCTTCCTGGTAGGTCTTATGTTCGGCAGCAACCTTCGACACCACAAACAGGTCCTCACGCGCAACGCCGCACGAACGCACGGCCTCGCCCACGCCCCGCTCGTTGGCGTATGCCTGAGCCGTATCGATGTGGCGGTAGCCAATTTCCACGGCCGAACGCACGGCATCGCCCACCTGGGCATCGTCAATGAGCCACGTGCCCAGCGCCAGCTTGGGAATGGCAACGCCGTTGTTGAGGGTATACGTCTCTTCAAGAATCATGGTTTCTCGCTTTCGCTAATACTGACAGCTTGTCACCAATAAGACAATCGGAATGGTACATCCCTACTGACACATTGTCAATTTTCTTCATGGGACCTTCTCGCCCGGGCGGGCCACTCGCCCCATAACGTTACGAAATGCATTCAAAAGCGGTGACGCAAAATCGCCCATGCGATAATTCCATCCGCAAACTCAAAACCTTCGCACTGGCGTGACGGGGCTGCGTCACGCCAGATAGTCTTGGAGCTCGAAGGAATCCCATGAATCAACCCGACATCGAAAAGCGCGTCGCGTACGCTCACGAACTGCACGAACGCGGATTCAACTGCGCTCAATCGGTTGCTTACGCATGTGCCGACCTGGTTGGACTCGACGAGGCGACCGCCTTCAAGACGACAGAGGGCCTTGGTGGCGGCATGGGCGGCGCAACGGAAACGTGTGGCGCCATTTCTGGAGGAGCCGTTGTGCTTGGGTATGTCACCAGCGACGGACCGCACAACCCCCACACGAAGATGCAAACGTACATGCTCGCGAGCCAGCTCGTTCAACAATTCAAGCAGAAAAACGGCTCGACGATCTGCGAGGAGCTGAAGGGCCTCACCGGCGGCCCCGTGTTGCGCTCGTGCCCTGGCTGCATCGAAGACGCCCTGCGCATGACACTCGCGCTGTTGGAAGACGCACCCCGCCCCTAGCAATACATGACGCGGGCCTGTAGCCCCGAAGCCAATTCCAGTCCCGTCGTTTCCTTACGCCCGCTCGCACGCTAGGCCGCATCTGCCTACACGAGACTCGACGTTTCTAGCCGCCGTGTGCAACAGTTTCCCGCATGACCTTATTGCCCCCACTGGGGCAATGCCTGGACGTAATGAAAACATTGCCGATTATATGCACTTGCATGCATAATCCCAGGTAGATTACCATTTTTCATTCGCAAAAATTCTGGCCGCACTCCCATAGTTTGTGGGGTTTGCGAACGAATTGTGAAGGTATAATGCAGCCCGTTTGGGAATGCCGGCCATGGCAAGGGAGATGTCATGGCCGACTTCGATGGGGCACATTTGGGGTATCGCGCAATCCAACTGTCGCGTCTTCGAATGGCATAGACGAGAAGGCACGCCCCATCGCAAGGGCAACGAAAGGGATGAAAACATGAGTGTGCATTTCAAATTCTCCAGAATGTCGAGGGTGTTCGCCGCGGGCGCGTTATCGCTGTCATTGGTGATAGCGCCTGCCACCGCACTGGCCTGCACGCAGGTCTACGTGGGCTCCGACCTCACGAGCTCGGGCGACACCATCTACGGTCGCTCGGAAGACGCCGCGAACCGCTACATCAAGCAGTTTGGCGTCGAGCAGGCAACGGCGGGCAAGACGTACTGGAGCGGCGAAAACGGCCCCGAACAGGATCCTTCCGTGAATTTCACGCGTACGTCCCCGGGCGCCACGTTCCGCTATACCTACGTGCGTGACCTGCCCTCCGATTGGGATGGCGCGGCCAACCCTTATTCCGAGGCGGGAATCAACGAAAAGGGCGTCACCGTCGACTCCACGCTCACGACCGACGTGAACGATGCGGTTAAAGCCGTCGACCCGCTGCTCGATAACGGCATCGGCGAATACAACATCGCCGACGTCGTGCTCTCCGAGGCCTCCACGGCACGCGAGGGCGTACAGCTCCTTGGCTCCATCATCGACGCGCAGGGATCGCAGGGTTGCAACCAGATTTGGATTGGCGATCCGGACGAGGTATGGAACTTCCAGCAGCTCTCCGGCCATCAGTGGATTGCCGTTCGCATGGACTCCGATGTCGCGTCCGTGAACCCGAACATGTCGTGCCTGCAGTTCGCGGTCGACATCGACGACACGACGACGTGCCTGCATTCCGCGAACCTGGTGAGCGTTCCCACCGAAGCTGGCACGATTGCCACCTTCGAAGGCGGTGCCATCAACGTGGCCAAGAGCTATGGCCTCGACGATGACGGCGTGGGCCAGAACACCCGCTACGTGCAGGGGCATAAGTACTTTGGCGACAACTTGGTCGCCGGCACCGACTACACGCTGAACGACCAGGGCCAGGTAGCCTCCATCGCCAACCCGCAGCTGTTCTTCCAGCCAGGCGGCAGCGACTACACGCTCACCAACGTGCTGCGCGCGATTGCCGCTCGCGGCGAAGGCACTGACGTCGACGCAAACGAGAACACTAACCTGTACGCAATCGGCAATAACCGCACCGTCGAGGGCCATATCTTCCAATGCCGCGAGGGTCTGGACGACCAGCTAGCCACCGTACAGTGGACGGCCCTTTCGCGCGGCGAGTTCAGCGTGTTCGTGCCCAGCTATTCCGCACTCCTTACCGAGACGGACGCCGATTACTACCCCTCCGCCGAGACGTTCGATGCCGACACCTCGCACGTGGGCAATGAGAACGAGCGCAACGACGCCGCGAAGATAGCCGCCAACGAGGCGCTGGCCATGGATGATGCCGATTCCAAGGCGCTCGCCTACGTGTTCATGGACCTGAACACCCTGGCATACAACCACCGCGCCGACACCGCCGATGGGGTGCATGCGTATCTCGATGCACTGCAGGCCGAAATCGTTGACCAGCAGGATTCTGTCGACACGCTGATCCAGGCCGTGCAAGGTGACGACGCACGCACCGATTTCGCAAACAAGGCAAACGCCGTCGCTGCGCGCGAGGTCTACGACCATGCGCATGCCCTGCTCACCGAACTGCGTGCATATCTGAGCGCAGGTGATTTCTCCACGCCGTTCGCTTCGGCCGGCCTGGACGCCCAGGGCGAGCTTGTCGATCCCGTGACCTATGCTTCCGAGATGACCCAGTACGCGCAAGGCGACGAAGTTGAAGGCGCAACGATGTACCGCCTGTACAACCCGAATTCGGGCGAGCACTTCTACACGGCAAGCGCTTCGGAGCGTCAGGACGTTATTGCCGCTGGTTGGACCGACGAAGGCGAAGGTTGGGTTGCTCCCGTGGAGTCTGACGAGCCCGTCTACCGCGTGTACAACCCCAACGGTGGCGACCACCATTACACGACGAGCATGGAAGAGCGCGACATCTTGGTCTCGCTCGGTTGGCGCGATGAGGGCATTGGCTGGTATTCCGCTGGCCACGACGCCACGCCCGTCTGGCGCGAGTACAACCCCAACGCCAAATCTGGCGCCCATAACTTCACGACGAGCTGGGAAGAGCACGCCGGTCTGGTCAAATTGGGCTGGTCGGGCGAAGGCATTGCCTGGTACGCCCTGTAGGCTTTACCACAACACGTAAAACTCGGAAGAGGGGAGGCGATGTACTCGCCTCCCCTTTTTGCGCAGGCGTCAAACAGACAGTTGAACAGGGACGCTATCGTTAGCAATACATTACGCGATGGGCTTCCATGGCCGAAATGAATTCCTGATCGGCAGGGCTGAGCACGCGATCGGCGCGCCACGCCAGGGAAAAGCCCCAGAACGCATCGGTGATGGGAATAGCGACGAAATCTTCCTTTGCGAAGATGGGGATATGCGGGCGCAGGGTAATGGCACAGCAATCGTTCTGCATGGCAAGCTCGAGCACCTCGATCATCTCGTCGCCGTAGAGCAGCGTGCAACATGATTCGTCCTCTTCAAGCGGACGCAGCTCTTCGCGCACGTTCTTGAACTCCGTGGGCGTAAGGCACGACACCGTTTGCCCCGCCAAATCGCACTTCTTCAACTCGGTACGCTGCGCGAGCGGCGAATCGGGCCGCACGCATACGTACATCGTGTCGCGGAACAGCGGCAACGACGAAAACACCTTATGGTCTACCGGGTCGTTCATGAGCGCGAAATCGCATCGCCGCTCGAGCAGGCTGCGCTCGCATGCCTCGTCGAACACGGTGCGCGACACCATTACGTGCGCACCCGTGGTAGAGGTTTCGTTGAAATCCTGAATGGCGTTACGCGGAAAGCTATTCATGAGCCCCACGGTGATGGAGACGAAAATGTTGCCCGTCTTCCTGCGTGCCAGGTCGTTGATTTCATTCATCATCGACGTCTGGTCGAGCACGAACGTTTGAGCGTAACGGTGAAAAATGCGACCGTACTCGGTAAGCTCGAAACCACCGTTTGAAGGATTCACCAGGGAAACCCCCATGGACGATTCCAAGCGCTTGATGGCGCTCGAAAGCCCCTGCGGAGTGATGTACAGCTCATGCGCGGCGCGCGAGTAGCTCTTCGTGCGCGCAAGCGCAACGAAGTACTCGAATACCTTCATATCCATTATGTCCCTCCCTCATACTGGCACCCCCATGCCATTCGCCCCATCATACTGGGTCGCGCTTCGCCCGTAAACGAATTGCCTTTCACATTTTGTTTCAATTCGCCAATATCTTGCAGATTCACATTCGCATTGCGCTTCCGCAGACTTTTAGACGCCGAGAATAGCAAGGACTCATCTAGGAGGGAATGATGGAACTTTCTCGTCGTAATTTTCTGAAGGTCGGCGCAGTAGCCGGCGCACTGGGCATGGGAGCGGGCCTGGCAGGCTGCGCATCCCCGAGCGGCTCTTCCGCCAAGAAGGAAGCCGACAAGAGCGCTGCCGCAAGCAGCGAAGACTGGCTGGGCGAAGCCCCCGGCCTGACGCCGAACGACTGCTCGAAGACCGTCGAGACCGAGGTCATCGTCGTCGGCTCCGCACTCGCTGGCTCCATGGCCGCATACGGCGCCATGAAGAACGGCGCCCAGGTTACCGTGCTCGAGCGCAATGCCGCTCCGCACATTGGCGGCATGACCATCTCATTCTTCAACTCGGATACGCAGAAGGAAGCAGGCCTTCCCATGTACGATCCGGTAAAGACCGCCAACGACATGTTCAACCTCACGCAGTATCGTTCCGACATGCGCATGAACACGCTGTGGCTCAACCGCTCCGGCGAACTGATGGACAACCTGCGCAAGGACTTCCTGGAGCCCTACAACCAGTATTACCTGCCCCTGAGCCTGGAGGGCATCTTCCCCGACCCCGACCAGGAGATCACCTCCTACATCAGCACGGGCGTGGCGTTCTCCGAAACGGACATCCTGACCGACTTCACCCACAACATCCATAAGTTCCTGGAGGACAAGGGTGTTGAGACCTACTACAAGACCAAGGCCGAAGTGCTGGTTCAGGACGACAGCGGTCGCGTGACCGGCGTCATCGCCACCGACGAAAATGGCGACCACATCCACTTCAAGGCCGCCAAGGGCGTAGTCATGTGCACCGGCTCGTTCGGCAAGAACGAAGCCATGATGAAGAAGTTCTACACCAAGCACTTCGCCGACTGGGCGCTGAAGTACAACTCCTACGAGGCCTACATGGGCAGCGACCCCGTTACCGACAAGCAGATGGACGACGGCCTGGGCCATCGCATGCTCTGCTGGGCTGGCGCGGAAATGGAAGAGATCTGCGGCTACGCTGCGTGGCAGACCACCGCATGGCGTTCCTTCCCCTACCTGCTGGTGGACACCAAGGGCGAGCGCTTCATGAACGAGTGCACCTCGCTTCTGACCTCGGCGCACATCGTTGCCGACCTGCCCGGTCACGAAGGCTACGTATGGCAGATCATCCCCACGAACGACTTCGAAATGCCCTCTTCC
>JAILNP010000171.1:0-19657 GCA_024691475.1 Eggerthellaceae bacterium
CGATAAGAACCATGCCCAGACCCATGTTGAACGTCTTGAGCGCTTCGGTCTCGTCGAGCTTCGCGGCACGGCACACGAACGGGATGATAGGCTCCATATCCCACGTGCCCACCTTCACCAGGGCATCAACGTTGCTGGGAAGAGCACGATTCAGGTTCTCGGTGATGCCACCACCCGTAATATGGGCCAGCGCATGCACGGCGTCGGGATTTGCCTCTACGGCAGCGCGAACCTGCTTCACGTAAATACGCGTGGGAGCCAGCATGGCATCCTGCACGCTCTTGCCGCCCAGGCTGGGGCGCGGCAGACGCACCTCGTAGTGCGTGCGGCCTTCGATGCAGACCTTGCGGGCCAGCGAATAGCCGTTGGAGTGCAGACCGCTGGAAGCCAGGCCCAGCAGCACATCGCCCACCTTTACGTGCTCGGGGTCGAGCATCTTCGGGCGATCGACCACGCCTACGCAGAAGCCAGAAAGGTCGTATTCGTCGGGATCCATAACGCCCGGATGCTCGGCCATCTCGCCGCCAATAAGGGCGCATCCGGCCTGCTTGCAGCCTTCGGCAATGCCGCTAACCACTTCGGCCACGGCTTCGCTCTTCAACTTGCCAATGGCGATGTAGTCCAGGAAGAACAAAGGTTCCGCACCCGTGGCAAGAATGTCGTTCACGCACATGGCCACCAGGTCGATACCCACCGTATCATGCTTTTCGGCAAGCTTCGCCACCTGGAGCTTCGTACCTACGCCGTCGGTGCCGGAAACCAGCAGGGGGTCTTCCATGTCCTTCGCCGCGGCAATGGAGAACAGGCCGCCGAAGCCACCAATGTCGCCCACGACTTCAGGGCGATAGGTGCCATGCACGGCTTCCTTGATGGCGTCGACCGCACGAGCGCCCTCGGCCGTATCGACGCCCGCCTGAGCGTACGTGACCGTGTCTTCGGCAACCCAGCTGGGCATTGCGGGGGCATCATCGGCGTGGGCGGCGCTCACGGTGATTCGTTCCGTCATACGTGTAAGCTCCTAACTGATAGAACTGAACTTGCGGCGATTTTTCTCGAAAAAGCCCTTCTCCTGAAGGGGCGCGGGAATGTCGGTGACGTAGTCGCCCGAGAAGCAGGCATCGCAGAATCCAGGGTGGTTCGCATGAATGGCGCTATGCAGGCCCTGAATCGAAATGAACGCCAGGGAGTCGCAGCCGATGAACTCACACATCTGCTCGTTCGTCATATTTGCGGCGATGAGCTGGTCTTGCGTGTCGGTATCGATGCCATAGAAGCAAGGCCACATGACCTCGGGAGACACAATGCGCAAATGAACCTCGGTGGCCCCGGCTTCCTTGAGCATGGCCACGAGCTTCTTGCTGGTGTTGCCACGTACGATGCTATCGTCGATGACGATAAGGCGCTTGCCGGCAATGACGCTGGGCAGCGGATTGAGCTTGATGCGAATGGCATTCTGGCGCATGGCCTGGGTAGGCTGAATGAACGACCTGCCCACGTAGCGGTTCTTCACGATGCCGTCAGCGTAAGGGATGCCGCTTTCCGCAGCATATCCGCTGGCAGCGGGAAGGCCCGAGTCGGGAACGCCCATAACCAAGTCGGCGTCGACAGGAGCTTCCTGGGCCAAAATGCGGCCCATGTCGCGACGCGACTGGTATACGCCCTGGCCGTCGAGAACGCTATCGGGGCGTGCGAAGTATACGTATTCGAAGATGCACGAGGCGCGCTTGCCCGCAGGAACGCCCTGCTCGCTATGCATGCCATCGGTAGAGAAGCGAACGATTTCGCCCGGCTCTACGTCGCGCACGTATTCGGCGCCCACGATGTCGAGGCCGCACGTTTCGCTGGCGACGACCCAACCGCCATTGGCAAGCTTGCCAATGCACAGCGGGCGAATGCCGTTCGGATCGCGGAAGGCATACAGCGACACGGGCGTTGCCACCACCATGGCGTATGCGCCTTCCAGAATCTGCATCATGGAACGAATGCCGTCGCGCAGATGGTGCGTGCGCTTCGTTTCCTGTCCGATGACCTTTGCCGCAACCTCGCTGTCGGTGTTGGAACGAAGGTCGATGCCATCGCCCACCAGACGAGCGCGCACGGCGCCCGTGTTCACGAGCGTGCCATTGTGGGCCAGCGCGATGAGCACGTCATCGATGGCGGAAATATGGGGCTGGGAGCACTCCCAACCACCGCCACCCGCCGTGGCATAACGACAATGCCCCACGGCCACGTTTCCACGCAACGCCGACAGGGCATTTTCATTGAACACCTGAGTGACTAGACCAAGATCTTTGTACACCATGACCGTTTCGCCATCGCCCACCGCGATGCCAGCGCTTTCCTGGCCGCGATGCTGCAGGGCCTGCAGGCCAAAGCAGGTAAGACGGGCTACGTCTTCGCCGGGGGCAAACACACCGAAAACCGCGCAGGCCTCCTCGAGCCTGTCCGGACGCTCGCCCGGCATGACGCTTATACTCATGCACCCTCCTTCGCAGCGTTCTGTATGGCCGCTGCGTCTTGATTGGTTTCACTACCGCTATTATCCGCATTTGGAACGGCAGTTTCGACTACTTGCGAAAACAATACAGCACGACCATTGGTTTCCTGGTAGTCACACGTGGAAAACGAGAATAGTTTCGTAACGCTGGTAGCACTGGGGAAGCCACCCGTGGGCTCCACCACGCTTCGCTCTATCTTGTCCTGCACGTACTGGGCGCATCCATCGGCCGTGGTGAAGTCGGTTTCCACGATGGCATCCCACCCATCGGTGAGCACGAGCGAGAAGGCGCTGCACTTGTAGTTCCTGGTGGGCGTGAGCACGTAGATGGTGCGATGCGCATCGAAAAAGTCCTGGTCGATATAGCTATCGGAAAGCACGGCGAACATCGAGCCATCGCGCATGTGATGCCCGTAGAGCACGTTGTTCTGGCTGGACATATCGTTCTTGTCGGCCACATCCAGGAAGATCGTGCCGCCACGCGCAGCAAAGCCCTCGCCCTCGCCGAAGTCCTTGTGCAGGTACTCTTCGTTGTCGCTACCCTGCACCACGGGATAGTTCACTTCGGTGTCGGGAATGTAGACCCACGCCACGACATCGGGATTCACCGAACGCAGGTAATCCCAATCGACGGTGAGCTTCGATAGCTCCGAGACGTCCTGGCTTTCGGCTTTGAACGCATTCGACGCGATATCGTCGTACTCCTTGCTGGCCGACCAATAGCCCCACATGATGTAGGCAAGCGCACCAGCCGCCACCACGAACACGACGAGCGCAATCCAGAACACAACGCGCCAGATAGCGCGCTTGCGCTTCTTGCTCTGATTGTCCTCGTTTACCTGTTCATCCACTTCGAACCTCCCGACCACGGCCTAGTGCAGACGCGCTTCGAGCGCATCGTTGATGATGCGCAGCGCCTTCACGCGGGCATACCGCTTGTCGTTGCTCTCCAGAATGATCCACGGGGCGAATTCGGTAGACGTAAGCCTGAACATGTCTTCCACGGCCTCGCGATACTGGGGATACTTGTCGCGATTGCGCCAATCTTCCTCGGTGATCTTCCATTGCTTGTTCGGATCGTCAGCACGGGCCTGGAAGCGCCTCATCTGCTCTTCGCGGTCGATTTCGACCCAGAACTTAAGCAGGATAGCACCCCATTTGGTGAGGTCACGCTCGAATTCGTTGATTTCATCGTACGCGCGCGCCCATTCCGCAGGCGAGGCGAACCCTTCCACGCGTTCCACGAGCACGCGGCCATACCAGCTGCGATCGTAGATGCCCACATGACCCGCCTTGGGCAGGCGCGTCCAGTAGCGCCACAAGAACGGATGCATGAGCTCGGGCTTGGTGGGCGCTGGGCTGGGGAAAATCGTGTACGCGCGAGCGTCGAGCGCCTGCGCTACGCGCTTGATGGAACCACCCTTGCCAGCAGCATCTTGCCCCTCGTACATAAGGATAAGCGGCACGCGCTTCTGGTACATTTCCAGCTCGAGGTTGTACAGGCGCTTCTGCTCCTGCTTCAGCTGAGTGCGATACTGTTCAGGATCCAAGCGCAGATGATAGTCAACGCCCTTCAGGGTGGGATGATCGCTCACGATGGCGAAGCGCGACGAAGCGGGAGCCAACGCCGATTGGGCCTGGGCTTGCGCTTCGTTGGCAGCACGCACTTCCGCCTGCTGCTCGGGAGTACGCTCGCGTTCGTCGACCTGGGCCTGGGCATTGCCGCCCGCCGAGTTCGCCGCGGCCTTCGCGGCAGCAGCGGCTGCTTCGGGATCGGGCGCGGAATGGACTGCCTCATCGAGCGCGTTCACCAGCGTGCGCACGATGCCCAGGTTCGCACGTCGCTTGTCTTCCCCGTTCAGCACCACCCACGGCGCGAAATCGTAATTGGTGAGCGGAAGCATCCTATCGAGGAACTGATAGACGTCGTCGTAGTGCTTCGTGGCTTCGAGCTCGCTGTCGTCCACGCGCCAGGCCGTCGCCTCGTTCGAGGCAAGCGCGCGCAGGCGGCGACGCTGGGTCTTCTTGCCAATATGCAGGAAAAACTTCACCACGATGTAGCCGTCGTTGACCAGCTGGCGCTCGAACGCCTTGGTGGTTTCGGCATAGCGCATCAGCTGCTCGTCGCTGATCGCCTTCCCCAGATTGCGCATGGACCCGTGCGCATGACCCGACAGATGCTCCATCCCCTTGGCATACCAACCACGGTCGTAAAACGTCATGTTGCCACGCGGCCCCAGCTCCCTCCAGAACTCCTGCATGAGGGGATAAAAGCCCGTGGAATCGTAGCCCTTCTTGCGGAAGCGCTTGGCCTCCTTCGGGTCGAAGCTTTCGGTAACGCACACGTTCGTGGCGCGCGCATCGAGATAGTACAGCAAATCGGAAATGCGACCGCCCTTGCCTGCTCCGTTCCAGCCCTCGAACAGCACGACCAGGCCAATGCCCTTGTTGTGAGCCTCTTGCTGCAGCACGACGAGCTTCTTGATCAGGTCGTCGTGAATGGGCTTGTACTCTTCCTTCGTGATGGGGGCCACGTTGAAGTCGATCTTATCCAGCATGCCTGCACTCCCTCCGCGCATGTGCGAATGCGCTCCAAATTAACGGGGCGCCGTGATGAACGGCGCCCCGCCTCTCGTTGTTCGGCCTATTCCGACGCTTCCGTGTCGGGTTCCTTATCGTCGGGACTCTTCTGACCCGCATCGTTGGCAGCCTGCGCCGCTGGCATGGCGGCGGCAATGGCCGCAGCGACCGCGGGCACCATAGTTGCCGCGTCGACGCCCTCGATGGCCGAAACCGCCTGAACGGCAGCCTTCACGTACGGTTCGAGCGACGCATCGTTTTCGCTGACGACCTCGTGGTTGAGCGCCTCGCGATAGATTTCCTCGAGATTGCTGGCCTGACGTGCGCGAACCTGCGCACGGCGCGATTCCTGCGCTTGCATGCTGAGTTTCTCGAACGCCGTCTTGCCCGAAAGCTCTTCCTCGTGAGCGGCCTTCGATTCCGCAGCAGCCGCCTGAATGAGCGCCTCATGGGCGTTGTACGGCGTATCACCTTCGCCCAGGAAGGCACGCAACGGCGTGTACGTGCCGTCGGCGCGCAGCTCACGCAGCTTCATGTTGTCGTGCATGCAGGCATCGATGAAGGTAAACACACGTCGGCGGCATTCCTCGTCCTCCACGGGCCAGGCGATTTCCACGCGCTTGTCCATGTTGCGCGTCATGAGGTCGGCGCTGGAAAGGTAAATACGCATGCTCTCGCGCGGGCCGAACCCGTAGATGCGGCTATGCTCGAGCAGACGCCCCACGATGGAAACCACACGCACGTTGTCGGTGAGATTGGGCACCTGCGGGACCAGGCAGCTAATGCCACGAACCAGCAGCGTAACGGGCACGCCCGCCTGGCTGGCTTCCGCGATCTTCTCGATTACCTGCTTATCAGTGATGGAGTTCGTCTTGAAGAACAAACCGCATTTCTGCCCTGCACGCGCGAGCTCGATCTGCTCGTCGATACCATCGATGATGTTCTGCTTGATCTGCAACGGGGCAACCCAGAGCGTCTCGTAGTTACGCGACGCGTTTTCCAGGCCCATGTTGCGGAAGAACTCCACGGCATCACGGCCGATGCGCGGGTCTACCGTAATGTAGCTAAAGTCGGTATAGAGCTTGGCCGTCTTCTCGTTGTAGTTGCCCGTGCCCAGCTGGGTGATGTGCTGCAGGCCGTCGGCCGTCTGACGCGTGATGCAGCAGATCTTGCTATGCACCTTGTAGTCGTGGAAGCCGTAGATGACGTTGCAGCCCGCTTCCTCGAAGCGCTGCGACCATTCGATGTTGTTGCTCTCGTCGAAACGGGCACGCAGCTCGAACAGTGCCGTAACCTCCTTGCCCACTTCCGCAGCGGAAATGAGCGCCTCCGCCAAGTGCGACTGGCTTGCCAGGCGATACAGCGTGATCTTGATGGACACTACATCGGGGTCGGCAGCGGCTTCGCGCAGCAGCTGCACGAAGGGATCCATGCTCTCATACGGATACGAGAGCAACACGTCGCGTTCCTGCACCTGCTCGATGATGCGACGCGAGCGCTTGAACTGCCCCGGCCAGCACGGCGTGAAGGGAACGCTGGTAAGCTGGGACCTCGTTACGTCATCGACCATGCCCGGCAGGCCGAACACGAACCCCATGTTCAACGGGACGCTGGTAACGAAGCATTGATGCGGCTTCAGGCCAAGACGCGACATGAGGAACTCGCCCACCGTGGAAGACAGCTTGCGCTTGCTCTCCAGGCGCACCGGAGCCAAGCGACCACGGCGCTTCAGGATCTTCTTCATGTGCTCGCGATAGTCTTCTTCGCGTTCGTCGGCGCCTTCGGTGGCGTCGAGGTCGGCATTGCGCGTTACGCAGATGACGTTGGTGTGCTTCACCGTGTACATGGAGAACACGTCGGCCACGTTTGCCTCGATGGCGTCTTCCAGCAGTACGTAGTTCACGCCCTCGCCCGGCACCTTGATGAGGCGCGGGGACTTCGCGGGAAGCGGGATGATGCCCAGCGTAACGCCTTCGGCGCCCTGGTTCTTCAGCTTCTTACGCTGCTCTTTCAGGGCGCGACGCTCTTCCTTCGTCATGTCGGACTTCTTCTTCGTGGTGGATTCCACCAGGCGCACGACGATGTAGAGCGCGCCGTTCTCCAAATGCGGGAACGGATGACGCGCGTTGATGATCTGAGGGCTTAGGAAGGGCGAGACGTTCGTCTTCAGCCAATCGGTGACGTAGGCACGCTGGTCGTCGTCAAGCTGGGCGTACGAGAGATGACGCACGCCAGCTTCGGCCAGCTGGCTTTGGACCTCGTTGTAAATGCGCTCTTGCTGCGGATACAGCTCGTGGCAACGCGCATAGATGGCGTCGAGCTGCTCGCTAGGCGTCATGTTCGATTTGGTATCGATGATTTCCTTTTTCAGGAGCGACAGATCGGTAAGGCTGCCCACGCGCACCATGAAGAACTCCTGCAGGTTGCTCCAAAAGATGGAGACGAACTGCAGGCGCTCGAGCAACGGCACCGTTTCGTCGGCGCCCTGGTCGAGAACGCGCTCGTTGAACGTGAGCCAGGATAATTCGCGATTCTGCATGTACGGGCAGCGTGCCGCCATGCGCGCCTGAGCTTCCGGACCCATGAGCCCGGGTACGTCGATTCCCCCAGGAAGATGTGCTTTCTTTTCCATCATCGGCGTTCCTCCCTCGTATTGAAGTCGGCGGGTGAGGTGTCGCTTGGCTTGCCCCATTCTCGCCAAAACGCTATAGCACTCATTATGTTTCAATTCTACCGCTCTTTGCCCAGCTATTTGGCGGGGTTTTCCAAGTTTGGGCACATAAAGGGGGCGAGAAAACGAAAAGCCCCGCCGTATGGACGACAGGGCTTACTGGGAGCTACAAGAAAAACGCGCTACGGCAGGAGCAGCTGAGCAATCTGAACGGCGTTGAGCGCAGCACCCTTGCGGATCTGATCCATGACGAGCCAGAAATTCAGGCCGTTTTCCACGGAGGCGTCTTCGCGCACGCGACCCACGTATACCGGATCGGTGCCGGCAAGCGCGCCAGGCATGGGGTACACGTCCTGAGCGGGATCGTCCATGACCTCGATCATGGGAGCAGCCTTCCAGGCATCATAGGCAGCCTGCACCGACACGGGAGCCCCGAACTCGACGTTCAGCGATTCGCCATGGCAGCGAATGACGGGCACGCGCACGCACGTGGCGCTTACGCCCACTTCCGGGGCATGCATGATCTTCTTCGTTTCCACGACCATCTTCCACTCTTCCTTGGTGGAACCGTCTTCGAGCATGACGTCGATGCGCGGAATGCAGTTGAATGCCAGGGGATGGGCGAATGCCTCGGCCTTCATGGGCTCGTTGGCCAGGTACTGACGCGTCTGCTCCTGCACCTCGAGCATGGCGGGCATGCCCGCGCCGCTGGCAGCCTGGTAGGTGGAAACCACCACGCGCTTGATGGGAGCGATTTCGGCGAGGGGCTTCAGGGCAACAACCATCTCGATGGTGGAGCAGTTCGGGTTCGCGATGACGCCATTGTGCCAGGTCACGTCTTCGGGATTGACCTCGGGAACCACCAGGGGCACGTCTTCGTCCATGCGGAAAGCGCTCGAGTTGTCGATCATGACGGCGCCAGCGGCAACCACGGCCTCGCGCAGCTGCTTCGACACGCTAGCGCCTGCAGAGAACAACGCGATATCGACGCCCTGGAAGCTTTCCGGGGTCATTTCCTGCACGACCAGGTTTCCCGGCTTCTGCAGGCCGCAACCCTCGAAGGGAACTTCCTTGCCCGCGGAACGGGCGCTTGCCAAGGCACGTACCTCGGAAGCGGGGAAATTGACATCATGAAGGACTTTCAGGAATTCCTGCCCGACTGCGCCGGTTGCGCCGCAAACGGCAACTACGGGATTAGCCGGCATCTCTTTGGTCCACGCCATGTACATTCGCTCCTTCGTAACCTATCGTGCAATTCTAAAAGGGACCTAGCGACCCTTGTTCTTCTTGGCCGCAATCTCCTCGGCGGAAAGCATGGTCTCCTCGAACACGCTATCGGCATCGAGGCCGAACGCAGTATGCAGGCAACGCACGGCAAGCTCCACCTGCTCGGCATTCACAACCACGGAAAGGCGAATGGGGCTCGTGGAGATGAGCTCGATGTTCACGTTGTTTTCCGCGAGCGTGGTGAACGCCTTCGCAGCAACGCCAGGGCTGGACTTCATGCCCGTGCCCACGATGGAGACCTTCGCGATGCTCTCGTCGACCAGGTACTCACGCGCGCCAATCTTCGGCAGCAGGCGCTCAACAACGGAACGGGCGCGCGGCAAATCGGCTTCGGGGCAGGTGAACGTCATGTCGGTATGACCGTCTTCCGAGACGTTCTGGATGATCATGTCGACGTTGACGTTGTTCGTGGCCAACGAGGAAAACACCTTGGCGGCAATGCCGGGCGTGTCGTCCGCATCGCGGATGGTTACCTTCACCTCGGACGTGTCATGGGCGATACCCGTAATGACCGCCTGTTCCATCATAGGATCGGCCTCCTTGACCAACGTGCCCGGCGCATCGGAAAACGCCGAGCGGGAATGAATGACAACTTGGTACTTGCGCGCGAATTCCACCGCGCGGCTCTGAAGCACGCCGGAACCGGCGCTGGAAAGCTCAAGCATGTCCTCGTAACTGATGACATCGAGCTTGCTGGCACGCGGAGCGACGCGCGGGTCGGCGGTATAAATGCCGTCGACGTCGGAATAGATTTCGCACATATCGGCGCCAATGCCATAGGCAACGGCAACCGCGGTGGTGTCGCTTCCGCCACGACCAAGCGTGGTGATATCGCCGTTCTGGTCGATGCCCTGGAAGCCGGCGACTACCGGAATGACGCCCGACTCGATGGCGCTCTTGATGCGGTCGGCATGCACCAGGCGAATCTTCGCCTTAGCGTGCTCGGTATTGGTTTCGATGCCCGCCTGGCGGCCCGAAAAGCTCATGGCGCGATAGCCCAGCGTTTCGATGGCCATGGCCAGAAGCGTCATGGAAACCTGTTCGCCCGTGGAAAGCAGGCGGTCCATTTCGCGCGCAGGGGGGTTGCTGGAAAGCGACGAGGCCAGCCCGACGAGTTCGTCGGTGGTCTTGCCCATGGCGGACACCACGGCAACAACGTCGTTACCAGCCTGCTTCATGGCAATAAGACGGCGCGCCACCATTTTGATGCGCTCGGGAGAGGCAACCGAAGTGCCTCCGAATTTAGCTACGATTAAAGCCATCTGGTTCTTTCTGATCGACCTTCGACGACCCACATCATACCAGCATCGAAGGACCCGTCTGCAGACTGCGGCACTTTTTCAGACTAAAGTGCACAAACAAGCCGTAACCAGTCGTCGTGAAGGTAGTTCGCGATTTGGCGGCAAGGTGGTACGACCGCATGCCATGCGGGTATGATGGCAGCACGATGTTACGTATGCAAAGGGGGTTTCAGTGCTCGAAGTCGTGCTCGCCATTCCATTCTGGTTCGAAATGCTCGCCACCATAACAGGCGCCATCTCGGGTTCCATGAGCGCGTCGCGAGCCCAGTACGACCTCTTCGGCACCATGATCATCGCAATCATCATGGGCCTGTTCGGCGGCATCCTGCGCGATATCCTGCTGCAAGATTACGGCATCTACGCATTCCAACGCCCCGAACTCATCATCGCCTGCGTCATCACGGCATTCATTGTGTTCTACTTCGGGCGCCTAACCACCTATCTAAACCCCGTCATCGACATCGTCGATGGCCTGTCCGTAGGCATGTGGGCCATCATCAGCGCAGGCAAGGGCCTTTCCGCCGGCCTGGGCATCGTGCCCGCCGTCGTGCTGGGCACCGTGGTTTCCATCGGTGGCGGCGTCATGCGCGACATCATGATGAACAAGCAGATCAACGCCTTCCGCCCCGGGTCACTCTACGGCACTGCCGCGCTGGTGGGCACCGCCATCTTCGCCGTCATGAAGAGCTTCCACATCCTCGACGAGTGGTCGCCCATCATCTGCCTGCTGCTCATCATGGGTATCCGCTTTGGATCCATGGCGTTCGGCTGGCATACCACTCCCGCGCACGATCTCACGCAAACGGTATCCGACGTGGTGGCGCAGCCCGTGCGCACCATTCGCTACAAGCGCCGCACGCCCGAGAACCTCGCCGACGAGGCACAGCGCCGCAAGCAGGCACAAGAAAGCAGCCCCACGTGGCGGGAGCGGCTTCACCTTCGCTAGCGTTTTTCAGGCGCGCCTATACGTTCTTCAGCAGCACCGTGGAGAGCACGTCGGCCACGTGCTCGCAACCGTCGCAGCAGTTTTCCAGCTTCAGGAAGATACGGCTCCACACGACCACGCGCATGGGGTTTTCCGCATCGACGGTGAACAGGTTGTGCATGAGTTCCTCGTGCAGCTCGTCGGCCTGCTCCTCGAAATCGTTGACCGAGATGATGGCCTGCGAAAACGCCGCGGACTTGCGGAAGTCGGGGAATTCGCTCATGGCGAGCTTCAGGGCTTCGCAGCTCTTGCGAAGCAGATGCGCCACGCCAATAATGTCCTTGTGCATGAAGTGCACGTCCATCATGTAGAACAGGTTGATGATGTCCTCGATGTCATCGATGACGTCGTCGAGCGCACCCGCGATGGCAAGAATGTCGTCGCGATCGATGGGCGTGATGAACGACTTGGCAATGGCCATGTACGTTTCATGGTTGATTTCGTCAGCGCGATGCTCGATTTCATGAGCCTTCGGAATGACCTCACGCACCGCTTCAGCCGTGGTGAAGTTCTCGATTACGTCGATGAGCAGATCGGCTTCCTGCAAAGCAAGGTCTGCCTGCCTCTCAAACGCCTTGAAGTAATCGTATTTCTGTTTGCGTGCCATCCACTTCTCCTCTGGCAGTATTCACAAGCAGGTTCACATTGTAACGTATTTGCTTTTACCGCCATCACATTGATACCAGGCAATTTACGGGACAGCATCCCACCACGCGCTTAAAAACGGCTTAAAAATGGGAATGCGTTTTAGAACGCCTCGAGCACGCGACGGCGTTCGTTGCCAATGGACGTTACGTCATTATGGCCGGGAAGCACGATCGTCTTATCGGAAAGCTTGCCGAGCTTGCGCAGCGAGGAGCGCATGGATTTCATGCTGCCGCCTTCGAAATCGGTACGGCCAATGCTGCCGCAGAACAACGTATCGCCCGAAAGCAACACGGGGGCGCCTGGGTGCGTGCCATGCGTAGCCAGATAGCACATGCCGCCCGGCGTATGGCCTGGCGTGAGAATGGCCTTCCACGTAACGCCGCCCACCTGGAACGATTCGCCGTCTTCCAAGCGGTTGCTCACGGGGCAGCCGACGATTTCCATACCATAGGCACGCTGCCCGCGCTCCACCAAGGGGGCATCAATACGACCGCAATACACCGGAGCGGGAGCCTGGTCAACCAGTGCGGCCAGTGCGCCCACGTGATCCCAATGGCAGTGCGTGACGAAGTACGCCGAGATCTTCGAGCCCTTGCAGGCATCGAGTACGGCCTGGGGCTTGGCCGAAGGGTCGACCACGATCATGCCCCCTTCCCCATCGTCGATGAGGTACGTGTTGTTCGCAATGGGACCCAACACCACATAGCGGACGTCAATGCATCCGCCCTTCACTGCGTACGATTCGTTTCCCTTGTGGTAGCTAAACGCCATGAGCTTCCTTTCATGCGCTTGCACGCAACCTATTTCGGCATCATACGATGCGCATCGAACACGCCTTCGACATCCTTCAGCTTCGTAAGGATGCGGTCGATGGAAGAAACGCTGCCCACCTGGAACAGGAAGCGCATTTCCACCATGCTGTCACGATGCGATGCCGTAGACGACGTAAGTACGTTGGCCCCCGCCTCGGAAAGCACGGCCACCACGTCGCGCAGCAGGTTCATGCGATCGAGGGCGTCGATGTGCACCTCGACCTTGTACGTGGTGCTGCCATGGGGCGAGTTTTCCCACACCACGTCGATGATGCGCTCGGGATGCTCCATGAGGCTAGTGGCGTTGGGGCAGTCGCGCCTATGCACGGACACGCCACGGCCGCGCGTGATGAAGCCCACGATATCGTCGCCGGGAACGGGATTGCAGCAGCGCGACAGGCGCACGAGCACGCCGTCGAGGCCCTTCACGATGATGCCGTTGCTGGGCTTCGACTGCTTCTTGGTCTTCGGATGACGCACCGAGGTAAGCATGGGCGGCAGCTTGCCCGTGGAAGAATCGGACTTCCCCAGGGTCTTCTCGTCGACCTCTTCGCTGCCCTTGTCGGCGAGGATCTTCAGCAGGCGGTTCGCAATGCCCTGCGTGCTTTCCTTGCCCGTGCCCACGGCAACGAGCATGTCGTCGGTGTCGTTGAAGCCCATCTGAGCTGCCACGGCCTTCAGGGCGCGCACGCCATTGGTGCTGGAAATGCCCAAGCCATGCTTGCGCATTTCGCGCGTGAGGCGCTCGTGGCCTTCCTGCACGTCGGTGCTGCGGGAGGCACGCGTGAAGTACGCGCGGATCTTGCTGCGCGCACGCGGCGTCTTCACCAGATCGATCCAGTCGCGCGAGGGGCCGGCGCTCTTCTGCGTAAGCACCTCCACGCGATCGCCCATCTGCAGCTCGTAGGAAAGCGGCACGATGGAACCGTTCACCTTCGCGCCCACGCAGTGGTTGCCCACTTCGGTATGGACGGCATACGCGAAGTCGACGGGCGTGGAGCCCGCACGCAGCTGCATCGCGTCGCCCTGGGGCGTGAACACGAACACCTCGCTGGGAGCCAGGTCGACCTTTAGCGACTTCAGGAACTCGCGGGAGTCCTGCGTCTCGCCCTGCCAGTCGACCATCTGGCGCAGCCAGGCAAGCTGCTGATCGAAATTGGCGTCTCCCCTGCTGGAGCCTTCCTTGTAGCGCCAATGAGCGGCAACGCCGTATTCGCTCATGCGATGCATTTCAACGGTGCGAATCTGCACTTCCAACGGACGACCCGCCGGGCCAATGACCGTGGTATGCAGGCTCTGGTACATGTTGAACTTCGGCATGGCAATGTAATCCTTGAAGCGCCCGGGCATGGGGTGCCACAGGCTGTGGACCGCACCCAGGGCGGAATAGCATTGCGCTACCGTATCGACGATGATGCGCACGGCAATGAGGTCGTAGATCTCCGAAAAGCCCTTGCCGCGCGTGGTCATCTTGCGATAGATGGAATACAGGTGCTTCGGACGCCCCATAACCGAGCAGTTGATATGCACCTTGTCCATTTCGCCACGCAGAATGTCGATGACATTGCCCAGATATTCCTCGCGCTCCACGCGGCTTTCCGCCACCATGCGTGAAATCTGCTTGTACTTGTTGGGCTCGAGGTAGAAAAACGCCAGGTCCTCGAGTTCCCACTTGATTTGGCTAATGCCCATGCGGTGCGCAATGGGCGCATAGATTTCCAGCGTCTCGCGCGCCTTGAAGATGCGCCTGTCTTCGCGCAGGGCGGAAAGGGTGCGCATATTATGCAGGCGGTCGGCCAGCTTGATCACGATGACGCGAATGTCCTTGTTCATGGCCACGAACATCTTGCGGATGGTCTGCGCTTGTTCGTCGGAAAGGTTCTCGACCTCGATGCGCGTGATCTTCGTAACGCCATCGACCAGCTCGGCAATGGGCTCGTTGAATGCCTCGGCAAGGTCTTCCTTCGTGACCTCGGTGTCCTCTACCACGTCGTGCAGCAAGGCCGCGGCAATGGTTTCCACGTCCATGCGCAAATCGCCCAGCACGATGGCAACTTCCACCGGATGCGACACGAAGGGCTCGCCGCTCTTGCGGCACTGCCCCGCATGGGCATCGCGGGCAAACAGGAATGCGCGCTCGAGCAGGTCTTCGTCTTCCTGCGAAAGATACGAACGCGTGGTTTCCTGCAGATACGCGAAGCGCTCTTCAGGCGTGCGATTCTCGGTAACCATGGCCGGGTCGGCAAGACCAACCGTATCGCCAATGGAAAGCTCGCAGGCACGGGGGCGGCCGATAAGACCATCGGAGCCATCGGTAAAGCGGGCAGCGCCGCCATTGGGCTCACGCGCCTCGCCCAGAAGGCGCTCCCCCTCGGGAACGTCCCTCTGGCTATCGTTGCTGTTGGTTGCTTCGGTCATACGCTACCCCTGGCTTTTCTCGTCGGGAAGAATGGGTCGCGCAATGCGCTGCCGCAACACGGCAACGCTGCTCTTCATGACCCACTCGCAGAAGGAACGGAAGATGCCGATCTCGTCGAGACCCTCGCGATAGCGCACGCTATCGGTGAGCTCGACCTTTCCATCGGCCGGAACAATGCGAATCGAGCGCTGGTACCCCGCTTCGGCAGCGCTGTCGGTTTCTATGAGGCCCAGCTCGCGGAATACCGCGATGGCACACGAAGCCGACGCCGCGGAAACGCAGACGCGCGGATCGAACGCAGCGACCTCGTCGGCCAGCTGCGCGTCCGAAATCTGGAAGAAGGACTCGCCATGTGCGTCGCCCATGCGCTTCAGCACGCGGTAAAACGCACCCAGCGTGTCGTGGCTGGGCGTGGCATCGCCCAGAATCTGCTCGTTGATGCTGGCGTCGGCCGCTCCGAAGAGCGCATGCACCCAGGCCTCGTTGCCATCGCGGCCCGCACGGCCGCTCATCTGGTTGAACTCGACCTCGTTAAAGGGCATGTGGTACAGGACCACGTGGCGGATGTTAGGAATATTCACGCCCTCGCCGAATGCCGACGTGGAAATGAGCACCGAAAGGGCACCCGTGCGGAACATCTCCTCGACGTGCATGCGGTCGGAACGGGAAAGCCCCGCGTTGTAGAAGCCAATGAACGGCGCCATGCTGGGCACGAGCTTCCGCAACGTTCGGGCAAGCGCCACCGATTGCTGGCGCGAATTGACGTACACGACCGTCTTCTCGCCCGTGGCGATGAGGTTCGCCACGTAGGGGTCGCGGAACTTGATGTTGCGCTGGTCGTCGAAATGGAGGTTCTCGCGCTCCGTGCGATCGAACACATGCTCGCCCACGTTCAGCACGCGATTGATGTCGGCGGCCACGCTTTCGGGCGCCGTTGCGGTAAGCGCAAGCACCACGGGGTCGCCCATCTTCCGAATGGCCTCATCGAGGTGCGCATACGCATCGCGATTGCCCGCCTTCGCCAGGCCCACGTGATGCGCCTCGTCGACTACCACGAAACCAATGCGATCGCTCTGGCCAAACTCGTCGGCATGGAAAGACAGGAACTCGGGCGTGGTAAGCACCAGGTCGACCGAGCCATTCGTCAGACCCTGGAAAAACTGCTCGCGCTCTTCGGGCGCCGATTCGCCCGTGAGCACTTCGGCATTCACGCCAAACGGCTGAAGCGCTTGGCGGATATGGTACGCCTGGTCGGCGATAAGCGCACGCAGCGGATACACGAATAGGCTGGCCTTGTGTGTCGCAAGGGCGCACATGGTGGCGTGCACCTGGAACACAAGCGACTTGCCACGGCCCGTGGCCATGACGGCCATAGTTGACTTGCCGGCCTTCAAGGCATCGAGCACCTGACGCTGCGAATCGAACAGCTCGTTGCCTTCGCCGATGAACGATTCGACAATAGCCCTGCGCAGGGCATCGGGATCGCTCTGGGCGAGCTCCTCCCACGTCTGGCGATTACGCTCGCGTTCGGCCTCCATCTGATCGGCTTCGGCATCGTCTTCCGGAGCGGCACCGAATGCGTCGCTTTCCTCGTCGATGGCGAATAGGCCATCCATATAGCTACGATGATCGGGGCTTATGCACGCCTCGAGCGCGCGGCACGTTTCCACGGGGGAAATGGACGAAAGCATGGCCTTCACGGAACGGCGCCCACGCCATGTGTCGATCTGCACCTCGAACGCGGCGTTGACCACGCATCCGCAATGCATGAGCTGCGGAATGTTCGGACAATGGAACATGATGCCCGCGCAGGAATTGCGACCGTCGGTGAGCATGGTGGACAAGTGGTTCTTGTCGGCACCCACCGCACGCGTGCGGGCCAGCGACACGCTTCGCGCAAGCAGGCGCGGTTGGCGGTTTTCCTGGCCAAAGGGAGCCATGAGCTGCAGCTTCTCAACGTTTTCCAACGTGAGCTCGTCCAAGTCAACGCAAGCATCGATATCGATGCGCGGATGGAAGTTATCTTCGGGAAGCGAATCCATGTACGCGCACAAGCGCTCGGAGAATGCGTCTAAGCTATCCGCAGGAAGCGTTACGCCCACCGCAGCCTCGTGGCCACCAAAGCGCGTAAGGATATCGGCCGTGCTTTCCACGGCTTTGAACAGGTTGACCTGGCCCACGCTACGGCCACTTCCGCGGGCAACGCCATCGTCGTCGATAGTGAACAAGATGACGGGAACGCCATACGAGCGCACCAAACGGCTAGCCACGATGCCCTTCACGCCCTCGTGCCACCCCTTGCCGGCAACCACCAGGGCGCGCTGGCCATGATAGGACTCCTGCGCCTGCAACGTGGCGATTTCCGTGAGCTCGAGCTCGATGGCGCGGCGCTGGTCGTTGATGCCCTCGAGGGCCGATGCCAGCTGGCTCGCCTTGTCGAAATCGTCTTCTAAGAGCAGGTCGAGCGCTGCGGCGGCATCACCCATGCGCCCCGCCGCATTCAGGCGGGGAATGATGCTGAACGATAGCGACGTGGAAGCGATGGGACCTTCAAGCGCCCCCGCGCACGCAAGCAAGGCGGCGATGGAAGGGCGCGGTGCCTCGTTCATGCGCGAAACGCCATCGGCCACCAAAGCGCGATTGTCGCGCACGAGCGGAACCAGGTCGGCAACCGTACCCAGCGTGGCAAGGTCGGTATACTCGCGCCACAGATGCGGCTGGCCGAAGCGAGCGCCCAGCACCTGCACGAGTTTCAGGGCAACGCCCACGCCCGCCAACATGCTCTGGCCACACGCATCGTCGATTTTCGGGTCACACACTGGCACATCCACGGGCACCAAATCGGCCGGCTCGTGATGATCGGTGATGAACACCTCTACCCCACGATGCTGAAGCGTCTTCACTTCCTCACGGCATGCGATGCCGCAGTCGACGGTGATGACCACATCGGGGCGGAACTGCATGAATCGTTCGATGGCGGCGTCGGTAAGGCCGTAGCCCTCGTCGCTACGACGCGGAATAAACGGAACGACATCGCCACCCAATGCGCGCAGGCCACGGGTAAGCACGGCGGTGGCGGATACGCCATCGAGGTCGAAGTCGCCGAACACTAGAATGCGACGGTGCGTGCGCAGGGCCGATTCCATGCCATCGGCCACTTCCTTCATGCCAGGAATGGCGTATGGGTTAGCCCAGTCGCGCCCAAGCGAGGGGGAAAGAAAATCGGTAGCCTGCTGGGGCGTGGAGATGCCGCGGGCAACCATGGAACGGGCCATGAACCGCGGGATATCGAGTGTGCGTTGCAATACCGAGACCGCGGCCTCGTCGGCCGCGCGAATGCAAAATCGAGCCGTCATATGCGTATACCTAACTGCGTAACCGTGTTTCGCTTCCATTTTCCCACAAAGCGGGCGGCATTGCCACGCGCGAGGGTGCGGGGCAAAAGAAGAGGGGCGGAAACGAACCGCTTCGCTTCCGCCCCGAATGAGCTAATTGAATTCCTGCTGCGTCTTTTCCAGGCCATTCGCAATGAGGAAGGGAACCGCCTGGGCCGCCGTTTCCACGCTTGCGCGGAACTCATCTTCCGCCTGCTTGCGAGGACGCGAGAGGACGTAATCGGCCACGGCCATGCGTCCGGGCGGGCGGCCAATGCCGCATCGAACGCGGAACCAATCGCGCGTGCCGAGCTTGTCACAGATGGACCGCAGTCCATTGTGGCCCGCGTGCCCACCACCGAACTTCACGCGAATGCTGCCAGGTTCGATGTCGAGATCGTCGTGGATGACGATGACATGATCGGGCTTCACGCCATGGGCAGCGCACAGCTGCTTCACGGGGCCACCCGACGTGTTCATGTAGCTTTGGGGCTTGGCAAACAGGACGTCTTCGCCTGCGAGGGAGCCCTTCGCGGTGAGCGCGCCGCATTCCGTCTTCCAATAGCGAGCCCCTGCCGAATCGGCAAGGCAATCGACGGTGTCGAAGCCCGCATTATGTCGCGTATGCTCGTACTCTTCGCCAGGATTTCCCAGGCCAACCACCAAATACATGAATCTCCTACTTCTTCTGGGAATTGAAGAACAGGCTCAAATCGCCGCTCTTCGCATTTCGCTGGGAAAGAGCATAGCGCATGCGGAGACCACGCGCGATAATCCGCACATTCATTGCTTGAATGCATTTCGCGACCTCGGGACCATGCGGCGTGGGAGCAGCCAGGCTGTGACCCTCGTAGAACGGAACAACCTGATAGATGCCATCTTCGCCAACCGTTACGTAGTCTTGCAAGTAGTTGGCATCGATGAAGCCATTCCAGTCGCCAAAGCTCTTCCACCACGCTTCGCCGCTCTTCAGCGGGAATCCAAGCGGGTTCTGCATATTGGAATACCAGGCCTTGATGCACATGAGCGTGAGGTCCCAATAGCCCTGCACGCGTTCTTGCTCGGCGCGCATGGCATTGAACT
>JAILNP010000019.1:0-2066 GCA_024691475.1 Eggerthellaceae bacterium
TGCATATCGCCTATGGTCGCAATCCCGAGGACTATCCCATCGAAATGGGCGGCTACAAGACCTGGGTTGGCGATGCCATGTTCTGGGGCAAGTACAGCGACGAGCCGGTTAATGGCGTGGGTGTCATGTCCAACATCAGCGAGGCCGAGAGCTTCCAGGTCGCAGAAGCTCAGCGCTTGGGTGCGAAGTGGTATTACGGAACAACCGCGGTCGTGTGCACGCAGAATGGCGACGGGGACGTGACGGGAGTTATCGCCAAGGGCGAAGATGGCTCCTACATCAAGTTCGAGGCTGCCAAGGGCGTTATCCTTGCCACGGGCGATATGGGCCAGAACGGCGAGATGATCTGGAATCTCATTACGGAAGTACCCGAATGGTGCGAACGCCAGGGCGTGGAAGCGGGTAGCGCAACTGGCAGGACCATGAATGATGGCAGTGGCCTGAAGATGGGCTGCTGGGCTGGCGGCTATATCGAGCCGGGTCCCCGTCCTACGATGAGCATGGGTAGCGGCGGTGGTGGCCCATGGGGTACCGCTCCGTTTTTGTGGGTGAACGCCGAGGGCAAGCGCTACATGAACGAGGCCGTTACGGTTGGCGCGTTTGCCGCCACCATCAGGCAGCCCATTGGCACCATTGCAACAGTTACCGACTCGAAGTGGCTTACCACCGTGCAGCGTGCGAGCATCGACCATGGCGCTCCGAACTATACGCGTCCGCAGTACTACGACGACCTGGTAACCGACATGTCTGCCGTTGTTGCGGCTGGCGCGCAGGGCGCTCCCGTTCGTACGTGCACCATCGCAGAGCGCATGCAGTCGACGGTGTACGGAGCGGACGACCTGGAAACGGCTTTGAAGTACGCTGGCTACGAGGGCGATGCGCTGAAGGAGGCACTGGCAACCGTCGCGCGTTACAACGAGCTGTGCTATGCCGGGTCCGACGCCGACTTCGGCAAGGATGCGGAAGTAATGATTCCCATCGATGAGCCGCCCTTCTACGTGGCCCCCTCTTCCAATGATGCCCAGGGCGTCGCTGGTCTGGTGACTCTTGCCGGCTTGATGACCGACGAGAATCTGAATGTCATTCGCCCTGACTACACGCGTATCAAGGGACTGTATGCCGTTGGCAATTGCCTTGGCCAGCGCTTCGGCAATGCGTATAGCACGCCTACGGCTGGCGTCTCCATCGGCATGGCGATGACTCATGGTCGCGTCTGCGGTAAGACGGTGGCTAACCTGTAAATTCGAAGCACTTAGGCTCGGCGACACCCTCCCCGTCGAGCATCGCTCGAGTGCCCCGCTTGCGCATTGCGTGCAAGCGGGGCATTTGCGTTGGCGCTACTCGCTTTCGATGAGGTCGATGATTTCTTGTCGTGAGCCAATCCCCAACTTCTCGTGGATGTGCCGCGTGTGCGTCTTCACGGTATGGGGCGAGATGCAGAGCGTGTCGGCTATGTAGGTGGAAGACCGGCCGCGCGCAATGTACGACAGCACTTCGCCTTCTCGGGGCGTGAGATTGTACTGCTGTGCGATGGCGAGGCAGTGTTCTTCGATTCCGGCATTGAATGCCGCTGGTTGGCTTGCGGTGGGGCGCAAGACGAGAATCGCGTAGTTGGCGAGCAGGAATAGCATGGTGCAGAGGGGTGCGATGTTGCGGGCGATATCGTCGCCCAGGTACGTGAAGGATGCAAACCCCAGCGGCACGCTGATGAAAATGGCGGCGAGCGCTATTCCGCAAAGGGGTATGGCCAAATCGCGCTCCGCGCGAATGGCGGTGGTCACGTAAAGCCACGACGTGATCATGCAGCTGCTGAAGCACGCTCCGCCGCCGAAGGCGAAGAATGTGTTTGCCGAGGTGCTGCCGTTTTGGGGGAAGAGCATCCAGGGGAGCAACAAAAGCGCAGCTCCGGCGGGTAGGACGGCTTGCAGGATGATGTTCAGGCTGAATTTCCGAGGCGGATGCAGGGCAAGCAGGATGGGCGGAATGGCGCAGATTGCCCGAAACGTGATTTCCAGGAGGCTTTGGTTGGCGGAAATAATTGGGGTATCGATGAATTGGGCGGCTCG
>JAILNP010000052.1:0-4820 GCA_024691475.1 Eggerthellaceae bacterium
CCACGATGATCAGAACGGCGGGCAGCATGAGCGCAGGAGCAAACTGCCCAATCTGCACGACATACAGCAACGAGAACAAAGCCGTTACACCCAGCGAAACAACATTCGTAATGAGCAGATCCACCAGGCTATTCGCGGCCGAGCATCTGCTCGCCAACTCGCCCGCACTGTACTTGCGGAAAAACTCAGTGGGCAAGCTGAGCACGCGTATCATGACCGCCGCCGAAACGGACGTTGCCACCTTCGTGCGTATGCGCGCTATGGCAACGTCGCGCGTTGCCGATATGAGCTGCTGGGAAAGAGCGGCGCACAGCAGGAACGCAGCGGACGACCAGAGAATGGGATAGCTTCGCGTATCCACCACGAAACCCGTAAGCATCTTCGCGATGATGGGCAGCACCATACCCGTAAGCGTCACGCCCAGCGCAAGGATCACGAGCAAGCCCACATCAACTGCGTTCACGCATTGCCGCATGTACGCGAACAGGTCGGCAATGCCAATCTCCCCCAGGGGAAGCGGGCGGTAAAAGCAACGCGCCTCGTGGGCAAACTCGCCAATCGTCTGGGCATTTACATCGGTCTTGCGCCCTCGCTCATCGCGGAACCAATAGCCCGTATGTGGCTTTGGAAACACCGGCACGGGAGTCCCGTCGGACTCGCGATACGCAATCATGGGGCCAATGGCATCCTTGTACCAGTCTTCGCCCAGGCCCACCATGCGATGCATGATGCCATGCGGGCGCAGCGCGTATTCCAGCTGTTCGTCGGGGTCGGTTATCTCGGGAGGAATCTCCACGGGATTGATGCCGTAGTACTTCAGGATGTCGTCGACGGCTTCCTTCGTTACGATGCGCGAGGTGGCGAACGACCCCGCGGTAGCGGTTCCCACCACAGCGGAGGCCATACGCAGGATGGAGTCTTCGAAAACCGCCTGATCGCCTTGCTTGCGCTGGCGTATTTGCTCGTCAAATAATCCCATGGTCGCCTCCTCCGCTAATCGTTGATAACCAGTTCCGCATACGCGCCGCCCTTGGCGTACAGCTCGTCATGCGTTCCACGCTCGACCACATGCCCATGGTCGAGCACGATAATCTCGTCGCAATCGCGAATGGTGGAAAGGCGATGCGCGATAACGATGCAGGTAACGCCGCGCTCCTTCACCGCTTCCACCAATTCATGCTCGGTTTTTGCATCGAGCGCGCTCGTGGCTTCGTCCATGATGACGACGCGAGGATCTTGCGCGAGCACGCGCGCGATTTCCAATCGCTGGCGCTGGCCGCCAGAAAGATCGCGACCACCTTCCAGAATCATGCCGCTGTAGCCACCGGGCCTCGAAACGATGTCATCGTGAATCTGGGCATCGCGCGCCGCCATAATGACCTCGAAGTTCTCGATTGAGTTGTCCCACATGCGAATGTTGTTGGCGATGGTGTCCTCGAACAGAATGATGTCCTGGTCGACAACGGCCACCGAACCCGTAAACACGCTGCGGTCGATTTCCGCCATGGGCTTGCCATCAAACAGGACCTCTCCTTCCCAAGGCCTATACAAACCGGCGATGATCTTGGAAAGCGTGGACTTGCCGCATCCGGAAGCACCCACGAACGCAACGCTATGCCCCGGTTCCACGCTCATGGAAAAGTCTTCGATGAGCGGATCGCCCAAGCGCGAGTAGCCAAACGTGATGTTCCGCAGTTCCACCTTGCCCATGAGCTTGTCGTAATCAGCCTGCTCATCGATGGGATCGTCGCGATAGTTAGGGTCGGAAGGATAATCCATCACGTCGTCGATGCGCTCCATCTGCGTGCGCATCTCCTGTAGCGTCTGGCCAGCTCGGATGGTAAGCATGGCAGGGCTCATGAACAACTGGATGTACCCCTGGAAGGCCATGACCATACCAAGGGAGAAATTCCCCTGGATAACCAGGAAGACGCCCACCACAAGCACCGTGTAATTCGCCAGACTCGCCAAGAAGTTGGGAACCATGCCCAGGTACAAATTGAGATTCGCGAAACGCGTAGTAGCGGCATTCACGGATGCCTGATACCCAGCCCACTTCGCGAAGAAGCCATTCTCCGCGCCCGAAGACTTGATCGTTTCGATCATCTGAATGCCCGAAACGGTGCTCGAGTCGAGCCTGCCCGTATCGCGCATCTGGACGCGCGTGATGTTCACGCGCTTGCGGGAAATGTAGCTGGCCAAAAACGAATTGATGACGATGGCGAGTATGCCAACGGCGGTGAGGACAATCGAATAACGCACCATAATCAGCAGGTAGAACAGCATCATGGCCACGTTGAGGACAAGTGGGGTGAACGTGTTTACGAGCGTTCTGGCAATAACGCTATTGGTCGTCTTGCGCTGCTGAATATCGCCCGCCATGCGCTGCGAGAAGAACTCCATGGGCATGCGCAGCACCTTCCACATGAACGCACTGCTGCCCACAATGGCCATCTTGCCGTTGATCTTGAGCGAGTAGATGGACTGCACGGCACTTACCAGCACCTGCATCACGCCAACGGCGGCCAGCAGTCCAATGAAGGGCATGAGGAGTTCCTTGTTTTCACCCGTGAGCAGATGATCCATGAAGAACCTGCTGAACGCAGGGGTTGTCATCTCGAAGAGATAGCCGATAAGCGTCGTTATGGCCACGAAGGCAACGGCCGCATGCGCACCGCGCAAGCGATTGCGCGCAAATTCCAGCGTGCTCTTGCGCTTGCCCCCGCGTTCGAACGAATCGGTTGGCTCGAAGAACAGGCAGACGCCGCCATACGAACGCTCGAATTCGGACATCGGGACCTTGATGGATCCTCGAGCGGGGTCGTTCAGATGGGCCTTGCCACCCCTGAAGCCCCGCAGGACAACGTAGCGATTCACATTCCAGAGCACGATGCAAGGCAGGGTGCCCTCCGCTTTAAGATGCTCGATGTCGTATTGATAGCCTTCGATGTTCAAGCCATAGCTGCGAGCTGCCTTGGCCAGGTTTTCCAAGCTCGTGCCATCGCGCGAAACGCCGCAGTCGGCGCGAACCTGCTCGAGCGGCATCCATTTCCCGTAGTACGCCATGATCATGGCAAGCGAGGCCGCGCCGCACTCGAGCGCTTCCATCTGCATGATCATGGGCACTTTCGCAATGCCCGAGGTAATTGGACGCTTGGTTCGTTCCACGACGGCCCGCTAGTTCATCAGCATGGATATGAGCTGCGTGGTCTTGTACTCTATGCGCGCCGAATAGCTGCCATCGGGGACATCGGCCTTCGCCGATGCCGTAACCTTGCCATTCTCGTCGACGCCCACGGCAAGGATCTCTGTTTCCACGTCGCCTATTTCCAGCTTCATGCCCGTTTCGATGCTTCCCGTGGGAATACTATCGGGCACGACGGTTAGTTCGCCCTTTTCAGCGGTGACGTGCGCGGGAACGTAGCTTTCGAAGGAAGTAACGCTGCTCCACAGCATGAAACCGGCGAACAACAAGACAACCGCAATGAGCAAAACCCAGATTTTGGGATTCGTAACTCGAAGATAATCATTGAGCTGTTCGGGAGAAGACAACCTGGACGTGTCTTGCCCCCGCGTATCTTCCCGCCCCATGACAAGGCCCCTTCCATGTCGGAAACATGCGCAGCTACGGCACATATTACAACGATACCCACGCACATGCACCCAGATTGAGCGCGTATTGTCCCTGAATGGCGATTATGGGAAACTGGGCAAAACGACCGAAGGCGCACACATGAACGAATGCGAACTAACAGCCATCCACGACGCAGCAGCGCGTTGCATAGAGTGCGGCATCTGCGAAACGGTGCAAGACGAGGGCTGCGGCTGCACGCCGGGCATGTGGGGGCCGCTTGCCCGTCACCTCGCCGAAGAGGCCGCGCGCGGTCCCATCGACTCTGCCACCGAACGCCTGCTGTTCACCTGTTCGCTCTGCGATGGCTGCACACAGGCATGTCCCGTCGACATCAGTGCCGCCGACATAGTGCGTGAGGGCAGACGCGCCTTTCACGGCCAGCATCCATCAGCGCGCGAGCGCTGGCGCCCCATGATGGTCGACCTTGCGGGTAACTCCTTCGCACGCTTGCGCGCATGGCGCAACATATCCTACAACGATGCGGCGCTCGACCCGCACCAGCCTTGTGCATCGCTATTCTTCCCTGGCTGCACGCTCAGCACATACGGCCCCGAACTCACCATGGCCACGTTTGCCTACCTAGCCAGCAGGCATCTCGCCGATGGCATGACGGCCCTTTGTTGCGGAAACCCCCTCTGGGGTCTTGGTCTGAAAGAACGAGGCGACACATATGCGAACGCGTTGAGTGAACGCCTTGCCACGCTGGGTACGAAGCACATCATCGCCGGGTGCCCAAACTGCTACCGCGCACTGCGGCAAAGCCAGGCAAACGGCCTCATCGCCAAAGATACCGAAATAAGCGCCCTTCCCCAGGTGCTCGTCGATGCCGGCGCGCGCATTCCCGCCGAGCGCTCCATTGCACCCAACGCAGAAACGTTCTGCGTATACGACTCATGCTCCGATCGCGCGACACGCGCGTTCGGCAACGCCGTCCGAGCGCTGCTTCCCCCGGGGTCATGGTGTGAAATGCAACATGCGGGAGAAGACGCGCTCTGCTGCGGCTCGGGTGGCATGGTCTCCTTCTACGATGTGAGCGTATGCCAGACGCGGCGAACGCGCTGCGTGGGCGAATTCCGGGAAACCAACGCCGACTGCCTCGTTACCGCATGTGTGAGCTGCACGAATTCCATGCTCCGCTCGGGCGCGCCCGTTTCCGCACATCATTATCTGGAACTGCTGTTCGACA
>JAILNP010000082.1:0-46397 GCA_024691475.1 Eggerthellaceae bacterium
GGTATACGGGCATTACGGGTGCCACGCAGTTGGCCATCGTGTTCGACCAGAACAGCAGTCTGGAAAACGATACGGTCTACATCTACGACAAGAACTGGGTGCTGCAGGCGGCTCTGAGCGGCACGTCGATGCGCGCCTACACCTCTACTGCTCCGCTTATTGTTTCCGGCGACACCATTTACGTGCGCCTGTGCACGGATAATTCGCGTTACGGCTCTGGCTTCAAGCTGACCGTGTTCGACAATAGCACGAGCGCCTATATGACGCCTGACTGGGCGAAGCTGCGCGGTTTTGGCTATGGTAGCTGGGTGCATTACGTGCTCGACTCCAGCACCAACACCTGGGTCGAAGATAATCACGTTCCGTATACCGGTGAACAGCTGGCGTACTACTACAACCCCGCGAACAGCGCCATGGTGGGCAAATACGTATGGACGGATCGCGTGGGCTTCCGCTTCGTTTCCAATGACGATGCCTGGTGGGCTCTCGACGATAACCGTACGTATACCTTCCAGTACGCGCCGAACGAGTTTTGGAATGACCATCATTACGCAACGCTTCACGGAGGCAACTTCACCGTGGGTGCCACGCCGTGGGCCACTAACAAGGTGGTTACCGAATACGGCACCGACGTTCCCTGGAATGGTTCGTACAACGTGAGCACCGCCAACCACTATGCATCCGATGGTTCGGGCTGGGATGGTCGCTTCCGCGTTGGCTACTGGGACAAGGGCCGCCCGAACGATTCCGCTACGAGCGCCAACAATTCGGTGCGCAGCAAGATCATCACCATTACGGCATACAACGGCCTGAAGGCGCTGCGTCTGGAGGATTGGTTCTCCGGCTGTCGCCAGGATAACGTGGAGTATCGTCATCGTGGCAACTACGGCACCGTGTGGCATACGCGCGGTCTGCTGTGGGCGGATGTTACGGGCCTCGACCTGTCCGACACGCAGAGCACCCGTCGTATGTTTGCGGACGACCTTACGCTTACCAGCATTACGGGTACGGGCGAGCAGAACACCGTGACGACGGTGGTTTCCAGCAGTACGGCCACCAACAGCACCGCCTACACGCTCGATACCACCATGGGTACCACGAGCACTGACTGGGAAGGCGACGGCAAGTACGGTTGGCATACCAACAGCCTGGAAGACACCACGCAGATGTTCTTCTACGACGAGAAGCTGGATAATCTGGATATGAGCAGCTGGGACACTCGTTCCGTGCTGAAGATGGGCCAGATGTTCGCTGGCGACACGAGCCTGAAGACCATGTGGGTTGGCGAGCATACCGTGTTCGACAAGGGCACCGTCGATGACTGGTCGAATAGCGACATGAACATCATCAGCTGCTATTGGGAGTCTGGCTCGATGATCAACAAGGATGGTCATGCGGGCGGCTACGACTCGTACATGAATTCCGATAGTAACAAGTACAATCTGTATCCCGATACGCTCATGGCGAGGACGAACTATGCTCCTACGTGGACCACGAGCATGCGCGGCATCTCCTGGTGGCATTTCCGCAAGCAGAATGCGCAGAGGGTGACGCTGCGTTTCGATATCCAGAGCCTCATGGATGGCGGCGACGCCATTGTGGTGTGGGATAAGACGCGCCAGACGATTTTGGACGTAATCTGGGGTGGCGACATTTCGGGCGCGACGCGTACCTACGCGACCGACGAGGTGTACCTGAGTCTGTACAGCACGTGGGGCCATGGCATTCCGCGTGGCTTCATTGGCAATGTGACGTTCGATAACGCCGAGTACGATTGGGCGTGGATTCCCAACCATGACACGTATCTGCACGATACGGGTCAGTGGGTGAACCAGACTACCGGACGCGCGTATTCCGCGGGCGACTTTGCGCGCTATGTAGGTAAGAGCGCCATCGATGCGGGGCAGTGGGTCTGGACGCCTGGCATCACCAGTGGTTCGTTCCCCAGCAACAGCTATGCCTGGTGGCAGCTTGATGCCGATGGCGTGCTCACCATTTGGCTCAACGACGGTGCTTCCACCTTCCAGGTAACCGAGCACAATACGGGCGACTCCGACGCCGACAAGCTCACCTGGACGGTGCCGTGGCGTACCATCAGCAATAACATTGCCGGTCATGTGACCGCTATCAAGGTGCAGACCGACTCGGCGGGCAACAAGATTCAGCCGCTGAACCTGGATGGATGGTTCGACGACATGGGTTCCATGGTAATTGCCGATGTCGCGAACATCGATACGAGCAAGGCGACCAGCGCGGCGAACATGTTCCGCAACGACAAGAGCATGGTCACGCTGCTAGGTACGGGCTATGACCCCGATTACGACGATGAGGCGGTGGACAAGTACCTGGATCCCGATTACGTGTCGTCTTCGAGTGTCGTGGGCTGCCCGGGCTGGGATACCAGCAGAATAACTAACATGGACAGCATGTTCGATGGCTGTCGTAGCCTGACGCGCTTGAATATGAGCACGTGGGATATGCTTACCAGCACGCCCTCCACGAACAACATGCTGCGTTATACCGATAGCCTGGAGCTCATGGACCTTGGTCCCGATGTGCGCTTTAATCCGCAGAACAACGCGGTAACCCCCAATTCCATCCACACTCAGTTCTGGGGTAGGAAGAATGGCGGCTATGCGCGTGCCTTGGATGGTACGGTTGCCGACAAGAGCTACTGGGAAATCAATGCTCCCGCGGGGTCTTCGGCTATCGTCCTCGACTTCAACAAGCAGATCGAACAGATGACGAGCGGCACGTTTACGGGCGGAAGCACGCTGGGTACGGGCGATTACCTGGTGGTAGCGGGCAACAACGGCGAGACGTATACCTTCTATAGCGATCGCTATATCTACGACGATGGCATTAGCGGTCCCGTGACCACTTACCGCAACCAGCCGCTTTCCGGCCTGGATGACAACTCCATTCTGTCGCTGGAGTTTGCAGGTGCTACGCAGGTAACGCTGCGTCTGTACAGCAACGAAGACGCGAGCATCGGCAATGGCTTCCAGGTGTTCGTGAGCTACAAGGTGGGTATGAGCCCCGTGGCAAGCGCTGCCTTGGCTGAAGCCGGCCTGTATATGTGGCGCCGCAAGAGCGACCAGGCGTACGTGCGTGGCGTGGATAGCCTCATGCGCACGTACGATGGCTCCGCGGCCGTTTCCGTGGGTGCAAACATGTCGGGCCAGTGGGAGCGCGTGGGCGTGTGGGTCGTGCACTTCGAAACGCTGGCCGGCACCCCGGGCGTTACGGGCACCATGGACGACGTGTACCTGCCGGCGGGCGAATCGCTCATTCTGCCCGGCGATGGCACGTATGGTTCCCTTACGTCGCCTTCCTCCGACTACGCTTCGCGTACGGGTGCGTCGAACTACTTCTATCGCAACGGCTACGTGCTGCGTTGGTGGGTAACCGACCCCACGTACATTCCCGATGCGCAGGATCCGAATAATCAGCCCACGGGCGAATACCGTGTGGGGCAGACGTATCCGAAGGTGCTGAAGAGCGAGCCTGGTCTGGAAACGCTGTACGCCATTTGGATTGAGGCCATGGATAGCGTCGTGGAGTTCTTCCCCGGCGATTCCACTGACGACCCGGTGGATCCCATTGTCGCGTCGCCTGCAGGCACGACGGCCGTTATGAGCAGCGGCGAAGTTGCCAGTTATTACATCTCGTATGCTCCGTACATGTCGGGCGCCGATGTGACCGTGCCCGCCATTCCCTGGACGCGTCTGGGCTACACCTTTGCGGGTTGGCAGCTGGAAGATGCGGATGGCAACCTGGTGGGCGTCATTTCGCCCGATGGTGGTTTGTTCCGCATGGCGAACCAGGCGGGCCGCCAGATCATAGACCTTTCCGCGTATGGCCTTTCGGGCGTTACCGGCAGGTACTACAAGCTCGTGGCCACGTGGGAGCAGAAGACGGGTTATACGGTTACGTACGATGTGAAGGGCGGAACGCCTGCGAAGGCCAGCCGCACCAACGTTGCCTGGAACGACACCAACCTGTTTGGCTGGGACGGCGTTTGGCCGACCAAGCATGGCTACCGCAACGACTACAAGGTGATGTTCACCGACAATTCGGGCATGGACCATGTGGTTACCACCACGACGCGCCTGGGCGACCTTGCGCGCTTCAATGGCAGCGATAATGTTGCCGATACCATCGTGCTGTGGATCAACTGGATCGAACGCGATGCGTCCATCAACTTCGTTGCTGCGGGCAAGGGCCTCATCTCGGTGGATGGCTCCACCGACCCTGACCAGATCAACCAGCAGCTCATTCGCACGCTCGTGCCGTGCGTGAGCGGTTCTGTGTCCTCTGTTTCGGGTGCCGTTTCCACGGGCTATCACCTGGTGTACTGGATCAACTCGCTGAATACCACGCGCTTCTATACGCCTACGCTTTCCGCGGCGGACATCGCGGCCATATCCCTTGGTCCCGATGGGCTGTATCGTTCGGTGACGTTCACGGCCGTGTTTGCGCCGAACGTCTATCGCGTGCAGTTCCATCATGGTACCGGCACGGGCGTCATGGACGACCTGCTGTGCGTGTATGACGTATGGACGCTTGCCCCGGTTGCCGCGGGGAGCATGAGCAAGCCCGGCTACGTGTTCAAGGAATGGAACACGGCGCTGAATCCCACGGGTGCAGCCAGCGAGGTGCGCATCGGCGAAGGCGACTGGTTCCGTAACCTGACTACGGTGGATGGTGGTGTTGTTACGCTGTACGCTCAGTGGGAGCAAAGCGTTGTAACCTACACCTTCAAATCTGAAAACAGCAATGGCCACATTACCTGGACCGATGGAGCCGGTACGCATGAGGCGTCCGAACATGACTTCACCGCGGGTGTTATGACGGGTACGTTCGATCCGGTTACGGCGGTGGCGCATGACGGCTATCACTTCGTGAGCTGGATCGACGAGCAGACCGGCGACATCATGACCACCAACCCCATGCTGCTGCTCACGAAGGACAACGACAAGATGTGGGAATACGGCCGCGTGTACGTGGCGCGCTTCGCCCCGAATACCTACACGGTGCATTACATGTACGAGGGCGAAAGCACCGGTGGCGCCATGACTGAAGACTACTTCAACATGACCAACCAGACGTTTAAGTACGGCATTCAGGAGCGCCTGACCACCATCGACGACGACAGCTCGACGCCTGCCGTTTCCGAGGGTACCAAGAAGAGTGGTTATATCTTCCTGGGCTGGAAGGCCTATCGTATGGTGGGCACTGTCCGCGTTGATCGCGACGGGTTGCTGGTGAACGCGCAGTACGTATGGAACCTGGCTACCGACGAGGGTGACACCGTCTACCTGGAGGCACGTTGGAGCCCGGCGGTGTACTACATCGTCTACCATGACAATTCCGCTCCGGAAGGCATCTACGCGGGCGTCATGGAAAACCAGCCCATTGCCTACGATGACTTCACGCAGACGCTTACGCCGAATACGTTCAAGCGCGTTGGCTACGACTTTGCTGGTTGGAATGACAAGCCCGATGGAACGGGTACCCTGTCGTTCGCCGATGCCGACACGATTCCCTTCAACCTGACGAGCACCCCGGGCGATGAAATTCATCTGTATGCGCAGTGGACCATTGCTACGTACAAGGTGCAGCTCATTAGTGACGAGATGCACTATCTGTACCCCGTACGCAATGGCTCGCTGAACCATGCCGACTGGGGTAAGCTGGCCGGCTCGCTTTCGCAGCCGGGTGCGGTGGCTTCGCCCGATAAGGTGCAGGTCATGTACGAGGGTCTGCCCGTACGCGACTACAACAACGACCCGGTGTATGCGGCCATCATCGAAAGCTATTGGACGTACAACACCAAGATGACGCAGCCCGTTACGGCTACGCCCACGGTTATTACCGACGCCAATGGCAATGTGGTGACCATGTCGTTTGCGTACTATACGTACGAGATGACGCTGGCCGATGGCACGGTGTATACCGGCTACCTGGCCGATCCGACTACGCTTACCATCCTGGGCGACACGAAGTTCTACGTGCATTGGGCGCATGATTCCTACACGGTCATTTACGATCCGGGCGATCATGGCCAGTTCGTGGTTGCCGAGGGCAAGACGTATTGGCTGAGCGTGCCGGGTGGCTCGGCGACGACGCTGTACTACTTCTATGACAACGACAAGACGAACGTCGATGGCTACGATACGACGGAAACCAACATCAAGAACTATGGCAATCCGCGTGCGAAGTCGGGTTGGGAGTTCCAGTACTGGCAGATTACGCTTTCCGATGGCACGACCTACCAGTTGCGCAATATGGGCGAGATCTGGTCGAACATTGGCACCATCAACGAGAACCTGACGTTCTACGCCGTGTATCGCGCGCGTATGCAGACGCTTTCCTTCGACGAGATGGGCGGCTGGGCCACGAACGACACGGCTCTCATTACCCGTGCGTATGCGAGTGACGACGACGTGACGTTGCCCACGGCCTCCGACGTGCGCAAGTATGGCTACGATTTGGATGGCTGGATGGAAGATCCCACGGTCGAGGTGCTCTATGCTCCCGGATCCACCATCAAGATGTTTGGCTACAACGCCACGCTCTACGCCCACTGGGTACCGCGTACGTATTCCGTGGTGTTCGACAACATGGGCGGCGCGTGGCCGGCCAACGGCTCGTACACCTTCACGGGTCGCAAGGATGGCCTGAATTGGAATAGCAATGAGCTGTTGGACGGTGTACCCGATCCCGAGAAGACGGGTTATACCTTTGCGGGTTGGTACACCAACCTGGATGGCGGTTCCACGTCGGCCAAGATTTCCAACTCCATGCTGTTCGAGGCCATTGCTCCCATTGACCTGATGACGGGCGAGCCCATCGATACCGACGGCACGGTGGTAACGCTTTACGCCAAGTGGGTGGAATCCTACACGCAGATCAATTACTACATCATCACGCCCGACTTGCAGGATGCTCCCGAGGGCGGCACGCTTACACTCGATTCCGAGACGGTGCGTTCCGTGTATGGCGTTCCCGCTGGCACGTCGTTTACGCCGAATGCAGGATATGACTTCCTGTACTGGTATGACGCCGATTACCAGATCGTGTATCAGTACACTGACTCCGCTGGTCGCACCACTACGGTGTCCGAGGACACCGACCCGGTGTACGAGTCGGGCTCCACGATTCAAAAGAAGTTCGAGGAGACGATTACGCCGCGCAAGCGTACGTATAACCCGTACTTGGGCGTCTACGACATCTGGGACGAGTCGAACAGTACGTGGTACGTGGTGGTATCGCCGCATAGCTACACCATCAAGTTCAACATGAATGGTGGCGGCGGTAGCATCGACCCAATCGCCATGAAGGTGGGCAAGTCCCTTACGCTCGACGTGACCACGCCGACGCGCGTTGCCTACGAGTTCCTAGGCTGGAATACGCGTTCCGATGGTCTGGGCACCATGTTCCACAACGGCGATGTGTTGAAGAACCTCTCGCTTGACGACGGCGCGGTGGTCACGCTGTATGCTGTGTGGAAGGCGAGCGAGGTGTACGTAACCTACGAAGGCAACGCAACCGATGCCGTGCTCACTAGCACGGGCATCGCCGGTTCCTACGTGGAGTACCATAACATGGGCGATTCCGCATACGTGGCCAGCGCCAATGTGTTCACGCGTCCTGGTTGGGTGCTCGACTACTGGACCGATGACGAATACGGCCAGGGCACCAAGTACTATCCGGGCGCCACGTACGTGGTTCCCACGGTGCCGCTTACGGGCACCATCCGCGTGTTCACGCTGTATGCCCATTGGACGGCCAGCACGTACGTCATCGAGTATGAGGCCGGCACTCCCGTCTTCCGCGGCTCCATGGAACGTCAGCCCATGACCTTCAGCTATGATCAGTCGCTTAACCCGAACCAGTTCGAGCGCGAGGGCTACGACTTCGCCGGCTGGGCGCTTTCGGTTGATAACGCCAATACCTCCATCAAGGTGAATGGCTATCCCGGTGGCTACGTCTTCGAGGACATGGAGGTCGTGCGCGACCTGACGAGCATCGCTGGTACGGTTATTCGCATGTATGCCCTGTGGACGCCCAAGGCGAATGAGGTCACCTGGTTCTCCGACGATTACACGCGGGGTAGCGTGGTTGGCCCCAACCCGGCAATGACGGTGTATACGGGTTCGCAGCCCGACATCAGCGTCGTCTCTTGGAAGGCGCGTGACGGCTTCAAGTTCGTGGGCTGGCGCTACGTGACTACCACCGAATGGGGCACCACCATCACTGGCACGGTGCTTTCGCCGGTGGATACCACCATCAATGGCATTACCTATAAGGGCGTGAACATTCTTGGTCCTACCGAGTTCTACGCTTTGTGGTCTTACGAGCCGGCCGTGGTCTACATGGCGGGCGATCATGGCGCCTTCAACACGGGCAAGAAATGGGGCACTCAGTTCGAGGCTCTGACCGTTGGTCAGGCCACGCCCGAATACAGTGGCGTTACCGAGATGGTGAAAGAGGATGACGGTTCGTCGTCGTACAGGCCCACGGGCAAGGATGGCTTCGTATTCGCGGGTTGGCGCTGCGCCAGTGGCACCAATTCGGGTACGTTCTACGCCTGGGGTACCGTGCTTCCGTTCGTAGAGGACGGCACGACCATCTACGTCGCCGAGTGGACGTCGGTGAAGAACCTTACCTTCAATCTGAATACGGCGGACCAGTCGGCTAGCTGGACTACCTCGGCTCCCTCGGGCGCTTCGGGTACGAATGATTACGTGCTGACCAATCAGGTGGGCGACTCCCAGATTACGCTGCCCGGCTATGATGCCGTGTCGCGTCCCGGGTATCGCTTCACGGGCTGGGGCACGTCGCCTACGGGCTTTGCCCTGTATGCACCGGGTGGCACGTACACCATGCCCGCCGAGCATACTACGCTGTACGCCATTTACCTGCAGTACGTGTATGCAGTGCAGTTCGACTCCGATGGCGGCGCTTATGTGGCACCGCGTGGCGGTCTGTACTGGGATAGCACGAATTTCATTCCCTCGGTGGCCCCCAGGCGCGACGGCTATCGCTTCGATGGTTGGTACACCAGCGCAGGCACGCTCATTGATGAAACGAGCGATATCGCCACGGCCGCCGAAGGCGACGATACGCCGCGCGTGATCACGCTCACCGCGCACTGGCTTGATAACTTCGTGACCGTGTACTACAAGGTAGCCGATGCCGATGGCAACGTGACCACCGTGGGCGGTACCGTGGGCACCGCGAGCGAGGTCCTGAACTATGGCACGGGCGTCCCCAAGGGCTCCGTGGCCGTAGCCGACGTGGGATACCACTTCCTGGGTTGGTACCAGGCCAATACGCTCGACCGCAATGGCAACGTGTCGCAGCAGGGCGGTTGCCTGTCTACCGATTCCGCGTGGGCCCCCACCAAGGCCGCGACTGACTATTGGGAGGACGGCACGACGTGGTATGCGCGCTTCGCGCCTAATACGTACACCGTTACGTTCAGTGGCGTTCCGCTCGCCGACTTCGACTGCTATGGCGTTACGCATACCGTCACGCAGGAATTCACCTATGACGTTGCGCAGCACCTTACCGCCAACGGCGGTCGCTTCACCGCGTATGGCTATCGCTTCCTGGGTTGGAATTCCGATGCGAGCCGCGCTGCCGACGGCCTGGTTGAGTACGACGACTATCAGCTGGTGAAGAACATCCTTACGGGTGCTTCCGGCGACGATGCCATCACGCTGTACGCTGTCTGGGAGGAGATCGAGCTTCCCGACGAGCCGAGTGGTGGTGGCGATGGCGAAGATGCCGGTCACTACACCGTGAAATTCGACGGTGGCTACGACTACGACCTGGATTCCGCTGGCATCCAGGATCAGGAATTCACCATTGGCGTATACCAGCGCATCACCCCGGTGGGCATCAACTTCCGTCGCGAGGGCTACGTGTTCATCGGCTGGAACACCGATTACGATCTGGCCAAGGCGGGCAACGTACAGTTCCAGGACAACCAGCGCGTGCGCAACCTGTCGCTGCTCGACGGCGATACGGTGACGCTGTATGCGGTCTGGCGCGAAGTCGTGCCCGAGCGCTACTGGACGGTGCGCTTCGATCGCGGCACGCAGTCCGATCCTAGCTCGCTTGGCCTTACCGATCAGAAGATCGAAGTGGGCGTTGCAACGGCGCTGAAGACGGCGTATGGCCGCTACACGCGCGATGGCTACACGTTCGCTGGTTGGAACCATGACTCCACGCAGGCGGCAGCAGGCGTGGTGCAGGTGGTGAATGGCGTGCCCCTGACCGACCGCGTGAAGGTCACCGACCTGGTGGGCGAGGGCGAGATGTACATTCTCTACGTTGTATGGAAGTACGTGGGCCATACCGTGAGCTACAACGTGAACGGCGGCAGCATCGTCTCTACGGATAGCAGTGGCAACCCTGCCGTTACGCCCGAAACCAAATACTACGAGGAGGGCGTTACCGTCACGCGTGCGCGCGACGACCAGTCCACGGGCTTCTATCGCAAGGGCTACCTCCTGGTGGGCTGGGATGCCACGCCCAACAAGCAGGGTGATGACCCCGATTACGATTTCCAGAGCACCTTTGTTATGGGCAATGATGACGTAGTGTTCTACGCGCATTGGAGCCCCATCACCTATAACGTGCGCTTCCATGGATATGGTTACGGAGACGAGAGTAATGCCGGCTTCGTGCGCGATACCGACACGGGCAATCTGCGTGACATGGTCGAACTTACCGGCCTGCGTTACGATCAGCTCTACACCATGCCCTGGAACGAATACATCCACACGGGCTATGACTTCGGCGACTGGCATGCCCTTACCGATCGACTCTGGCACCATACCAGCGACCCCGAGCGCTACGTGAACAGTCCTGGTTGGAACGATTACTTCTGCTTTATCGACAATGGCGGCACGTTCAGTAATTTGTGGTCTACCATGGAGGAAGATGGCTCGCCCCATACCGTGGACGTGTACCTGCACTGGATTGGCAGCAACGTGCCCATCGTGTACGAGAGCAGCAATACCGGCCTGGGTACCGTATCCGGCAAGAGCTACGTCTTCCATGGCGATACGCTTGACAGGGGAGAGGTGCAGACCAACCCCATCGACGGCTATTGCCTGGATCATTGGGAATACCGCATGGTCACCGACGATGCCCTGAAGCTGGGCCTGGATTATGAGTCGGGTACGCTCACCCCGAATGGCATCTACGATTTCGTCATTACGGGCCCTGTGTTCTTCACTGCCGTATGGGCGCCGGCTCACGTAGTGAACTACCTGGCGAACGATCCTGGTTACGAAGATGGCACGAACTTCTTCGTTGATACCGCTACCGCGCCTGGAACGACCGACGCGCAGAAGAAGGCTGCCGTAAATGGCCAGACGTACTTCCCGCACGTTTCCATGGATGCTGGAACGAAGACCCCCAAGTTTGCGGGCGATACTTCTGGCAGCGGCGCTCCGAAGGGCAAGAAGGGCATGGTCTTTGCGGGTTGGAAGAACGAGGACGGCCAGGTTATCGTGACCTCCGAGACCACCGTAAATGGCTCGCAGCATAAGGTGTACGGTTGGGACCTGTCGGGCATTGCCGTGGCCGACCTGCCCGACGCCGATGGCGATGGCGTGATTACGCTCATTGCCACGTGGGCGCCCGCCAATGCGACCATCGTATTCCACTGGAACCCGGTTCCCGGTGCTGTGTACAACGAGACCGACACGATGGCAAGCTGGTACGCGAGTGGCACGTACACGCAGGTGACGAGCTTCGATACGCCTACGCAGCTTGATCCGAACCTGTTCACGCTGAATGGCTATCGCTTCGATGCGTGGTCCTACATTGCCGGCACGACGCAGAGCGATCGTTTGTGGGCCGACGGGGAAGTCTTCCAGCTTTCCAGCGCGGAAATCGCGAAGCTGCGCGCTAATGGCTCGCTGGTGCTTTCGCAGGACGATGACGGCGAAGACGTATGGACGATGAACCTGTACGTGCATTGGGTTGCGCGTACTTACACCGTTACCGTTGACAATCCCTACACGGGTGGTGCGGTGAACGCCGACGACCCGAGCTACCTTACCTGGGATGGCACGCTTTCCTACTACGACAAGCTTTCCTATCGCGACGGCAAGATCACCACGACTCCGGGCTATGGCTACGCCAAGGACAATTACGGCCTGTACAACTGGGAGTGGGTGTTCACGCTCGATGACGGTACCGAGGTTACGGGTACTGGCGCGGTGAACGTCGTGGGAGGCAAGTTCTACGACCTAGAGGGGAATGAGCTTTCCGGCCCCGTGTACAACGGCACGCCGTGCGACCTTACCGACATTCGCGTGCTGGGCAATGGCTTCGTGCGCCCGAAGTGGGAGCGCCTGTATTCCGTGACCTTCAAGAATGGCGAGCATGGCCAGTTCGAGGGTATGGCGGGCACGTACTTTGATAATCTGCGTGCGGGCACGTCTATTCCCGAAATGGGCTACGGCATGCCCGATTACGACATCATTTGCGAGCGCGACGTGGATCCGGATAACGATGAACCCACGGTGACGGGCGAGAATCGTGCGCGCTACTTGCTGAGCTACCCGAACCTGTACGATTGGAACGAGTTCCTCTCCGATGGCACGAACAATCTGAATCGTTATCTGCCCATTGGCGACGAAGGCTACGTGTTTGCTGGCTGGGAAGTCGATGGCGGCTACGGCACCACGGTCTACCACTACTATCCGTACGTTTCGAAAATCGATGGTAAGAGCCTGGAAGAGTTCTTCGGTGGCGTCTACGCCACCAATCCCGTTACCAACGGCACGATTCCTTCGTACGACATTACCGTCACGGCGCTGTGGATTCGCGGCAGCTACACGGTATACTTCGACCCGAACGAGGGCGCTGGTGTGATCATTCACAATAGCGACGGCACGCGCGAAGAGAAGCTGGCCCCCGTGAAGGGCGTGGCGTACTCGCCGTTCGTGACGCCTTCCAAGACCGACGTGCTGCGTCCCGGCTACGTTTTGAAGTCGTGGAATACCGACCCCGATGGCCTGGGCACGACGTACGAGCCTAATGCTGTGTACCCGATTCCGGCGGCCATCACCACGCTGTACGCCATGTGGGAACAGCAGCAGGCCACCATCAAGTACACCACGTCGAACTGGTGGGTTGATTGGGACAATTCCGATGGCACGCTGGCCGACGACCAAGATGACCAGGGCCTGAACTGGGGCGACGGTTATGCATATCAGACGGTGTGGGCTGGTACTGGCTACATGGTCGACCCGCTGAAGCAGAATGTGAACGAAGACGGCTACCTGATCGACAAGGACGGCAACGTTCTGTATGACGACGAGGGCAACCCGCTCACGCCCGTGAATGAGCCTGGCCCGCGCGCCATTACCGCGTATTCGCAGCTGGGATATCACTTCCTGCACTGGGCCGACGAATCGGGCAATATCGTGAGCACTGAGCGCACGTTCATTCCGCCTCGCGGCGCCGATGGCGCATACCACGATGCTACCTACATTGCCGTCTTCACGGAAGACGATGACATCACCATCACGTACTCGGTGGACGTCGCCGACGCTGGTTGGCTCACGCGTACGTACGAGAAGGTCGCGCCTGCTACGGGCACGGCTGTGGGCACGTACCTGTACATTCGCGATGGGTATGATTTCCTTGGCTTCTACGATGGCGAAGGCAACTACTACGGCATGGGCACGCTCAATACCGAGTACGGCTACTACGAGTTCGTGCCCGGACGTGCTTCCGATGGCATTTACCATGACATCGTCTACGTTGCCAGGTTCAGCGAATCCGCCACGCATTACGTGGTGGAATACTGGCTGCAGGACGGCTCGGGCGAGTACTTCATCAACGAGAGCTACACGGCCAGCTACGATGCCAAGACGGGCGATGTGATCACCGTTGCGGCTGACAGCGACCTGATCAAGCCCTTCGATACCGACGGCGTGACGCGCATCGACCTGTCCGAGGTCTCGCATCACCTGTACCGCCCCGACATTTCCACCACCACCATTACGGTGACGGCGGATGGCCTGTCGAAGATCAAGCTGTACTACGACATTGGTTGCTTCACGCTTACGTATCGCTATGTGCTGAATGGTCAGGGCATCGTGCCTGCCGATTCGCCCATTGCTCCTACCAATCAGCCGCGCGGCCTGTATCGCAATAGCTCGGTCATCTTCGACGATACCGCGGATACCGTTGGCGTGAATGGCTATCAGTTCAGCGGTTGGGTGGCGTACAAGGCAACCGACCTGATTGGCGTGGATTATTCCGAGTTGTGGAAGAACTACAACTTCAGCACCACGACGAAGGTCGACCGCGGTCAGCCTACCAATTTGTGGAATGGCACCGAGTTCCTGAACACCGACGGCGCGGGTGGCTACCTGGTGTACAACGGCGCAGGCAACCCGATTCCCATTTGGGCTAACAACCTGGAATTGGGCGCTTTCAACACTACGGTGGCGTATCCGTACGACTTCTGGATGCCCGACGACAATGTGATCATCATTGGCTTCTGGGAGGCCAAGGGCTATACGGTGCGCTTCAACATCGACACCGCGGATGCCGCGAAGGGCGACCTGTACGATGATGCCACCACGTATCCCACGTTGGTGCCTTCGGGAAGCTATGCGTATCGTAATGGCGTTGAGATGGGTACGTACACGCCGCGCGTGAAGGATATCCAGATTCGCCTGCTCGATCACAACAACTGGATTAACATGGGCTGGAACTACACCATGACGAAGGATGACGGTTCCATCGAGACTGGTTACACCATGTCGCCTTCCACCATCCAGATCATGGGCGATACCACGTTCACGGCCGTCTTCGTAGAGCCGCGCGTCATGGCTTACATGACGGGCTCTGGCGGTAGCTTCGTGCAGGGCGTCGACGACCAGACGCTCATTCAGGACATCCCCGTGAACACGCCCATTACCACGCGTGGCTACTACAATGGCGCTGTTGATAATAGTGTAGCGGGCTACCTGCCCATTTCCACGTTTGCCCCGCAGGGCTACGAGGGCTACGAATTTGCCGGTTGGGCGTGGCGTAAGCACATCGTGACGGTGAGTGGCGGCTATGCCACGGTTACGCCCGATCCGGTCATGCACACGAACGTAAATCTGGCGACGTACAACCAGCTCATTCTGGCGTTCGACTACACGCCTGGCGTGTATGCGAATACGATGCTGTTTGATGCGGGCGTGGATGCTACCGCATTTGCGTTGGGCACCGATTTGATTCTGAACGAAGCGTTCCCCACGACGGTGGACGCGAACTACGAGTTCGTGGCATTGTGGACGCCCATTCGCCATGTGTTCACCATCAACGAGAACAACCCCGATCCAGCAAGCATTACGATCACGTTGGATACGACGAAGTATAGTTCGATGAGTTCTCCGACGAATTACTTCGATCAGACGGGTAGCTATGCGCCGGGCTACTGCTCGCGCTTGCCGCTCTTCGACTACGCAACGCGTAGCGACGGTTGGGTCATGGATGGCTATTCCGATACGCCCAATGGCGACGTGGTCTACATTCCCGGTTCGCCTTATACGGTGGGCGGCCTGGACAAGGTCATCTACATCCATTGGGTTCCCGCGTATCCTTCCACCATCGAGTACGCGGTTGATAGCGGTCCGTATGGCGGCGTTTCCGCGGGTGGTTTCGTGTATCGCGAGAGCGAAGTCGTTACCGGCGTGGGTGGTGCAGCCAAGGGCTCGTATGCCGTTCCCAATAATGGCTACGTATTCGTGAAATGGGTCGATGCTGCAGGCAATACCCTGAGTAGCGACTCCACCGCCACTACGTTCACCCGTACGGTGGGTACGGTGACCTATACGTACCAGGGCTACAAGTTCGTGCCGCCTACGCCTGCGCTTCCCAATGCGTGGCCCAACCCCTCCATCTACTACGCGGTCTTCCAGGAAGCGCCGCAGATCACCATTACGTACATCGTGGCCGATCCGGCGCGCGGCACTGTGCAGCTCAATGGCGGCGGCTCCCCGGGCACCATGTCGGCCGAAAGCCTGTATCCCGTCTCGGGTACGCCGTTGGGCGCCACCGTGACGCCCAATACGGGTTACACGTATGGATACTGGGTAGACGAGGATGGCAACAAGGTCACCATGACCTACACGGTGGGTGGCGTAAGCCATCGCCAGCTTGCTGGCATGTCGCTCGTTCCCGAGCGTGTGGATGGAGCCTATAAGTCGGCTACGTACTACTACGTGTTCCAGCCGAGCGACAACATTAGCGTCATGGTGGAGCACTACCTGGTCGATGCGTCGGGCACTATTACGTTGGCTGCTACTGACACGCATCCGTACCAGACCACGGGTGCCACGGTGAATGCCGTATCCAAGGGTTGGACGCGTACGTTCAGTGGCTACTACATGCTCACCACGTTCCAGCCCGCTGGCATCGAGCTCGTGAAGATTGAGGATGAAGTCAGCGCCATGGGCACCACGGTGCTTCGCCTGTACTACATGGAATACGATGCGCAGCTCACGTTCGACCTGGCGGGCAATCTGCCCCCGGCTATGACGGCGGCCCAGATGCCTTCGTACGGTGGCGCTAATCCGCGTTCGGTTACCTCGGGTCATACCACCACGCTGCCTTCCGCGGCAGAGGTTACCTACGCTGGTTACACGCTCATTGGCTGGACCGATGTGAAGCCGGCTGAAGGCGACCTGACGTGGGTATATGCTCCTGGTTCTGCATACACGATGCCGTTTAGCGACACTACGCTGTATGCCATTTGGCAGCCCAACACGAATACGAAGTACGTGGTGTATCAGCGTCGCGTAACCTCCAAGGGCAAGCTGCTCTTCGAGGTGAAGGAAGAGCACACTGCCACCACGGGCACGCGCGTATACGCCAACGACCTGTCTTCGCAGTATACGGGCTATGTCTACACGCCTGGTTATGCTTCCGATGCCGCGCCTTCGGCCATCGTCGATCGCAATGGCACCACGGCGCTCGTCATGTACTACGTGGCGCAGCCCATGACGATCATCTACGACCTGGTGGCTTCCGACGCCGGCTGGTCGTATTCCGGTGTGACGCGCGTCGACCAGTACGAGGCGGGCGTTGGCATTACGTTGCCTACGCAGGGCGACGAGGAAGGCCAGGTGTACCGCCCCGGCTACGTGCTGGTGAGCTGGACGTTCGACCAGGATGGTACGGTATATGCGCCGGGCGCCTCCATCCCCATGCCGGGCATGGCGTCGCGTGTGGGCACCATGACGGCCACGTGGCGTGCGCGTAGCGACACCACGTATACGGTGGCGTACCATTACGTGAATTCCGATGGCGAGACGGTGAGCAAGGTAAAGCGTACCGGCACGACTGATACCACCCTCGACGCTTCGGCGCTGGGTTTGATCAACCCGCCGGTGGGCTGGACGTTCGACAGCACTAACGCGGGCAATGTGACTACCGCGAACCTGAACGGCGACGGAACCACCATCCTGCATATCTACTACAAGCCCGATACCGTTTCCTACACGGTGCGTCATGTCTTCCTGAACAACGTGGGTACCATGTTCATCAGCGAGACCGACGAGACGCGCACGGCCGAGGCGGGCAAGGTCATTCACGGCGCCGACGTGGCCCAGACGCTTACGGGCTACATTTGGGATAGCACGTGGAGCTACAAGACCGCCGATGACGGCTTTGGCGATAGCGTCATCCGCATCGAGGTTGCCGGCGATGGCACGTCGGTTATGCTGCTGTACTACAAGGCCCTCATGGGTATCGATTACACGGTGAAGATCTATCGCACCAACGCGGCATATACCGATATCGAGCTCATCGATTCCACCGAGTATCACGACGGCCAGGTTGGCTTGACCATCGACGTTGTGGATGCTGGCCTGCATAGGCCCAGCGACCCGCGTCTGGTGGGCTACGAACTCGACCCGAGCTTCTCGGGCGCTACGGTGGGTGGCACTACCTATAATGCCTATCTGTCCTCGCAGGCCATTACGGGCATGGGTGCCTCCAGCGACGTCTTCTACATCTACTACGTGGCCAAGAGCACCACGCCGTACACGGTGCAGCATTGGCAGCTGCATACCGATGGTTCCTCGCCGTACATGGCGCTTTCCGTTGAGCGCTATGGCGAGACGAACAGCACGGTATACGCCGCCAACGAGCTGGTTACCTTCGACGGCTTCGTGTACAGCCCGTCCGAGACGCTGGCGCGTTATGGCGCTACCGACGCTGTTATTGCAGCCGATGGTTCCATGGTGCTGAAGATCTACTACATGGTGCTTGCGTATAACCTGACCATCGACGGCACCACCGGTCAGTTCGCCGATGGCACCTCGGTAATCGGACCCACTTCGTACGCCACGGGTGATGTGGTGACCATTCCCATCCCCACGCAGATTGGCTACGACTTCCTGGGCTGGTCGGTAAACGACCCGACGGGCGCCATCGAGCTGCTTCCCACGCTTACCACGTGGAATATGCCGGCGGGCAATACCGTCCTGTACGCGCATTGGACGCCTTCGGTGCGTCGCCTGGCGTACGACAACAATTCCACTAAGGCCCAGGGCAGCGTGCCCGATACGTATGGCGTGTACGGCGGCACCGTGAAGGTTGCCGACCCCACGGGCCTGCTTTCGCGTGTGGGCTACAACTTCGGCGGTTGGGCAACTACCAAGGCCCTGGCCAATGCGGGCACGAGCGACGTGGCCGTGGGCAGCAATTGGACGTTGCTGCTAGACAACGACGACAACGTGGTCTATGCCGTGTGGATTCCGCGCGACGACACGAAGTACGTGGTGTACCACGTGCGTGTGAAGAGCAATGGCGAGCTGGATTCTCCGGTGCGCTATATGGCTACCGAGAACCTGCAGGGCACGAGCGATACCTTGGCAACGGCTGTTGCCAAGACGTTCGATGGCTACACGTTCGATTCCGCGTACGTCTTCAATGCGAAGTTCGGTACCAATTGGCAGGCTAACATCGAGGCCGACGGTTCCACGGTGCTGTACCTGTACTATCAGGCCAACGTGGTGAACTACACGGTATACACCTACCGCGTGGGCGCCGATGGTCTGGTGCACAACGGTGGCCCGGGTGCCGATGGTACGCCCACGGGCGGCGATCCGATGATCCTGCGCACCGACGTGCTCACGGGCGACGTGGATGACACGGTTACGATTGATGGCACCACGTACATCAACCTGCCGGGGTACTTCTACTATCCCAGCTACACGTACACCGAGGAGGGCGAGACTACTCCGAAGTACAAGGAAGTGCGCAGCGGCGTGATTACCGCTGATGGCGGCCTGGAGCTGTTCCTGTTCGCCCAGGCGCGTACCGGCATCGAGTTCGAGGTGCATCACTGGAAGGAGAATACGGCCAATCCGAATGGCTTCGAGTACATCGTGACCATCGAGACGGGCGAGGCTGGCGTGTACTACGACGGCGCGAATTACCTGCGTCAGGATATTATCGATAGCGGCTATTCGTACAATCCCACGCTCACGGCTACCGAGAACGCGGCAAATGGCCACGTATCCGAAGGCAAGCTGGATGCTGTGGACAACAACACCTTCGCCAGCACGCTGGTGCTGTACCTGTACTACTCCGCAAATTACGTGCAGATCATCTGGGAGCCCGTGAAGGGCACCTGGGATAGCGGCATCGCGGAAGCGGCGCCTACGTTTGTCGACCCGATCATCACGCCGACCCAGGGTAACCCTGGTGCGATTCGCGTAGACGACACGGTGACGCCGTACAACACAGCCGATATCATTCGCTATGGCTACCAGCTGATGGGTTGGTCTACCGACCTGAATAACCCCGCGAAGAGCAGTTACACGAGCCCCGAGTACACGTTCGCGACGTTCACGATGCCGCCGAGCAGCTTGCGTCTGTACGCGATCTGGCAGCCTCTGCCGCAGAAGATTACGTACTTCGCGAATATCTATCCGACCATTAACCCGAACTTCGTGTTCCCGGGTGGCAATGGCGACATGACCGACTACGGCACGACGCCCGATACCTGGGGCGTGACCGACGAGGAAGTTGCCGTGAGCGATAACAAGTTCACGAGGGAGAATTACATCTTCGTGGGTTGGGACCACAATCCGCTGTGCGATCCCGATAGCGTGCAGTTCCCGTATCGTAATCCCGATGACCCGGATAATATTCCGTGGGAGAAGTGGAAGCTGAAGGAGACGGATACCGACCCCGAGGCGAACTACCTGTACGCCATCTGGAAGCCGGCTAACGTTACGCTAGAGTACTGGTCCATCACGCAGGATATCCTGGATGCTGTTGAGGCGGATATCCTTGTTAACCCGACGCGTTATGGGTATACGGCTAAGGCTGTTGCCAAGTGGACTTCTGCTCAGCTGCACCGTAATTCGAAGACGAAGGCTATGGCTCTTGATGCTGATGCAATCGCCAACCTTGGCTATGCTCCGGTTCTGATCTGGACGAAGACTGCCGCATTTAATGCAATGGACTGGGATATCCTCTATACGGATTTGAGCGGTGGAACTCCTGTTGACATTAGGGATCCAGAGCTCACCCCGATTAACTGCAATCTTGTTGGTTGGACGTTTAACAAGTGGCGCTTCAAGCAGTCGTCCGGTAGTTACCTTACCGCGTCAACCCTTTATTCGGCGCTTCCAGATACGAATCCCAGTTCTGGCAATAAGCGCGTCTGGGCTACGTGGAACGAGGTATCCGTGACGTTCCATTGGGATGTGCAGAAAACGGGTGCTACGACTTTTAGTACCAAGACCAAGAAGTGGTTTGACGTCGGTTTGGTTGATGCCAATAGCAAAAAAACAGTATTGAAAGGGTATTACCTTGTAGATGGTTCCGAGTACAAGGTTAAGCCATCTGCTGGTAAGGTTGTTAATTCCTCGATGAGCGTTGGCGATATCGTTTATGCTCAAAAGGGAATATATGATGATACGGTTACGGATGTCTATATCTATGCGCAGTGGAAGGCATATCAGTACAAGGTCACATTCAGGACGACCAGTACGCAGAAGTCTCAAAAGTCGATCTTGTGGGAAGGCAAGCTAACCGGCGCTTCGTCTCCGAAGGTGGGTAGCACGAAAAAGGTTGGCGGTGTAACGTACACGTTCGTCGGTTGGTTTACCCAGCCTAATGGCGGCGGAGATCAGTTTACCAAGGACGATCTTTTGAAGAATTTCGTCAAATCCGATACCCAGAAGTCGGGTGGTACGTATACGTTCTACGGATACTGGGTTGATGCTGCGGGTAATCCAGGGCCTTCGACGATTAATCCTTCTGCATCTGGCTCTGCAACCCCGCTTGCGGCATTAACTACCGGATCGGGGGCGACTGCCCTAGCGGCATTATCCGACGATAGCGGGGGAGGGGGTACCGCGCTCGCTGCACTGTCCGAGCAGGATGTTACGGCGGTTGCGGTTGAGCCCCTAACCCTCGCGCCTGAGCCTGCACAGGACGAAACGGTTGCCATGCTTGCATTGCTTAGCGAAGCTACGACCGATTCTTCGATGAGCGCCGATGCCGCTGCGGGCGCTTCCGCGTCTGCGATTGGCCAGATGGCCGCCGCAAGCGATGATGCTTCTATCGCGTTGCTGGGTGTGGCTTCTGATACCGCCGCTGTTATCAGCGCGGCTGATGGCACCAGCGAGACGGCTCTTTCGGGTGCCAATGCGGGTGATGCTGTTTTGGCCGAAAACGCTATCGGCGACGCTTCGGGTGTTGGCCTTGTTGCCTTGAGTAGCGATCCGGATTCTGCTGGGGGGTACTCACCCCAAGCGGAGGATGATGCCATATTATCTGCGGTAGGCTCCGATGTGCTTGCGGCAGCGATTTGTCAGCTCGAGACGGGCGCAAGCTCCCTCGCAGCTGCCATCAACCAGGATGCTCTCCAGGCGGCGTACTCAACTGGCGCCGCCCAGGGCCTGGTTGCGTAACTTCGTTATCTAGGACCTGCGGGCGCAAGCCCGAAGGGTCATGGATAGAGCGGGGGAGCGCGATCAAGGCCCAGGTTGGGCTCCTCCGTTTACACCTATCTGCGCTGGTGGACGATACCTCCGCCCACCAGCGCAGGCATTCTTTCGGTCCAGTCCCTCCGTTTGGGCCGGCTTGCCCTTTTCCCATATCTCATGGGATTTCCGGATTTCCCATTTGGATTTCCGGAAATCCTACGATTCTTCTTGTGGCAAAAAATCACGAACTGGGGAAACGTCATCTTGAAGCGAGTGCGTCCCGTTCCTATATTGGGATTTCCGGAAATCCCAAGGGTGGCTATGCCTCCAGGGGATGGGCTCCTTCCGAGAGCAGGTGATTTCCCGAATATTGACTTATCCCCCGAAGATGGATTTATCCCCGAGGGTGGATGCGTTCTCGGGGCGTGCTCCTCGCGAGGCTTCTCCTGTCTCTAAGTGGACTATGCGGATACTCCAATGGCTTTGCGATGTACGGGTTTGCCGAAGTCGCGCGAAACTGCAGCGTAGCTATTGCGCTCCTCTGCCTATATTATTGCGGAATCGTCGCTAATCTATTGCAGGAATATGGTATCTGAACTGGGAAAATAGTTCATCCCATCTTGTCGAGAATACGATAGACTTCAAGTTGTTTGGCCCTCTGTTCCTCGGTCGCTCAGGGGGTGGTTCATTGCGGTGCGTGGGGTGGGTGACGGTAATGAAAACGATTATTCTTGGCTATCGGTCTGCTCTTGCCTTCTGGAATGGTTGCTATGGGCCGGTTTTCCCTCGTTCCATTTCGGAGGAAGAGGAGGTTGAGGTTCTCGAACTGTCCTCGATCCCTTTACAGCGCCATGTGCAATCCTTAGTTGGCTCAGGCGTCTTGCGTGACATTGCGTTGCCGATTGAGCTAATGGTCCCGAAGCGTAAATCAACCCATTCGTTTTCGTTTGCTCGTACACACACGCAGACTACTGCGCTCCCTCTCAATTCCCTGGAATATGTGGGTACGGTTCCCTGCGATGGGGAGTTCCTGCGAGTGTACGTGGTTGCGCCCGAGCTTTGTCTGGTGCAGATGGGGTGCCTTATGCAGCGTCACGAGCTTGCCGAACTCGCCTTCGAGCTATGTGGTGGCTATGCGCTGCGTCCCGATGGGGTGGGCGGCACCACGCTCGTGGAGCGTTCGTGCGTTACCTCTGTGGAAAAGCTGCGTGCGTACGTGAAGAGCGCAGGAGGCGTGAATGGGGTGAAGCGTGCGCGCTTTGCAGCTGAATGCGCAATCGATGGCTCTCGTTCCCCGCGCGAGTCGCAGATTGCACTCGAGATGACGCTCTCGCATCGCCTGGGCGGCTACGGTCTGCCTCGTCCAAGACTCAATGTGCCCATAACGCCTACGGGTCAGGCGCGGCATGTTGCTGGTGTGGGCGAGCTTATCCCGGATTTGTATTGGCCCGAAGCAAAGGTCGTGTTGGAATATGATAGTGACGCTTTTCACGGGCGTGACGAGCGTGAGCGTGAACACGATATACGCAAGCGAAACGCGTACGGCATGATGGGGCTATACGCGATTTCACTTACGCGTCGCCAGTATGACGATGCGCTTCAGTTTTCTGGCATCATGGGCGATCTTGCCAAGCGTTTGGGTTGCGAAACTCATCGGCTCACTGCTGTCCAGCAGCGCAAGCGCGCCAAGCTTCATGGGTTTCTCTCGCATGGCGATCGTCTGGCGCGATAGAGTTTGCGATTTCAATCGCCGCCGTCTGCGTGTTTCGTCTTTGGGATTTCCGGAAGTCCTACGATGTGCGGGCGCGTGAGAATCTGCGACCTGGGCAAACGGGTGTAGAAAGCATTTTAGGGCGCTATATATCGTGGGATTTTCGGAAATCCCACGATATGTGAGCGGGGGAATCACTGTGAACTGGTGTAACGCACGAGACGAGCATTGCCGTGCGTCGTATCCAATAGGATTTCCGGAAATCCCATTACGGGCGCATGGTCGCATTTGGCTTCGCGAGGACGGGCCCTTGCGCTTTCTCGTCGTGTCTGTGCGTATGGTCGGGAGGAAAGCTCTGGCTTTGCGTGCGGCTTGTAAGTTGCGCCCCCGATCTCACCTGTGCCCGTAGCTTCCTGTCGCACGCTCGGCTGGTGTATCCTATCCCAGTTACCTAGCATTGCTCGAACAGGAGACCCATGTCCATCCTCAAGCCGCTCTTGCGCATCCCGAAGCGTCTGATGCGCGAATTCTGCCTCTCGGTGTGGTATCCGCGCGTGTACCGTAGGGCAGCGCGACAGCCGCTCGTTCCGGGCAAGGTCGTGTTCGTGGAGGTGCGTGAGCCCAAGCTTTCCGACAGCTTCAAGCTCATGCACGAGCGCCTGCAGCGAGAGCCCGGGCTTTCCCTCAGCGTGCATTTCCTGGGCGAATCGCGCGTGCGCTATGCGCAGTACCATCGCAACTGCCTGGCCATGCTGCGCGAAATCGCTACAGCTCCCTACGTGTTCCTGAACGATGCCTCGAACGTGGTCAGCTGCGTGCCGCTGCGCGAAGGCTCGCAGGTGGTGCAGCTGTGGCATGGTTGCGGCGCCTTCAAGAAATGGGGCATGAGCACGGCCGACCTGAAGTTCGGTGGTTCGCGCAAGCAGAAGTTGCGCCATCCGTTCTACAGCAACCTTTCGCTGGTAACCACCAGCAGCCCCGAAGTAAACTGGGCATACATCGAGGCCATGCATCTGGAACGCACGCCCGAAATCGTGCGGGCTCTGGGCGTCAGCCGTACCGATATCTTCTTCCAGCCCGATTTCCTGCAGCGCTCGCATGCCCGCGTGGAAAAGGCGCTTCCCGGCATCGCCGGTCGCAAGATCCTACTGTATGCGCCCACCTTCCGTGGCCGCGTGGCCAGTGCGGAAGGCCCCGACCAGCTGGATATCGAACGCCTGAAGCGAGAGTTCGGCAATCGCTGGGCGCTTGTTGTCAAGCACCATCCCTTCGTGAAGCAGCCGCCTGCAATTCCCGACAGCTGCCGCGACTTCGCGTTCGACGTCACGCATGGCGACCTGGCGATTGACGAGCTTATGGCCGCAAGCTCCGCCTGCGTTTCCGATTACTCGTCGCTCGTGTTCGAATACTCGCTCCTGCGTCGTCCGCTGGCCTTCTTTGCCTACGATCGTAGCGACTATGACGATTGGCGTGGCTTCTACTACGACTATGATGAGCTCACTCCGGGCCCCGTCTGCACGACCACGGAAGAGCTCGTCGCGTGGCTTGCCGCCTCCGAGCGCGATTTCGACTCCGACCAGATCGATGCGTTCCGCGAGAGGTTCATGTCTGCCTGCGATGGGCATGCCACCGAGCGTATCGTGCGGGCCGTGTTTGGCCCCGCAATCGCCACTAACCCACCTTCGGAGGAGGAATAGCCATGCGCGCTTTGCTTCAACGCGTCACGAGTGCTTCTGTAGCCATTCAGGACGGCACGGAAGGCACCTTTTCGGGCATCATCGAGGGTGAACCCCGCCGAGCGATCAAGCGCGGTCTGGTGGTGTTTCTGGGCGTTGGCGAAGACGATTCGGAGGCCGAAGCCGAACGTTTGTGGCGCAAGATTTTGCGCTTGCGCATCTTCGATGACGAGAACGGAAAAACCAACCTTTCGCTTGCCGATGTTGATGGGGAAGTGCTTGTCGTCTCGCAGTTCACGCTGTTCGCGAATTGCCGTCGCGGCAACCGCCCCAGCTTCACCGAAGCGGGCAATCCGCAGAAGGCGCGCGAGCTGTATCGCCATTTTTGCCAGCTAGCCCAAAACGATCTGGGCAGCATTGCCGTGGGCGAATTCGGCGCCGACATGCACGTGTCCATCGAGAACAGCGGTCCGTTCACCATCTGGCTCGACACCAACGAGCTCTAGCCTGCGCTTCTTCGCGCTCTTCATTTCGCGTGGCGCGAGCGGCTTCGCGAACGCGCGCATTGCCACGCTGCAAGTTCGCGGCCAAACCCCGCGACGCCATGAGCCGTCGTCTGCGGCATCGTTTTCCCGCGTATGGCTCCATGCTCATCCAACGAAAAAGGCCATCCCGCATTGCTGCGAGACGGCCTTGTAGCCCTATGAAACCGGCTATTTCGTGGCGATAGCTGCCAGCCAGAGCGTATTGGGCTGCGTGCAGATGTCCACGCTGTCGAAGCCCGCTTCGCGCAGGAGGCAGCGAAGCTCGCCCATGGTGGGCATGAACAGCCCGAACTGCTGCGCATTCGCCTGCACGCTTTCCGGCAGATTGCCGTTCTCGTACGCCTCGAGCGCGATGACCAGCTGTCCGCCGTGCCGCAGCACGCGGCAGATTTCGCCCAGGCCGGCATCGGGGCGCGGCCAGAAGTACAGGCTCTCCACGCTTACCGCCATGTCGATCGTGCCATTCTCGAAGGGTAGGCGTTCTACGGAAGCGCGGCGTACCGTCATGCGGCCCGCTTCGATGGTCTTCTGGTTCGTTTCCCGTGCAAGGGCGACGGCTTCCTTGGAATGGTCGATGCCGTGCACGTGGCCGCCCGCGTAGCGCCGTGCGATGCGCTGCATGGTGGCGCCGCCTCCGCAGCCTACGTCGAGCGCCTCGTACCCGTTCTGGAATTCTACGAAGCCCAGCGCCCATTCGGTAAGCTCGCCATGGCTTTCGTTCATGCGCTCCAGCATGGCGCGCCCGGCTTCGCCCGTGGGGTTGCCGGGGTTGCCCGCTAGGGCGTCTGCAGGTACGTTCGATGCGCTTCTATTCATGTATGGCATCCTTTCGCGAGGTAGCAAGCGGGCATGCAGCCTGCTTCAGCCGCCGCGCTAGGTGGTTCTCGCGAGGCGCGGCGGCTGCGTTGTGAGTTACTGACGATAGTACATCAGGAAGTCGGCGAGTTGTTCCATGGCGGTGCCCAAAACCTCAACGCGCGGCAGATATACCACGCGGAAGTGGTCGGGCTGCGACCAATTGAAGCCCGTGCCCTGCACGATGAGGATGCGCTTCTCGCGCAGCAGGTCCAAGGCGAACTGCACGTCGTCGGTGATGTTGAAGCGTGCGGTGTCGATCTTCGGGAAGATGTAGAACGCGGCCTTCGGCTTCACCACGGAAATGCCCGGAATGTCCTTCAAGGCGTTGTACACGAATTCGCGCTGCTCGTAGATGCGTCCGCCGGGCACAATGTAGTCCTGCACGCTCTGATGTCCCCAGAGCGCCGTTTGCACGATGGATTGTGCGGGCACGTTGCTGCAGAGGCGCATGTTGGAAAGCATGTTCAGGCCCAGAATGTAGTCGCGGGCGATGCGCTTATTGCCCGAAAGGACCATCCAGCCAATGCGGAAGCCCGCGATCATGTGCGACTTCGAAAGGCCGCTAAAGGTAACGCAGAACAGGTCGGGCGCCATGCTGGCGATGGAGACGTGCTCTTCGCCATCCATGACCAGACGATCGTAGATTTCGTCGCTGAAGATGATGAGCTGGTGCTCGCGAGCGATGTCAACGATTTCCTGCAGCACCTCGCGTGGGTAGAGCGCGCCGGTGGGATTGTTTGGGTTGATGATGACGATGGCCTTCGTGCGACTGGTGATCTTCGAGCGGATATCGTCCATGTCGGGATACCATTCCGCCTGCTCGTCGCAGATGTAATGCACGGGCGTGCCGCCGGCCAGCGTGGCACATGCCGTCCAGAGCGGGTAATCGGGCGAGGGGATGAGAATCTCGTCGCCAGAGTCGAGCAGCGCGGACATGCAGATGTTGATGAGCTCGCTTACGCCATTGCCCGTGTAGATGTCGTCCATGGTTACGTTGGGCAGTCCCTTGATTTGCGAGTACTGCATGATGGCCTTGCGCGCGCTGAAGAGGCCGCGGCTCGCCGAGTAGCCCTCGCAGTCGGTTAGCTGGCGGCGCATATCGTAGATGACTTCGTCGGGCGTGCGGAACCCAAACGTGGCGGGGTTGCCGATGTTGAGCTTCAAGACCTGTGTGCCCGCGTCCTCCATGCGGTTGGCTTCGTCGACTACGGGACCACGCACGTCGTAGAGGACGTTATCGAGCTTGGAAGATTTGGCGAAGGTACGCATGTGTCGGGCCTCCAGGGGAGCGTTCGGGGTGGGTTGCGGAGCGGGGTGAGCTGCAGCGGCTCGTGCGGCGGCAGCGGTTGCTGCGGCAGCGAAGCCGGTTTGCGCAGCGGCAGTGGTTGTGGTTGGGCGAACGGGTGCCGCAGCAGGTTGTGTAGCCGATGAACTTGCCGTGGTTGCAGCGCTTGCCGCGGGCTGCGATGCCGCGTTCTGGAAATGAGGGCTGGCAGGTGATGGTTCAACTTTTGCGGCAGCTGCGGAAGGAGTGGGTTCAATGGGTTTGGAAACGGGGATGGGGGTTCCATCGGCAAGCCATTCCTTTGAGACGCCAAGTGTGTCGGCAAGGAACTCCATGACGCCCGCTCGTGGGATCGTTTTCCCGCTAATATACTGGCTCACCTGGCTTTTTCCAAGTTTAACGCCATGTTGTGCGGCAATATGAACCAAATCGATCTGCTTGAGGCCGCGCTGGTCCATCGCCAGTACCAGCCGATCTGCGAACGTTTGCTTTGCCATGGTGCCTCCTTGCTCCGGAAGTTCAATATCCCAAGCTTACCACCGCGTCTGCCCTCGTGAAAGCAACGAGTTCAAAATAGTTCAATACGAAGGCGCAGATGGTAGGCGTTGTACGACGTGCGGTAGGGCACTCGCGGCGTTGCGCGCATGGCTTCTCGCAGTTTGCGCGGAACGCAAGATGGCATGAAATAAGCGAGCGCGAAGGTCCTTGGGACCCTCGCGCTTGGCAGTGGCATATGGCGTGAAGCTTACAGCTGGAATGCCGGCATGGGCTTCAGCTTGTGCAGGTTCATGGCGTGGAGCGTATCGATGCGTTCTCGCGTGGCGGCGTCATCGCATTCGCCTGTGGTGATGTAGTGGTCGAGCGTGGCGTACGTGAAGCCGAGCTTGTCTTCGTCGCTCTGGCCCGAAAGACCGTCGCTTGGCGTCTTTTGCACCAAGTGCTCGGGAAGGCCGAGCGCGCTGCCCAATTGACGTACTTCCTCTACCAGAATGTTCGCGAGCGGGCTGAAATCACCCGCGGCATCGCCGTACTTCGTGGAGTAGCCCACGTAGTCTTCGCTGCGATTGCAGGTGTTCGCCACGCGTGCGCCGCTGGGCAGGCTTTGCGCTACGGCGTACAGCGTGGTCATGCGAATGCGTGCGGGAAGATTGATGCGCGTGTCGCGCGAAAGCCCCGCGTTGTCGCCCGCTGCCTCGGCGAACCCCTCGGCGCCAATGAGCGCGCTCGAAAGCGCTGCGGTTGCGCCTGATATGTCCACGCAGATGGAGCGAATGCCCAAATGCGTCACGACCTCACGCGCGTCTTCGATGTCGGCTTGCTCGCCGTTGGGCATGAGCACGCCCACCACGCGGCCGGCACCCAGTGCGCGTACGCAGAGCGCGGCGACTACGCTGGAATCCTTGCCGCCCGAAATGCCCACGACGGCATGTGCCGTGGGGCCGTTTTCGGCGAAGTAATCGCGGATCCAGGTGGTAAGGGCTTCGAGCGTAGCGTTGGGGTTGGCGAGCATGCGGTGTCCTTTCTTTCGTACGACCCAGTATACCCGCGAGCCAGTTACCTCGCCGATTGTTCATCCATTCGAAACGCAAATTGCCCATGCGTGAACGGGGTGGCTTGCGTCAATAAAGGTCGTCACACCCACCCGTCGGTATGGCCGCAGCGCACCCTTTCGGGACCCTGTGAAAGCATACAAAAATGCACTAAGCCCAGGATGCCCCACGGAGAGCGGGAAGCGAAGCTTCACGCAAATCCGTGGGGCATCCTGGGCAGCGCAAGTAAAAGCATGAACCAGCGCAGCGCACGAGCGTAGGCTTGGGCCCGTGTGGGGCCCAAGCCACGCGAGTAGCGGAGCGGGGTCCCGAAGGGGGTGCGCGCTGCGGCCGTCGGCGGAGGATTAATCCTCTTCCGCTTCTTGGAACGCCAGAGCGCGGTCGGCGCGTTGGCGGTATACCTGGTTCAGCGATTCCACTTCGATGAAGATGGCAGAGCACTGCGGATAGTCATCGACGATTTCGGCTTCCACGCGGTCGATGGCTTGCAGGATGTCTCCCTCGTCGAGTTCGTCATCGAAGGTCACGTCCAGGTTCAGGACCATGTCTTTCGGGCCCATGTACATGGAGAGCACGCGGCCGCATTTGATGACAGCGGGATCTTCCTCCACGATGAACACGATGTCCTCGATCTCGTCGCGGTCGAGTCCTTCGCCAATGAGCAGGCTTGATGTTTCTCGTACGAGTACCACGGCGAAGATGGCCATGAGCGCGCCAATGGCGATTGACGCAATGGCGTCGTAGGTGCCATTGCCCGTAAGGGCCGTGGCCACGATGCCCGCTAGTGCGAACAGCATGCCCAGCACGGCAGCCGTGTCTTCCAGCAGTACGGTGAAGCTGGTGGGCGCCTTGCTCGTGCGGATGTACTCCATAAGAGAATCGTCGCCTCGGGCTTGGTTCACCTCGCGAAATGCGATGGAGAGCGAAACGCTTTCGATAGCGGTGCCCACGAGCAGCACTACGATGGCCACGACGGGGTTCTCCACGCCCGTTTCGGGCGATTGCAATGCGGAGATGCCCTGCATGATGGTGAACCCGCCGCCAAAGAGCAAGATGACCACGGATACGATGAACGTATAGAAGTACACCATGCGCCCGTATCCGAAGGGGTGCTCCAAGTCGGGCTGGCGCTTCGAGCCGCGCGCGCCCACGAGCATGAGCGAATCGTTTGCGGCGTCTACCAGCGAATGCACGCCTTCGGAAAGCATGGCCACCGAGCCGGTGAAGGCGGCGGTGATGAATTTGATTACGGAAACGATGACCCCTGCCGCTACGGCCGAGATGACCGTGCGGTTGCGCTTCAGCTGCTCGGCGGGGGAGAGGGGCTTCGCGCGCTTGCGAGCGCGATGGCGGCGCATGGCGATGGAGTCGGTGTCGGCTACGTTGTCGTCGATGCTGTCGTCTTCTTCATCGAGGTCGCCGTGAATGTAGACCTGTTCTTCTTCCGGGGAATCGCCAGTGCTGGCGGCGCTTTGTGCATCGTGCGAGACGCGCACCCACGTGCTTGGCTTCGTGCCGAGAGCGCTGGCGGTATGTATTCGATCTTCGTCGGCGGCTTTGTTTGTGCTCATGTGTATCTCCATTTCCGTGTTTGCCTTAGAATATCAGATATGGATGCAGGTGCTGTTTATGCGTAAACCGCCTGTTCAATTAGGTTTAACAAACTATTTGTGATGTGCGGGGCGGCTTGCTTAACATCGTACATCTGTTCGTGTATACTGCAAGGGTGTACACGGAAAGGAGGGGCAATGTCCGAAGACGCTCAGGCGCTCAGCATGCAGGAACGCGACGCAGGCATCGTAAAGGCCAGCATTGTGGGCATCGTTGCAAACGTCTTGCTTGCGGCGTTCAAGGCTGCCGTGGGCGCGCTGTCGAACTCCATCGCTATTACGCTCGACGCCGTGAACAACCTCTCCGACGCCTTCTCTTCCGTAGTCACCATCGTGGGCACGAAGCTTGCGTCGCGTCCCGCCGATGCATCGCATCCGTTCGGGCATGGCCGTGCGGAATATCTCACCACCATCGCCATTGGCATTGTGGTTGCCTTCGCGGGCGTGGAAGCCGCGCGCGAATCCATTTGGCGCATTATCTACCCTGAAGAGGCTACGTACGAAGCGGTCACGCTCATCGTGGTGGGCGTTGCCGTGGTGGGGAAGATCGCTTTGGGCCGTTATGCCCTTTCCCGTGGCAAGTCGCTCAATTCCGGCTCCTTGCGCGCCAGTGGTACCGACGCCCTCATGGACGCCATCATTTCCGCCTCTACGCTGGTGGCGGCGGTAATCTTCATCCTGTTCGGCGTCTCGTTGGAAGCCTGGCTGGGCCTTGTCATCTCCGGCTTCATCATCAAGGCTGGCATCGACATCCTGCGCGAGGCCATTGCGAAGATCCTGGGTGGTCGCATCGATGCCAGCCTGGCTCAGGAAGTGCGCGCTGCGGTCATGACGGTGCCTGGGGTGCATGGCGCATACGACCTGGTGCTGAACGACTACGGCCCGAATCGCTATTTCGGTAGCGTTCACGTGGAGGTCGACGACACGCTTACCGCTGCGGAAATCGACTCCCTCACGCGCAAGGTGCAGGATGCCGTCATGAAGAATTGCGATGTCATGGTGCATACCGTGGGCATCTACTCCACGAATACGCAGCGTACGGGCGAACAGGCCGATATCTTCCTGGCGCTCATGCGCTTGGCGAACAACGACCGCAACATTCTGCAGACGCATGGCTTCTACGTGAACGAGGAAACGAAGCGTGTCCAGTTCGACATGGTGGTGGGCTTCGATGCCCCCGATCGCTCCGCTGTAGTAGATGGCGTCTGTCAAGAGCTGCATCGCCAGTTCCCCGCATACGAATTCGTTGCCACTCTCGATTCCGATATCAGCGACTAGCCTGTTGGTTTGCCTATGGAGCGTACCTATTTAGCCATCGACCTCAAGTCGTTCTACGCCAGTGTGGAATGCGCGCAACGGGGGCTCGACCCACTTACTGCGAACCTGGTGGTGGCCGATGTGGAACGCACCGACAAGACTATCTGCTTGGCGGTATCCCCCTCGTTGAAGGCACTTGGCATTTCGGGTCGCGCTCGCCTGTTCGAAGTGAAGCAGCGATTGGCGCAGGTCAACGCCATGCGGCGTCATGCTGCAGGGGGTACCTTGCGGGGGAAGTCCATCTACGCCCCCGAATTGGAACGCGATCCGTCGCTCGAGGTCGATTTCGTGGCTGCCCGCCCGCAGATGGCGGTCTACCTGAAGCGGTCTGCGGAAATCTACGACATTTACTTGCGTCACGTTTCGCCCGAAGATGTGCACGTGTACTCCATCGACGAAGTGTTCATCGACGTTACGGGCTATCTGCGCACGGGCCATATCACGCCACGCGCCTTCGCCGAAAAGCTGTTGGCCGAAGTGCTTCAGGAAACGGGCATTACCGCTACATGCGGCATTGGTTCGAATCTATATTTGGCCAAGGTCGCCATGGATATCGTGGCCAAGCACGCGCAACCGAACGAGCACGGCGCACGCATTGCGCAACTTACCGAAAGCAGCTATCGTCGCAGGCTGTGGGCTCATACACCCATTACCGATTTCTGGCGCGTGGGGCTGGGGTATGCGCGCAAGCTGGCGGCCCATGGCATGCATACCATGGGCGATATTGCTCGTTGTTCGTTGGGTGGCCCGCATGAACGTCGAAACGAGGATTTGCTCTATCGGTTGTTCGGCAAGAACGCAGAGCTGCTCATCGATCATGCCTGGGGCTACGAGCCCTGCACCATGGCCGATGTGAAATCCTATCGTCCGAAGTCCAATAGTCTTGGCTCGGGTCAGGTGCTCATGTGCCCGTATGAATGGGAAGAAGCGCGCCTGGTAATGCGCGAAATGGCCGATCAGCTTTCGTTCGACCTCGTTGACGCCGGCTTGGAATGCAACCAGGTTGTCATCACCGTGGGTTACGATATTTCAAACTGCTTATCTGCGGCAAGCATGGGCGAAACGGTGGATGCGTCAACCGATTGGTATGGCCGCAGCGTGCCGCGTCATGCCCATGGTACGGCAACGCTTCCGTGCAGTACGTCGTCTTCGCGCCTAATCGTAGATGCAGTCATGAATTTGTTTGACCAAATCGTCAGCCGGCACTTGTTGGTGCGGCGCCTGAACGTCGTGGCTTGTGGTATTACGCAGCGTGGGTTTGCGTCTGTCGCACATTCCGTTGGCGGTGCGGGCGAGCAGCTTTCCCTGCTGGAAGACCCTACCGAACAGCAGGAACGTGAGGCGCGCGAAAAGACTCGTCTTGCGCAGGAGCATCGCATGCAGCAGGCCATTCTTGCCGCACGACATCGCTTTGGCAAGAATGCCGTGCTCAAGGGCATGGATTTGAAAGAGGGCGCCACTACCATACAGCGTAATTCCCAGATCGGAGGTCATCGCGCATGAGCGGGGAAGCTTTCGATACCGAACAGGCCCAGGCGATCCTCGACGAAATGGCGGTCATGGCGGCGTATGGCGACATCGTCGATGCTCCGAGGCCCGTATCCCTCACACATGTCCCCATGCCGCATGAAGACCGAGGTGCCCAGTTTGCTCCATTCGCCGCCCTATCTGGCTTTACCGATATCATTGAGGATACGGCACGCGGCCATTAGCCTGCGTGTTTCGCTACCTGCGTGGTAATTCGTCCAGACATGACGGGCGATAACCCCTATACTTACTTAGATAATCAAATTATTTGCATATCAAAGAATAGGAAGTACCGAATGGATGTCGTGCATACGTTCGGCCAGCTCATTATGGGCCAGGTGGACGAGCATCCGCGACGGGCGGGTCGTATTATGTATGCTGGGTGGCGAGCCCAATTGGCTAACCTTACCCTGATGGGCGAACGTCGCTTACCGCCTTCGCGTCGCTATGCCTCTCGCGTGGCTATGAGTAAGATCACCCGGGCGCTGAGGCATCCAGAGAATGCGGCGGCTACAAGCCTCTTTACCCCGTATGAGCCTTTGCAGGTGGCGGGGGTGCTGCCGTATTCCGTAGAGCAGCTTTCGAGTTTTATCGGCGGCTCTCAGGCGGAACGTGCATTTCTCGATAAGGCGGGCGATGCGGGGTTTTCGGAAACGATGTGCAGCTACCATCGCGTGTATTTGGGCGCTGCGGCAGCCGGCATGCTTCCCAAGCCCGCATTCGTCGTGTATACCACGTTGGCGTGCGATGGCAACCTTATAACGTTCCCCGCAATTCAGCGTCATTTTGACATTCCGGGGTTTTGCATAGACGTGCCGTACGATAGAAGCAAAGATGCCGTGGCCAGCGTGGCGCGGCAGCTGCGTCAGATGGTCGAATTCGTGCAGGATTGCACGCACCGCTCCATTACGCACGAGGCTTTGTGCGAAACGATGGCGCGTTCATGGCGTTCGGCTTTGGCGTATCGGCGATTTCTGCAAGCTTCGCCTGGGAAGCGCCTGCCGGGCGATATGACGACCGAAATGTACGCGGTGCTCATGAATCACCTGGTAAGCGGCTCTCCCGAGACCGAGCGTTTTTGCCACATGCTGGAGTCCGATATGAGGGGCGCGTCGGCAAGCGAGGGGCTTCGCCTGGTGTGGATGCATACGATGCCGTTTTCGCAGCAGCCGCTGATCGACCGCGTGAATTTCAATGACAAATGCTTTGTCTGCGCTAGCGATATGGCATCTGATCCCATGTTGGTGGATGTCGATCCGTCGCAGCCCTACGAAGCCATGGCTCGTCGGCTGGTGTATTCGTGCTTCAATGGCGAGGGCGAGAATCGCGTGCAGCGTGCGCTTGAGCTAGTGCGTATAACGCAGGCAGATGGCGTTGTCCTTTACAATCACTGGGGCTGCAAGGCAACGTTGGGCGTATCGCATCTTATCAAGCGCCGCTTGGAAGAAGAGGGCGTGCCATGTCTGCTGCTTGATGGCGACGGCATCGATGTCGCGAATCGCAGCGACGGCCAGACGTCAACACGCTTTGATGCATTCTTGGAGCTGCTGGAGGGGAGGCGCGCATGATATGCACGGTATGCAAGTACACGCCTACTGAGCTCTTCGCAGGCTTCGGCCAGCCGTGTCAGACGCTGGAGCATATGGCCAACGATTTCGATTTGTCCGATAGCGTTGCCCACGTTAACTTGTGTGGCTTCGGCAAGACGGTCATTCAGAATGCCCTTGCCGGAGATGCCAATCAATTGGTTCTGGTGAACTGCTGCGATACGATGCGCCGCGTTTACGAGGTCGTGCGTGATTGCCGAGGGGAAGGCGCTCACGCGTTTACGTACCTCATGGATTTGCCCCATTCGTGTGGCCCATGTCAGGTGGATGCTCTTGCACGTGAGTTGATCAAGTTGAAGGACTCCTACGCAAAGCAGATGGGGTGCGCGTTCAGCTTGTCGGCGTGCCAGGCTGCATTTCAACGACCAAAGCCAAGGGAGGGCGCATACGTGGGCGTGCTCGGTGTGCGTGTGGGCGCCGAACTGCAGGCAATGATAGAGGATGCGTTTCAGCTTCCCATCCGCAACCTTACATGCACGGGTAATCGCATGTTGGATATCCCCGCCGAAGCGCTTGTCACGAGCGACGAAGAGGCGTTCTTTCGCGCCTATGCGCAGGCTCTACTGGCGCAGATGCCCTGTCGTCGCATGAACGATCCGCATGCTCGACGGGCGCTGTTCGAGGATCCCAACCTGAAGGGGATCGTCTATCACTGCATGAAGTTCTGCGATTTCTATGGGCCGGAATATGCGCTTGCGGCTAAGGAGCTGCATGTGCCCATGCTGCGCATCGAGTCGGATTTCTCGCTGCAAAGCGCCGAGCAGCTGCGTACGCGCATTGAGGCGTTTGCCGAAACGCTGCATGCTAGGCGGTCTAGCGCGACCGAGCATACTCAGGGGGATGTATCTATGACGAAGGACGAAATGGTCAAAAGCGGGCGACCGGTATATGTGGCGGGCATTGATAGCGGCTCCACGAGTACCGATGTCGTGATTCTGAATGGCACGGGCGATATTGTTGCGACGCAAATCATACCCACAGGAGGGGGTGCAGAGAAAAGCGCAGAGGCGTGTCTGGCGGCGGCATTGGAGCAGGCGGGCATGAGGCGCGAAGACGTGCTCAACGTGGTTACCACGGGGTATGGCCGCGCGTACATCGCCGAGGGCGATGATTCGGTAACGGAAATCACCTGCCATGCGAGGGGAGCTCACTATCTGAACCCGAGCGTGCGCACCATCATTGACATTGGAGGCCAGGACAACAAGGCCATTCGCATCGACGATGCGGGCAATGTCGTAAATTTCGCCATGAATGACAAATGCGCAGCTGGAACGGGTCGCTTTCTGGAGATGATGGCGCGCGCCCTTCAGATTTCCCTTGAGGACATGAGCGTTATGGGCTTGGAGTGGAATGAGGACATCACCATCTCGAGTATGTGCTCGGTGTTTGCGGAATCCGAGGTTGTGAGCCTGGTGGCGCAAAGCAAGGCCGTTCCCGATATCGTCCATGGGCTCAATAACTCCGTCGCTTCGAAAATCTCGTCGCTCGTACGACGTGTTGGCGCGGAAGAGTCGTTCATGATGACGGGTGGCGTGGCGCAAAATGCCGGCGTTGTTGACGCGATCGAGCGGAAGCTTCAAACGAAGCTTTACATATCCGACAAGGCGCAGCTATGCGGCGCACTGGGCGCGGCGTTGTTTGCGCTTGAATAGGAACAGCGAAGGGGGCTGCTAGAACACCACGACGCAGTTCTTGCCCTTCGCCTTGGCGGCATACAAGGCGTCGTCTACGCGTCGAAGCACGTCGTCGGCGGATTCCCCGCGCCGTACTTGCGTTACGCCCAGGCTGACGGTCTGCGGTTCCATACCGGGTTCCTCGATGCCTGCAAAGTGCTTGCGAATGCTTTCCGCTACGCGAGCTGCGGCATCTGCGTTGCAGTTGCCGAGTAGCACCATGAACTCCTCGCCGCCCCAGCGCCCCGCAACGCCTTCAAGGGGGTAGGTGCGCGAGAATCGGCGAAGCGTGCCGCCCAGGTGCTGGAGTACCGTGTCGCCCGCTTTGTGCCCGTAGGTATCGTTAATTGCCTTGAAGTTGTCGACGTCGAGCATGATGAGCGATGTTTCGCCGCTGTCCAGGGGCGAAAATCCTCCGACGGCTGGTTGTCCGCCTACGGCAACTTCGATGCGGCGCTCGATTTCGCCGCGGTTGTAGAGGCCGGTGAGCGTATCCATGCGTGCCATGATGTCGAGCTTTCGGTTCGCTTCCTCCAGCTCGTCCGTAACGGCTTGAATGAAGGTGGCTAGGCGCAGCGTGGGCGTGTTACCCATGTGAATCTGGTCATTTCCCACCTGGTTTGCGTACGGAATATGGTCTGCGGCCTTGCCTTCGCGCAATGCAAGAATTACGAGCGATACGTTGTTTTGGTATATCGATGATCCCGTGCGAACGAATTCCGAAGCCGAATACATGCCATACGTGGGGGCGACTTCTTGGAAGGGGAGGGTCTCTCGTGCGATTTGATCGCCCCAGAACACGTGGCGCGAAGCGCACGATACTGCCAGGATGCCTTCGGGCTTGAAGCGGCGAATAATCGTTGCGGCCTCGCGTGCGTCGCGCAGAATGGCATCGGGGTCGCCATAGGCAATGCGCATGGTGCGTGCATTGCTGATGTCGCTTGTAAGCACGAGCGAGCCTTCGGGCGTGCAGAAGATGGGTTCACGCGTGATGCTCACGCCGTCCTGCTGGAACGCCAGCGGAAACGCGCGAATGGTATTTGCGAAGGACTCATCGTTTTCAGCGTGCAGGTAATGGCGATATGCCTCGAATGCGGGCTTTCCATCGAACTCGTGAACGATGTTTTCCTCGGATTTCGTAACCTGCAGTTCGCGGCCCAAGGGCTTCCATCCCGAAATGAAGAGAGAAGTCACGTGTACGCGCGGGCCGCAAAGCGCGGCATACACGATGGACTTGTCTGCGCAGGGGCCCGCCGAGGAGATAACGCGTGCGTCGGGCTTGTTGATCACGGGGAAGAAGGCCGCGCCGCCTACCAGGTGAATCGATGGGTTCAGTGTTCCTAGCTGGTCGCAGAGTTCCGTCATGGAGGAAAGCTCGAGCGTGGTGAAGAGCTGTACGGCACGTACGTAGTTTAGGCTATTGACTTCCTTTGCAATGATGCTTCCGGCTTTGCATCCTTGTTCATCGGCTTCAATAAGGGGCAGTTGTCCAACATGCACGTATGAACGCCCGTCTTCGAAAAGCCAGCAACAGATTGTCATGCTCTCGGGCACGTTTTCAGCGTTGACGATGTTGTTGTAGGTGGATGCTCCAATGTAGGGAGCGCCCGGAAAGATATCCTCGATAATGCTCGCGGCATGCGTGAGCATCGTGAAATCGGTCGAGCATGAGCAGATGTTGAAGAATGCGGTGGAATCGGGGATGGCGTCTCGCTGTGCTGCAATCTCCGATAGTTCGTCTTTGAATGATTCGTCGTCGTGGTAGATGATTTGGTAAAGCTTCACTGCGCAACGCGTCCTTCCGGAGCCGATGGTGCGTATGCGCCGAAGCGAACTCTTTAATTATAAGCGCTGCCCTGCCAATTGCTAAGGGCGAATTGACAGGGCAGCATGAGAGGCGCGATGGGCGAATGTCTACAGGGGGGGATGCCCACCGCGGGATGAAGGAGAGGGCTAGATTGCGCGTCCAGCGTCGTTGCCGGCCTGGATGGCCTTCGCGATGTTGAACGGTGCGGCGGCGTCGCCTACGGTGTACACCTCGGAAACGCCCGTACCTGCGGAAAGATCCTCGTTGGGCTGCATGTCACCCACGTTTACGATTGCGTCGCAGTCGAGTTCCACGTCTACGCCAGCCACGGCCGAGGAGATGACGAGCTTGCCGTCGGATGCGCTCTTGATGGTGCTTTCGGGCCATGCCTTCACGCCCAGGCCGTACAGGGCAGTGGTCATGAAGCGGTGAGCGTGCTGGCTCTGCTGCATATCGAGCGCGTCGTTGCCGTTCGGCGTGACGATGTTGACTTTCTTCTTGTGGACCGTGAGCCACAGGGCGGTGTCGAATGCCTGTGCGCTCGATCCGTATACGACCACGTTTTCGCCCATGTCGGCGGAAAGGAAGTCTTCGAGGTCGATAACGGTGGCGCCGCTTACGTTCAGCTCGGGGCGTACGCCACCCGTGGCGATGACGAGCGCGTCGGGAGCTTCCTGGCCGATGGTGTCAGCGGTGACTTCGGTGTTCGTCTTCACGGTAACGCCGGCAAGCTCGCACTGGCGCTTCAGGTAGGCGATGAGGTCTTCCAGGTTCTCGTGCTCGCCCTTGACGTTATGCGCGAACTGGAGCGATCCGCCCATGGAGCTCTTCTTCTCGAACAGCGTTACATCGTGACCGCGCAGGGCGGCGATGCGTGCGGCTTCCATGCCGGCGGGGCCTGCGCCTACGACCATGACCTTCTTCTTGGAAGCGGCTTCGGGAAGCTCGTAGGTTGCTGGTCCGTTTGCGCGCATAACGCGCTGGGTCAGGGCGTTCACGCGGCAGTAGCTCATCATGGCATTCATCTCGTTGCTGCCAGCGTGGCAGTGCAGGCAACGGGTGCAGGGAGCGATTTCGTCGACGCGGCCCTCGCGCAGCTTGTTCACGTATTCCGTGTCAACGGTGAGCGGGCGATTCATCATGTAGAAGTCGACTTTGCCGTCGGCCAGGGCTTCTTCGAAGAAGTTCGGCGCGTGGGCGGGATCCATGTAGGTAACGCAGCCTACGGGAACCTTCAGCTCCTTCTTGTACATGGCCGCGATGTCCAGCAGCATGCCCGCTCCGCTGTGGTTGCCAATGAGCTTGCCGCCCCAGTGCTTGCTGAAGTCCCACTGGGTGCCATAGCCCGTGGCACCTTCCACGCCGTTCAGCAGGAAGTACAGGTCGCTGCCGAACTGGCAGGGATGATTGCCCAGCGGTCCCAGGCGCAGGTGGAACGAGTCAGCGCCAGCGGCTTCCAGTGCCTTTGCCAGAGCGATGCCCTCCTGGATGGTGGTGGCGGAGTTGTGCGGCTCGGTTACGGCGTTGTCGAGCGTCATGAGCGTGCAGTCGTTGGTGAGGTTGTCGTTTTCCTCAACGCACTCCATGAGGATCTGCACGGCGAAATCGTTGCCAGCAGCTGCGTGAATGGCTTGAATGCATTCGGCGTCGAAGCGAGCGCGATTCTCGATGCTGCCCGCACCGTACTCATCGGTGCGCGTGTTGTAGAAGCGCGAAAGGAAACGATGACCCTGGTTGAAGCCAGCGGTGTTGATCTCGATGGCGGCGAAGCCCATGTCCTTCAGGGCCACGGCCAGCGCTGCGCCAGCGGCTTCGATGCCCTTGATGGTCTCAACCGTCATGTCGGCGATGTCCAAGCCGAAGGGGGCCCACTGGAAGCCCAGGTGAGAGCCGTACGTTGTGCATTCGGCGCAGAGCTTCTTGAAGAAGTCGGTCACTTCGCTGGGCAGGGGGCTGCCATCCATGGGCATGGTGATTGCTTCACCTTCAACCCAGATCATTTCCACGCCGCCCTTGGCGAAGTTCAGGTAGTACTGATACAGCTCCTCGGTGTAGCCTGCCAGGTAGGTGGCCGAACCTGCAGCCGACTTGCACATGCGGTTGCCAATTTCCACGCTGCCCAGGTTCCAGCTGCTGAAGAGCGTCTTGAAGTCGGTGGTGTTATCGCGATAGTCGTAATCCTGCGGATTCAGCTGCGCAGCGGCGATGACGTCGCCTTGCGTGCCCGAGGCTGCGGTCGTGGCGTTCGTGGCGGGCGCGCCCTGCTTCGGGCTGCTGCAACCTACCAGGCCCGTGCCAGCTACGCCTGCGCCCACGGCACCCAGCATGGCGCCCTTCAGAAAGCCGCGACGCGACACATCCCAAGTTCCCATATTCTCCTCCTTGCGAATGGGGCCCACCTCCCATTGGGGCCCGATGCGCCTATTCAAGCAAACGGGCGGGCGCATGGAGAAGAACCGATTGCGTGCAGGGATGAAACTAAAGGTTTACACGTGCGTCTGATATGGGGAAAGCTAGACTGCTCGCTCCTGCATGAAGCGAACGATGCTCGTTTCTGCGTTCGAGAGGTCGTGAGGAAGCCAGAAGCAGTGCAGCTCCCACGTCGTGATGCTTGGCGGGATGGGCAGGGTGACCATGTCGGCAGCCAAGCGGGGGAGCATGCTTTCCGGTACGAGCGCTGCTGCCGTGCCCGTATGGGCCTTCTGCATAACGATGCCGAATTCGGTGTACTGGTCGATACGGTTGATGGCAAGTCCGTGTTCTTCGAAGATCCGATCGAGTCCGAGCATGGCGCGCTCGCCGCTTCCCACTGAAAAGAAGGAGAGCGTGGCCAGGTTTTCCAGCGTGACCTCGTTGGCGGGAAAGTGAACAGTTCCCGGTGCGGTTGCCGCGTAGACTTGTTCGCGTGCGAGCGGGATGGATTCCAGCTGCTGTTCGCGAAGGGGGCCAGGGGCGATGGCGAAGTCGACCTTGCCATCGTGTAGGTAATCCATGCAGCGTGTGTAGAAGTGCTTCTCGATGGCGATATCGCAGGTGGGGTTCTTGCGCTCTAGTTCGTCGAAGAAGCTATCGTCCATGGACTCCACTACGCCGTCGGCGATGGCGATGCGGATGGGCGTGCGCGTGCAAAGCGCGTGCTCGTCGCAAATGGCGCGCATGTGCGCGATATCGTTCACGCAACGCTGGGCGATGGGGTAGATGAGCGTTGCCGCTTCGGTAGGGGTGACCCCCTGCTCCGTACGGTGGAACAGGGGGCATCCCAGTTCGTCTTCCATGCTTTTGATCGCTTTGCCGAATGCCTGGCGTGATACGAACGTGGCTTCGGCTGCCTTGGCAAACGAACGCGTTTCGCATGCGCTGCAGAACCACCGCAACTGGTTGCAATTCATGATTGTCTCCCTCTCTTCGGGGGAGATTGTAACATGTAGTGCGTTATGCCAGGTCTTGGTGCTTTTATCGGCTAGTTACCAGCTTCGATGGCGGCTGTCTTGAAAACGAAGCGTACCGTGCCCTGCGAGCCAGCTGCCTTGCCGCTGAAGTTGTCGTAGGCAGATGCCTGTTCAGAGACGGCGTCAAGGCGCGCTTTGGTGGTGTTTGCATCTCCCAGTGCGTCCACGATCTTCTGGATCCCTTCGCTTTGGAAGGCGGAGAGACCGCTGGAGAGTGCGACGGACCCTTCGTAGGCGCTCTGCAGGCCGTTGGCTAGCAGTGGCGTAGACGATGCAAGTGTTTCCGTGCCTCCGCTTAGTTGACAGAGCGCCTGATAGAGTGGACCTGCTGAAGCTGCAAGTTGGGCAGATGCGCTGGAAACCGAGGTCGCTCCGTTTGAAAGCCGGGAAACTCCGGTTGTCATGGCGCTTGCGCTTTCTGCAAGTTCGCTTGAGCCGCTGGAAACTTTCGAGGCGCTATCCGCCAGGGTTCCGGCGGTGTCGTACGCACTCGATACGTTGGTGGCCAGGTCCGAGGCATCGCTTGCGGCGCTTGAAAGGTCGCTTTGGGTGCTGCGCAGGCCTGCGCCTAGGTCTCCCGTGGAGCTTATGCTCTGCATGGCCGAATCGATGTTGTCCTGGGCGCTTTCGGCTGCGACCTGCGCGCTGTTGGCGCTCGCCTTCGTCGAGGTAAGCGCGCTGATTGCGTCGTCTACCTGCCTTTCTTCATCTTGCGAAAGCGTTCCCGAGTCCTTGAGCGCCTGGAGCGTGGTAAGCGCGCTTTGCGCATTGCTCTTGGCGTCCCCCGCGCTGCTTGCGGCGGCACTGGCAGCGTTCCCTGCGCCGTAAAGGCGCGAGGTGTTTGCGTCGAGCTCGTCTATGAGCGCTTGCGTGCCGCTTGCGAGCTTTCCCAGGCCGCTTTGGAGCGCGGCCGCGGCGATGCTGGTCTGCTGCAGACCCGCGTTGTCGTTCCCCTGGAGCGCTTGGATGCCATCGGCGAGGCTCGCGGTGCCGCTTGCAAGTGTTTGCGTGCCGTTGTTTAGCTGGTCCGTTGCACCTTCAAGGGCGCTTGCGCCTTCCGCCAGGTTGCTTGCGCCCTCGGCTAGCTGTTGGGTGCCGCTGGGCAGCGCTGCGGCACCTTCTTGCAGTGCGCTTGCTCCGGCGTGCAAGCTCTGCGCGCCGCTATCGAGGGCTTGTGCGCCCGAAGCAAGTTGAAGCAGACCTGCGGCAAGCGCGTCGGTTCCCGAAAGGAGCGCATCCATGCCCTGCTGCAGTCCACTCTGGGCACTGTCGATGTCGTTCATATTCAGGCTGTCGGTATTGATATCGCTGAAGAGCTCGGTCGTGGCTATCGTGTAGCTTCCGTCGAGTTGGAAGTCGGTTACGTCGGCAGTGATTTCGAAATAGGAGGGTATCTCGTAGTCGTCTTCGCTTACGCCCAGCGATTCCTGCAGGCCGGGCAAGGCGAAACCGACGGCGACGCTGTTCGACCCGTCGTCAATGATCTTGCCGTTTTCGGTTTCGATATTCGTGAAATGGTCGTTTGAAAGGAGCAGCGTGGAGATGCAGGCAAATGGGGTGTAGACCTTTTCCTGCGTGCCGTTTACATCGCACATGTTCCACGAGGTGTTTTCGTAATCGAAGCGAATGGTGACGCGTCCGCTTTTGCCCGCGAGCTGTTCGGCGGAAATGGCGTTCCCATCAAGCGTGTACGAAACCTTCATGGTAATGGGCGTGCTTTCGGTGGGCGAGCCCTTGTAGCTTACTTCGTCTCCGTCGGCCGACCATACCAGGTTCGTTCCGTTCTGGCTGTAGGTTTGGTCGTTGTCATTTCCTTCGATATCGGTGAGCGTGGAGGCATCGTCAAGCAACGAGGCTCCCGAAGGGTTGGTGAGCGTGTCGTTTACCTGCGTGCGCGTTGTATTTCCATTTGCGTCGGCGTAGGTATAGACGATCTCCTTCTTCGTGCTGGCGATCGTTTCCTGCATCTGTTCTTGCGCGTTGTCGTTCGTTGCGTTGGACGTATTCGGGTTGGCTGCTTCGTTGTCGCCGAATGCCTGCGTTAGGGGAGCGATGGTCAGGCTGCAGATAGCTCCTGCTGCCAAGGCGTACCCCAGACGAGTTCCCGTTGTGCTCCGTATGCCGATGATGTGCTGTTTCATGGGTTGTCCCCTCAATTGCGTTCGATGTTTCTGACCAATAGTAAGGCAAGCCGAACTCGATTGCAAAGCCTTTGGGAAATCCGCAAATCCCATCGAGCGTTCCGCTTTCTTTGCATGCTATGCCTGGGCGTTCATGCCGATTCGGCGTGGAAGTTCGAACTGCGCGTTATCGACTGCCAACTCTGGTACAACGACAGTAAAACGACAACAGCGGAGGTACTCATGGAACGATACGATTTTGACGCGCCCGTCGATAGGCGAGGATCCCATTCGATGAAGTTCGATGCGGCTGTGGCAATGGGCAAGCGCGAGGGTTTGCTGTCCATGTGGGTGGCCGACATGGATTTCACCGTGCCTCCTGCTGTGGTGGAAGCCCTGCATCAGCGTGTTGACCATGCCGTCTTCGGCTATACGAATCCGTGGGATGGCTATCGCGAGGCAGTTGTTTCCTGGATGGCGCGCTATGGTTGGCAGGTAAGCCCGAATTGGATCGTCCCCACGCCGGGCGTAGTGTTCGCCCTGGCCATGGCCGTGCGTGCGTTTACCGAGCCGGGTGATGCGGTGGTCATTCAGCGCCCTGTGTACTATCCATTTACCAATGTGATCGAACGTAACGGGCGTCGCGTGGCCAATGCGCCGCTCGTGTATCAAGAAGGCGCCTATCGCATTGATTTCGATACGCTTGAGCAGACGATTCGGGAAAGCGGAGCGAAGCTGTTCCTGCTGTGCAATCCCCACAATCCCGGTGGGCGCCTCTGGACGCGCGAGGAATTGGCGCGCATTGCGGAAATCGCCCTGCGAAACGACGTCATAGTAGTGTCGGACGAGATTCACATGGACTTCGTCCGCCCGGGCTATGAGCATACGGTGTTCGCCACGCTTGACGACCAGATTGCTCAGCGTTGCGTCGTGTGCACGGCAGCCAGTAAGACGTTCAACTTGGCCGGGCTGGAAACGTCGAATATCATCATTCCCAATGGTGAGCTTCGCCGCGTATTCAAGGACGCCATGCATGCTACCGGCACGAATAGACCGAACGTCTTGGGGCTCGTGGCTACCGAGGCGTGCTATCGACAGGGCGCTGAATGGCTTGCGCAGTTGAAGGAATACCTCGAGGGAAACTGGGCGCTGGTGGAATCGTATCTGGCCGAGCATGCGCCCCAACTGCACCTGGTGCCTGCCCAGAGCACGTACCTTGCGTGGGTCGATTGTCGCGAGCTTGGCTTGTACGGGGAAGACCTACGCGCGCTCATCGAGGACGAGGCGGGGCTGTGGCTTGACCTTGGCGATATGTTCGGGCCCGAGGGCGATGGCTTCATCCGCCTGAATTTGGCTACGCAACGCGCAACGGCGCAACGCGCGCTTACCCAACTTACGGATGCGGTCACTCGGTTGTAAGTGGGGTGGCCCCTCCTTGGGTACCCCACCCACAGTGCATTTTAATGTGCTACCGAATAGGTAACATTACTATCACGAACGGGTAATGGCTTCGTTTAGCTTTGTGGCTCTGCGTCTGACCGATAACTTGCATAGGTAGACTGTTGCTATCTTTGCAAGTTTCTCGGGGAGGATGGTGTGCGATGACCTCCAAGACTACGCAAAGCGCGGCCCTTACGAAGCGGGCTCTCGCAATTCTGGCAATCCTGTCATTT
>JAILNP010000173.1:0-15306 GCA_024691475.1 Eggerthellaceae bacterium
GTAGAGCCACTCAACGGCGCTCACCGTGGGCTGCCCCGTAACGCGCATGCCAATGCGGTCAAAACGCAGCCACTCCAAATTCTCGATGGCCTCGTGTGCTACGGCATAGCGCGCCTGCACGTACTCTTTAGCCAGGTTGACGGTCTCTTCCTGCGTGGAAGGCGCAATGGCGCTGCCAAAGTAGCGCACCATATCGTCGACGTCGAGCGAGAGCATTTCGTCGTGCAGTGCTTCGTCGTGAGCCATGGAGTCGAACCTACGATCCAGGCGATCGTGCAGCTCCTCGACCATGAGGCCGCTAAAGCGCGGGCCTACAGGAACATGCTCGTACTTGCGAGCAGCCGACTGCACTTGCGACGCTTTGAGCAGCACCGTTCCATCGACGGCGATTTCTCGGAAGTCATGTGGGTCGAGCGTAAGGCCCGGCAGGGCATCGGCAATGCCCTGAAGCACCGTGGGGGCGGTACCCTCGCCCATGCCACGGTCGGCAAGCCCCTGGCTTTCCACGAAAGAGCGCCAGGTGAAGATCTGGGGGTTCTTCTCGCCCATGCTGGGTAGCACGTCGTCGATGTAACGGCCAAACACGGGATTGGGCGTGAACAAGTACACCTGATCGGGCGTAAGGTTCTCGCGGTTGCGATACAACAAGTAAGCGATACGCTGCAGCAGCACCGACGTCTTTCCGCTGCCAGCGATGCCATTTACCACCAAGGCCGGTACGTCCTCATGACGCACGACCTCGTTCTGCTCGCGCTGAATGGTGGCGGTAATGGCATGCAGCTTCTCGGAGTGACGCGACCCAAGTGCCTTCAACAGCAAGGGGTCCTCGATGGCAACGGTGGTATCGAAGTAGGCATTCAGCGTGTCACGCGTGATATCGAACTGACGTCGCAGCTTCAGATTGGCGTGAATGGTGCGACCGTTCGCCTCGTATTGCGTGGCGCCGTTGCTCTGGTTGTAGTACACCTCAGCCACGGGGCTTCGCCAGTCGACGATAAAATGACGGCGCGTCTCGTCAGCGATGCCCACGCTGCCGAGGTAAATGCTGCGCGCAGGGGCGCCTTCCTTCAGCTGCAAGTCGATGCGCGCGAAGTACGGCTGGCGCATGAGCATTTCCGCACGACGCAGGGTTTCCTCGGCAGCGTTCGCCGTACGCTGGTACCCCGCAATGATGCTGTTCATGGCTTCGAGCTCGATCATCGTTTCGGCCGTATGGTCAACCTCGGCGAAGTCGAGCGACCGCTCATCGCGCATACTGCCCAAATCGCGCGTTGCTTCCTCGCTCGTTGCGCGAATCTTCTCGAGCTGTGCATTGCGAATGCCACACAGCTTTTCATAGGTGTGCGTAAGATGCTCTTGCTCTTCGGTAAATACGGCGTCGTCCACGAGAACCGTCCTTTCAGAAAAATTGAGCATACTAGTGTATCGAACGCTCTCGCAGCGCGCAAACGGACATAGTTAGAGTTAGTCGAACATAGCGCAATATGAACACAATAGGGCCTTAGACGAGCCCTCGTGAGCGCTTACACCCTGCATTGCACCAGGGGGCTCACCCACAACTTCCCAGCATCGCGTCAAACGCAACGAAGGGGCATGCGGGGGATTACTCCCCGTCGAAGAGATTGCGAATGCCAATGACGACCTGTTCGCTATCCGCGTTCAGGCGGACAACCTTCACACCCACGCGTCTCGTAGGATCGTCCGCACGACGATACGCAATGGTCCACACGCCATGCGCGCCCAATTCGCGCCTCACCCTTTGAAGCGAAAAGTCGGCAAAGAACAAATCGATATCATCCGCGTAAATGCGCGAGGGAGCATCCGCTCGCGCCGCCTCGAAGAACCGTTCGCCATGACGCTGCACCGCCAACTCTTCGCCCTCGGTATTCAGGCTGTACTCGATAAAGCCCTCCGAAGCCAAGTCGACGTAGTAGATTTTGAAGTAGTCAGTCGCCAACGCACGCACGACGCCCGCATAGGTAGCCCCTTCGCCCGCTTCCGACACCGACAAGACCACGGCAACAATGGCAGTTTTCCCCGTTACCGGGTTCGAGCGCATGTACCGAATGAAGGCATGCACGGTGGAGCCATCGGCCATCGTCTCATCGAAGAAAATACGACCCCGTTCCCTGCAGCATTGGCGGACGACGTGAACGAACGGAGAATCGGACTCAAAGGGATTCCCCGCATATCCCGGCATGGGATTGCCAATGTCGAATCCGTAAAACCGTTTCAAGAAATCGCGGTACGATTGATTGGATCGCGCATACTCGATAGTATTTTCGCCCACTTCGATAACGCCCATGGGAAGCACGTCAAAGTACTTGCGTAGGGCATCTTCCTCATTCGCCATAACAGCAAGGTCGTACAAATTCAAACGACCGATGGTGTCGTAATATTCCGACTCTTCGGGGTTTTCGAAGCCAATCTGAATGCCCCGATCGTACCGTTCGCGTATTTCCGCGAACGACACAGGACGGCAAAACAGAAAGCCCTGGAGCTTGGAGCACCCCACTTCCTGCAAGAACCGCTTCTGCTCTTCCGTCTCTACGCCCTCGCAAAGCGTATCAACGCCCAAAGACGTGGCCATCTTCACGAGCTCCGCTAGCACGGTTTTCGCACTATCGCCTTCGCTGAGGCGACGCATGAAACTCATATCGAATTTTATAAGGTCGAATTCCACACTTTGCAGCACGTCCATAGAGGAATAGCCACTCCCAAAATCATCTAGCCACACGGAGAATCCCAGCGCGCGCAGGCGCTTGACCTGCTCGTTCATAAATTCGAAGTCGCTCCCAAGAATGCTTTCCGTAACTTCGATGGCAATCATGTCACGCGAGAAGCCCGAGGCATCTACGCGCTCCGCTATCTCCCCCACGATGTCGCACGCCGTGAAATCCGCTCTTGAAAGGTTTATCGACGATGGCACCACGTACAAGCCAGCCTGCTGCTGCAGACGCATCTTCCGTAACGTCTGATCGAGCACATACAAATCGAGCTTGTATATAGTGCCCGCCTCCTCGAGCACCGGAATGAAATCATCGGGCGATATGACGCCGTATCGAGGGTCGACCCAACGGGAAAGCGATTCTTCATTACACACGTGCCCATTCAAGCCCCGTACGATCGGCTGGTAGAGCACCTTAATCCACCCCTGGTCAATTGCATTGTCTATATTGGCCAAGATATGCAACCGCCGTTCGGCATCTTCCCGCATGGCGCTGTCGTAATACCCATAGCTCGAGGCAAACTGGGTACGCAGCGCATCACAGGCAAGCTTAGCGCCATCACACGCCTCGCTCACCGTACCGTCGCCCATTTTGCGCGGGAATACGCCCACGCGAACGGGAAGGCTGTTTCCGGCGTTAATCTGGGCGCATTCGTCGAAGAACCTTTGCAGCACCTCGTCGAGACCCGCCTCTTCCGTGTAGACCGCAAAATGGTCGCCCGAAATGCGACAGCAGCTATCATGGGAAAACGTAGCCTTCAGAAGATTGGCAAATTCGCGAATAAGCTTGTCACCCGCGCCGTATCCGTTCTGCGTATTGAACACCTGCATGCCGCTCAGGTCCAGATACAGCATCACGGGTTCCCCGCCGCGCTCTTCGATGGCGCGCCTACCCGCTTCGGCAAGCTCGAAAAAATGCGTCATGCTAGGCAAACCCGTGAGGTAATCATACGTACTGTGACGAACGAAGCTTTCCTCGCGCAAGGCTTCAGTGAGAGAAAGCGTTAGATCGGAACCTCGCAAATCCCCCCGCTCGCCCGTAAAAGAACCCTCGTCTGTATACGAAACATAGGCAAGACGCACGCCCTCTTCCGTGTAGAGATGCTCACCCTTGGCATGTATGATGCGATAGCCGTCGCTACGATGGTCCTTAGTACGGTAGACAACGTCATATCGATCACCCTGCGTGGCAAAGCGAACGGCTGCTTCGGCAATTCTGGCAACGTCATCGGGATGCGTATCCCGGTACATATCATTGTCCATGTCGAAATAGGCCTGCTTGCGATCTTCGTAGCCGAACACCTCGCAGAAGCCATTAGACAGAATGAGCGTCGAAACGCGCTTGTCGATAAATTGATATATAGCAAGAGGCTGGGGCAAGCCCTCCAGCACCTTGCGCTCCTCATCGGTAAACTGATATCTACCCACGGTAGCCCCCTTCGCACCTTGGGCATCTGGCCAGCACGCCTAGCCACGATCCCCCAGGCTCACGCCCCCGATAATGAGACTTGGAAACTATTATATTTCTTTGTTTCCCAGCAAGCGCTTGAGCGGCTACCCTTTACCAAGCCGATAACTTAAAACAAAAAGGGCGGAGGAAACCTCCGCCCAAAACGTTCGCGCAATTGCTGCCTGCACTAGGCAATCTTCACGACCCAGCCCTCGGGGCCTTCGATTTCGCCACTCTGAATGCCCGTAAGGGTGTTACGGAGCTTCGTCATAACGGGACCAGCAGCTTCCATGCCGCTGATTTCGATGACCTCGTCACCGTTGGTAATCTTGCCCACGGGGCTGATCACGGCAGCCGTGCCACACAGGCCCGCCTCGACGAAGTCACCCGCTTCAACCTCAGCAAACTTCACTGGACGCTCTTCCACGTTCATGCCCAGGATATCGCGCGCAACCACCACGAGCGAACGACGCGTGATAGAGGGCAGGATGGAGTCGGTATGGCTCTGCGGCACCACGAGCGTGCCTTCCTTGTTCACGAAGATAATGTTGGCGCCGCCGGCTTCCTCGACGTACGTACGGCTCTGGGAATCGAGATAGAGGTTCTCGGCGAAGCCATTGGCATGCGCTTCCACGTTGGCCTGCAGGCTCATGGCATAGTTCAGGCCAGCCTTGATATTGCCAGTACCACGCGGTGCGGCGCGATCGAAGGGGCTCACGCAGATGGAGATGGGCACAGCGCCACCCTTGTAGTAGGGGCCAACCGGCGTAACCAGGATGCGGAACTGGTATTCCATAGCGGGCTTCACGCCAATGACGACGCCCGTGGCGAACATGACGGGGCGAATGTAGAGCGTAGCGCCACTGCCGAACGGGGGAACCCATTCCAGATTGGCCTTCACGACCTCTTTCACGGCCTCGACGAACTTATCCTTCGGGAAGGGCGGCATGCACAGGCGTTCGGCCGTTTCGTACATGCGATCAGCATTCAGGTCGGGACGGAAGCATACGATGTCGCCAGACTCGGTGGTGTACGCCTTCAGGCCCTCGAAGCATTCCTGGCAATAATGCAGAATGCCCGCGCACTCGCTAATGGTGACGGAATGGTCGGGCGTAAGACCGCCCTCTTCCCACGCGCCATCGCGCCAATTGCACACATAGCTATACGACGTGGGCATATAGCTAAATCCGAGGCTGCCCCAATCCAAATCCTTCTTTTCCATGCGCCGTCCTTCCACGCGCTTGCGTTGAAATGTTCCATCGATTGTACTACTCCACCACGCTAAAGCACGACATTTCACAGAATTGCAAACCACCCATGAAAAAGCCACGGCCCAGCAGGCGAAGCCCCCACATCAGGGCGCGAGCGAAGCAAAGCGCCCGTGGCACACCCCACGACCCGGCGAGCGAAACTCACTCGCAGCAGGGCGCGAGCGAAGCGACCGCGCCCGTGAGACGACGCGCCACAAGCGGGCCCCCTCATGGCAGGGCGAACAGCGAAGCGCATTCGCCCGTGAGGCAGGCCCACGACCCAGCGGGCGGAACCCACTCGCAGCAGGGCGCGCAGCGAAGCGTCCGCGCCCGTGAGGAGATCAAGCGCAAGCGAAATCCCCTTGCAGCAGGGCGAACAGCAAAGCGCATTCGCCCGTACGGATGTCCCACGGCCCCGCGAGCAGCAGCAACTCGCAGCAGGGCGGACAGCGAAGCGCATCCGCCCGTGGAAACGCTCACAACCGGAACAACGGTTTACAACCACCGGCACCTTGCACGTGTGCTACGCCACCGGGCGGTACACCTCAACCCGGGTCCACCCAGAGGGCGGGGCGATGGGCCTTGAGGGACACTGTGAAAGCAAACAAAAACGCGCTACGTTCGGGATGCCCCGCAGAGAGCGGGAGGCGAAGCCTCACGCAACTCCGCGGGGCATCCCGAACAGCGCGCAGTAAAAGCATGAACCAGCGAGCGCACGAGCCCGGCGCACCCACCCGCAAACAAAAGAGGAACGCGGGGGATGTCCTCGCGTTCCTCTAGAAGCGCAACAACACGCCGGGCGAGCAGCGGAGCGGGTGCCCTCAAGGCCCATCGTCCCGGCCTCGCCAGGTCGAACCGAGTGAGTTACTCCACCACGACGTAGTACACGTACATGGGGCCGTGGACCCCCTCTACGCGCACCAGCTCGATGTCGCTGGTGACGGAGGGGCCACTGATGAAGCACACCTGGCTTGCCAGCTTGTCGCCGGCCTTGCGGGCGGCGTCCAGCTCGTCGAGGGCTTCGCGCATGGTGGGCTTCATGGTGGAAGCGTCGATCAGCACGATGTGAGCCAGCGGCAGCAGGCTGACGGAACGACCGCAGTCGGCCGTCATGGGCTGCACGATGGTGCCCGTTTCGGCAATGGCACCAGCGGCGTACGTTACGCCAAAGCGCGCCTGGTTGCATGCCTGCAGCATGGCATCGTGGCCAGCTTCAGCATCCCAACGCACGGCATCTTCGCCCAGAACAGCGGGGATGCCCAGCTCGGCGAGCTTTTCCTGCGCGGAATACACCGCAGGACCCACCTGCACGGTGGCGCCTTCGGCGGCGTCGGCCGCACGAGCTTCGGAAACGATCTTGGCCACGGCATCGGCAGCGCCTTCCGCCGTGGTGCGCACAACGCTTACGCGAATGGCTTCGGCCTGTTCAACGAACATATCAACCAGCGCATCATGCGAAAGGCCATCGGTCACGCGCACGGGACGCTTTACCTGCTTGCCCTGCGTGGGGGCTTCGGGCACTTCTTCATGGCCCAGGCGCGCGGAAATAGGCGCCAGGAAATCATCGAGCGAGCAGCGGCTCATCGGGCATCGCCCTCCCCTTCTTCTTTGGCATCTGCGGGGGCATCTACCCCATCTTCGGAAACCGCAGCAGCGGCCTTGTGGTCTTTGAACCAGTCGCGGAAACGATACTTACTGAGCACGTCGACATCGCGGAACGACGTCCAGCCCTTCAAAATGGGCACCCACTGCGTGCCAGCGTCGAGACGGCCTTCCTTACCCGCCATGAGGTTCATAACAGGTCGACCCACCTTCATGATGCCCTTGTACAGCGGCACGTGATTCCACATCATGGAAGCGCCACGGAACAGGGGCACCTCCCACGCGTGGCCATGACCGGCCTCGATCATGTTCATGCGGTGGTCGCGAATGAGCTCGTGCAGCGGAATCTTCACGGGGCAGCGATCGGTGCAGGCGCCGCACAGGGTGCAGGCGAACGCCAGCGTGTCGATATTCTCATAGCCCTCCAAAGCCGCCGTGAGCACGATGCCCATGGGACCCGGATAGATGGAGCCATACGCGTGGCCGGTAATATGACGGTACACGGGGCAGATGTTCAGGCAAGCGCCACAACGGCAGCAGCGCAGCATAGCATCGAACTCGCTGCCAATCATATTGGAGCGGCCATTATCCATGATGACGTAGTGCACTTCCTCAGGACCGTCGATCTCGCCCTCGCCACGAGCGCCCGTGTCGACACTGAAGTATGCCGTCATCTGGGCACCCACGGCACTACGAGGCAGCAGCGCCATGCTGGCATCTAGGTCAGCCAGCGTGGGAACGAGACGGTCGATGCCAATGAGCACGATCTGAACGCGCGGGCACGTGTCGACCATACGGCCATTGCCCTCGTTGGTGACCAGCGTTACGGAGCCGGTTTCTGCAACGGCGAAATTGCAGCCGCGAATGCCGACTTCGGCTTCCAGGAATTCCTCACGCAGAATCTTGCGCAGGAAGTGCGTGATGTTCTCGGGAACGGAATCGCCCTCGTAGCCACGCTCGCGCTCGTAGATCTTCGCGATAGCGTCGCGGTCGAGGTGCAGGGCGGGAACCACGATGTGAGAAGGACGGTCCTTCGCGGTCTGCAGGATATTCTCGGCGCAGTCGGTTTCGATAACCTTCACGCCCGCATCTTCCAGAACCTCGTTCAGACCGATCTCCTCGGTCATCATGCTTTTCGACTTCACGGCCATGGAAGCACCCTTGGCCTCGAAGATATCGAGGATTTCCCACAGGGCGTCCTGATCGGAAGGGGCGTAATGCATGATCACGCCGTTGGCTTCCGCGTTCTGGGCGAACTGGCGAACGTAGTAGTCGAGATTGTCGGTAACGTTCTGGCGCATCTGCTTGGCCACTTCGCGCATGTCCTCGAAGCCAGGCATGGCATCCACAACTTCGGCGCGCTTATTGAAGAACGTCTCCTGAGCGGTTTCAATGGCGTTGTGCTTGAAGTCGTCTTCCAGGCACGTGGCCACACGCTCGCGCAGAGTTACATCGGTATCGTACAGGATGGCCATCGGTTACTCCCTCGAATCCAGAATCTGAGCGATATGCATGACGCGGATATCGCGATCGAGCTTGCCTTCGGTGCGCAGGCGAGCAAGCGCGCCCTTGATGTTCATGAGGCAAGGCACGTCGCCGCCGCACAGCACCTCGGCGCCCGTGTCGATGATCGTCTGGCACTTTTCGGCAACGATGGCGCTAGAGATTTCGGGCTGCTTCACGCTGAAGGTGCCGCCGAAACCGCAGCAGCGATCGGCATGCTCCATTTCGATGTACTGCAGGCCCTTCACGTTACGCAGCAGCTCCATGGGCTGCTCTTCCACGCGCAGGAAACGCGTGACGTGGCAGCTCTTGTGGTAGGTAACCGTATGGGGAAAGCTGGCGCCCAAATCGGTTACGCCCAGCTTGTCGACCAGGAATTCGGTGAACTCGAAGAAGCGGGAACGCACAGAAATGGCATCGAGCTTCGACTTGTATTCGGGATCCTCGATGATAGCCGGATAGTCGTCGATGATGGCGCTCATGCAAGAACCCGTAAGAGAAACGATGGCATCGTAATCCATGTTGTAATAGGAGTCGATGATGCGCTGCGCAACGGGCACAAGCTCTTTCTTGTAGCCCGAGTTCGTGAGCATCTGACCGCAGCAAATCTGCTCTTCAGGCATTTCGACTTCACAGCCGAGCCGTTCGAGCACGTTGACAGCGGCAATGCCCACTTCCGGGTAGAACATGTCTACCAGGCAGCCAGGGAAAAATGCAACTTTCATTCGGGTGGCGCTCCTCACGTCGTCTCTCATTCTCGTCCTACCCATTTTAGGTATTTGCCCCGCGATTCCCGCGCATGCGCGTAAACGCAGGGAATGCACACACCAATTGCAATCTGTGGGTGTACGCCTGTCGAATGAAACGACAAAAGGCAATGCTTTACCAGAGTGGAGTATTCGTTACCACGAAAAAACCGAGCGGATTACATGGGCAAAACAAGCCATCGTCACATCTCAACACGAGGCGCAAAAGCGCTACAATGCAGTCCAGGGGATTTCAGGGTTAGGAGCTCATCATGGGCAGCATGTGGCAAGACTTTGCTCGCAATCGCATCATCGTGGCAATTGCCGGTATCGTTCTAGGCGTCATATTCCTATTCTTCCAGTCACGCGCCATCGATTTCCTGGTTTGGGTCATGGGCATCATCGCCCTCGTAACCGCCGCAGGCTATGCTCTGGCGTTCGCATTCGGATCCACGCGCAATCCCGGGCTCGTTGGCGCGGCCATCTTCAGCGCGCTCGTAGGCATACTCTTCATCAGCATGCCTGTGGCCATCGTGGACTTCCTGCCCTTCCTCATCGGCATCATCCTGCTCATCAGCGGCATCACCAACTTCATGCGCAGCTTCGCGGCCGCAGGGCTGTTCGGAGGCATTGCACTGGGGCCGGCTATTCTTTCGGCCATCATCGCCATCCTGGGATTGCTCGTCATTGTGCGCCCCGGCGCACTGGCCGATGCCGTCGTGCTGTTCATGGGCATTAGCCTCATCGTCAGCGGCATCTTCGACATTTACCTGATCATCGTCGACCGTCGCAAGCAGCCCGTGGATATCTACGTGCGCTAGCGCACAAGACGATTAGAACGGCGTTCCCTCACAAAACGAACGACACCTATCAACTGCTACGGCTAGCATAAGCTGATCGGCTTGAGAGGGAATCCTGCAGTTCAGACCACACACGGAGGCAATGCGGTCCAATCGATAGCGTACGGTGTTCTGGTGCGCCCGCAAAGCCCGAGCTGTCTCGGCAACGCTCCGCTCACAATCGAAAAAGGCACGTAACGTAACCTCAAGCTGCGCCTCATGCTCCGCATCAAACGCACGCAACGGTTCGAGCACGCGCTGCGAAAGGGCCGCAAGCGAAGGCTGCGTGCAACACGGAAGCAATGCGCGCATGATTCCCAGTTCCGAAAAGCGCTTGGTTCCTCCCCCATCAGCAGCCAGACGCGCCGCTTGCAATGCCTCTACGAGGGCATCAGCGCCCTCCTCGAGCTCAAAATGCACCTCCGATATACCCAAAGGCGCGCTTTTCTCACGCTGCAAAACGTCGGAACGAAACGCGATGTCAAACCGATCGATGTCAACATCTTGCTCGGGATCGCATGACACGAACGCCAAAAGCCCGTCGTTATAGCTCAGCAGAACATTCGTGTACGCAGATAGCCCCGACGCATTCCAGCGGCGTTCGTATGTCTCGAACTCAACAGACTCGAGCCCCTCCTCCAAAGGAGCATAGCAGGCAAAAAACTCCCGCCTGATGGAAGGATTAATTCCGATCATACGCTCACGTACGCTATTGCCGTCGGCTTGTTGGGCAAGCAACGCATCAAGTTCCCGTTGCATATGGGCCGCAGACGACAATTTGCGTATGGCGCTACCCACATCGATGATCACATTGTCAAAGAAGAAGTCGTCGGATACGACAACCATAATGGGAAAGTTTCGCGCCTCAGCATATCGAATGGCCGTCTCGGGGATTTCGAGATGGAACACATTCTTCACGACCAGGCCGCTTGCCCCCTGGGCCACAAGCGAACGTACCGCATCGCTGATGAGATATGCATCATCACGCGCGTAGAGAAACGTGGAGAGGATAAGCTGATGCTCATGAAAGTTATCACGCGGATAACGCTTGCGAAGCCCAGGCAATAGCTCGTAATCGAGGATGCCAACATCTTCGATGAGGCGAACCAAGCCGCCCTTTCCCGCTATCAATCTGACATCGCGTTCGTACGCATTAATGAAATCCGAAACACAATAATGCATATGATGTCACTTTCTCTAATTACAGTCCATATTTTTAGAGAACAGTATAACAGTCAACTACATATATGCCTTATACAACGCTTAATGCAACAACTGCCCTGCTACATTTTTGTAACAAGCTCTAAATATTATTGCTGGTATAGCCGCCCACACCTTTCTACGATTGGTATAGGAACAATAAGCAATACATCGAACAAGGAGCGCTACATGCCCAACGTACGAATCCTCAGCGCCGAGGACATTGCAAAAGTATTCACCGTCACAGACGCACTCGAAGCCGTGGAAGAAGCCTATCGCCAGAAAGCCCTGGGCAGCGGCATTGCCTGGCCCATGGTATACGAGGCATTCGAGCCTGGCGTATCCGACATGGACATTCGCTCGGGACACCTTGGAAAGAGCGGCATCTTCGGCCTGAAGCTCACGGCGTGGTTCTCGCAGAACCCCAGCGAGGGGCTTCCCGACATCTTCGGGACGACGCTCATCTGCGACGACAAGAACGGCGCACCCCTGGCATTGCTGAACGCAAGCGCCATTACGGGCCTTCGCACCGGAGCCGCTGCCGCCCTGGGCGTGAAATGGCTCGCTCGCAAGAACGCATCTAAGCTGCTCGTAGCGGGCGCTGGCCACATGGCAGCATACGTTGTCGCAGCCACGCTGGCAGCGTGCCCCACCATCAACGAAGTAGAGGTGTGGGACCCGCGTAAATCCGAAGCCCCCGTTGCGCGCGTGCAGACGATTCGCGAATCCGTTTCGAGCATCTTGAAGACGGCGGGCATCGACCGCACGTACGCCATCGAAGCCACAGGCGACGGCGAGCATTCCGCGCAGAACGCTGATGCCATCATCACTGTCACGCCCGCCACCACCCCCATCATCAAAGATGGGTGGGTTGCCCCCGGCACGCACGTTTCCTGCGTAGGAGCCGACATGGAAGGCAAGCAGGAAGTTGCCTCTGAGATTCACGCCACAGCCAAGCTGTTCGTAGACGACCGCGCGCAATCCGTTTCCGCGGGCGAGCTGGAAGTCCCCTGCAAGGAGGGGGCAATTACGCCCAAAGACATCTCCGCCGAACTGGGCGACGTCATCACAGGGAAAGCCAAAGGTCGCCTAACCGATGCCGATATCACGGTGTTCGATACATCTGGCATTGCCGTACAAGACCTGGCCTCTTCCAAAATTGCCTACGATCGCGCCACAGAAGCCGGCCTAGGCATCGAAGCGACACTGTAAGAAACACTCACGAACGACCCGTCACTCAAACCGAAAGGAACCCCGTATGAAAATCGTCGACTTCAAGGTAGAACAATGGATGAACGCTTGGGAAACCAAGTGCACGTACAACGTGGCCGAAACCTGCACGTACTCCGTTACGCTTGACCAGCTGTTCGACATCTGCGGCGGAAGCCGGGAGGAATTCATGAACCGTTTCGCCGAACGACGCCTGACGTACGGCGACATCGAGGGCAATCCCGCATTCCTGGAAGGCGTGGCCAGCCTGTACGAAACGGTGAAGCCCGAGCACATCATTCCCACCCATGGCGCAGCAGGCGCAAACCACCTGGTGCTTACCACGCTGGTGGAACCGGGTGACCACGTGGTTTCCATCATGCCCACGTACCAGCAGCTCTATTCGATTCCCGAGATGTGCGGCGCACAGATGCATATCCTGCATCTGGAAAAGGAAGACCATTACCACGTTGACGCCGCAAAGCTTGACGCCATTTGCAACGAAAACACCAAGGTCATCTGCATTAACAATCCAGATAATCCCACAGGCGCACTCCTCTCGCGCGAAGAAATGCAAACCATCGTGGACATCGCAAAGAAGAACGACGCATGGTTGGTGTGCGATGAAGTGTATCGCCTGCTCGTGCAAGACTCCGATGCCTTCACCACAAGTCCCATCGACCTATACGACAAGGCCGTGGTCGTTTCCTCGATGTCGAAAGTCTGGAGCCTGGCGGGCATCCGCCTGGGTTGGTGCGTCACCAAGAGCGAGCAGCTGCGTCACGACCTGCTGAGCCACCGCGATTACAACCTCATCTCGTGCGGATTATTCGATGAGGAAGTCGCCTCATACGCACTCGAGCATGCCGACAAGATCCTGGAGCGCAGCCGCCGCATCGTACGCCAAAACTTGGAAGCGGTGGAAGAATGGATCGACTCCGAGCCACACCTCTCCTTCGTAAAGCCCGAAGCTGGGACCACCTGTCTGGTGTATTACGACTACGACATCGACTCGTACGACTTCTGCATCAACATGCTGAAGACCACGGGCGCGCTGGTTACCCCCGGCGACGCCTTCGAGGAGCCGAAGTCGTTCCGTCTAGGGTACGCATACAGCGACAACGTAGACGACCTAAAGACGGGCCTAACAGCCATTAGCGACTACTGCCGCACGCTAGAATAGCTCATCGCGAAACCGGAGGGACCCATGACAAGCTCGTTTCTAAACAGCCGATACACGGGGATGACGCCCTACGTTCCCGGCGAACAGCCCACCGATAGGGCGTACGTAAAGCTGAATTCGAACGAGACGAGCCTGCCTCCCTCCCCCGCAGTGCGGGCCGCAATCAACGACGCGCTCATAGACGGACTAGGACGTTATGCCGACCCTCATTGCATGCCGCTACGCCGCGCCATCGCCGATCATTTCGGCCTTGACCCCGCATGCGTCTTCGCCGGAAATGGCTCGGACGAAGTGCTGGGGCTTCTGTTCCTCGCCTTCCTGGGAAGCGATGCGCCCGCATGCTTCCCCGACATCACCTACGGGTTCTACCGCGACTATTGCGGCACCTTCGGCGTGCCCTATCGCGAGATTCCGCTGCGCGGAGACTTCACGCTTGACGTTGACGCCTTCGCGCAAGCAAGCGAGCACGTAATCATCGCGAACCCCAATGCGCCTACGGGCTTGCGTATACCCACCGCAGAGGTGGAGTGCATTGCCCAGGCGAATCCCTCGCGACTCGTTATCGTGGACGAGGCGTATGTGGATTATGGATCGGAAAGCTGTATACCCCTGGTCGAAAACAATCCCAACCTAATCGTGGTACACACCATGAGCAAATCGCGCAATCTAGCAGGCGCGCACATCGGCTACGCCATCGCCGCACCCGATATCGTGAGCGACTTGAATGACGTGAAATTCAGTTTCAATCCATTCAACCTAAGCGCACCAACCATGACCATTGGTATTGCAGCGCTTTCGGACGAGGAACACTTCCATGCTTGCACGCAGGCCATCATCCATGAACGTAAGCGCACGATCGACGCACTTGAGCAGCGGGGGTTCACGGTACTTCACTCACATGCAAACTTCGTCTTTGCATGCCATCCCACGCTTAACGGGGCAACATGGAATGCAGAGCTTCGGAAGCGCGGCGTGCTCTGCCGGCATTATGCAATGCCACGCATCGAACGATGGCTGCGCATTACCGTGGGAACGCGCCAGGAAATGGACGCCTTCCTAAAAGCGACTGACGACATTTTGCACGCACGGGCGTAAGCACACTATCCGCGTTCACGCAGGTAGGCCTCCAGCCCATCGATAAGGTCCTGCTGAGAATGCGCATCACACTTGGTATAGATATTGCGCACGTGACTACGTACGGTGTTGTACGAGATGCAAAGCTCTTCAGCGGCACGATTCTTCGTATAGCCCTTCAGCAGCAGCTCGAACACATCGCGCTCGCGTTCGGAAAGATCGCAGTCGGCCGCCATAGAGGCCACAGCCCTGCGCCAACGACCAGGCTTGCGCTCCCCCTCCGCCCCGAAAACCTCAAGGGATTTCGTTGCAGGACACGTAGAGCAACCTGTGCGATGAGCGCTTTCCTTGCGCATAAGCTCATCTTCGAGGGCACGGTTCGATTCGCGCGATCCACCTATGGAAACCGAAACGGACTCGTCGTCGCCATCGACCGGACGAAAGAGCCCGTAGATGACCGCAGGATTCTCGGCAATGATGCCACACTCGCGCATGACTGCGAGCAGCTCCACTTCGATAGTA
>JAILNP010000015.1:0-5333 GCA_024691475.1 Eggerthellaceae bacterium
ACGAGCTCACGCTGGCACTGGGCACCATCAAAGCGCACGTGCACAACATCCTGAAGAAGACGAACCAGGAAAACCGCGAGAACCTGAAGCGGGACTTCTGGAAGGGCTAGCTTCTGCCTTGCATGCACACGCAAACGCGCCCATCGCTGCAGAGGTGGGCGCGTTTTCTTTGCTGGCCGAATGGGAGGGAGGGTTCCCATTCGGCTATGACGCAGCGGCACAGTGCCGCGATGCGCTATGCAGACAGTCAGGCAGGAGACGAGGCGCGTTACGCCTGCTTGATGTACTCCGCCATATGCTGGGCGGCAATACGACCAGAGGCCATGGACAGACCCGAGCAGGAACCGCCGCAGTCGTAGTACGGCGTGCAGAACAGGCTGCCGTTTTCAACGCCGCCCACGTACAGACCGGGGATCGGCTCGAGATTGACATCGAGGACGCGGCAATCATCGTCGGTGCGCGCGCCGCCAAACGTATTGAAGGCGCTCGGGTTGTACTCGAATGCGTAGTACACGCTCGAGCCGTCCTCCACGGGCCACAGGAACTCTTCGCGCTTGTAGAACTCGGTGTCGTCCTTGGCGGCAACCATGGCATCGTAGTTCTTCACCGTTTCAGCCAGGTCGGTCAGGCCCGCAGCCTTGGCCAGCTCGTCAATGGTCTTGCCCTCGTAGATCCAGCCTTCTTCCTTGCCCTTCTTCAGGTTGCTCTCCAGGTCGGGGATGGGGGCGTTGAACATCGTCATGGCAGACGTCCATACGGCAGGAGAGCCAATGGAGGCGAAGTAGCTCTGGGTTGCCATGGAATTCACCACATTGCCCGAGAAGATGGCGTAGTAGCGCTTCTGATGCAGCGTGGCCTCGCCACCACCGCTCATGGGCTGCTGAGCAAGCATGTATTCGTCCAGGAAGCGCTTACCAGAAGGATCGGTTACCAGGCCTCCGTAGAAGGCAAGCTGCATGAGAGGGTTGGCATTGAACACGGAAAGCGTCGATTTCTTGTTCATGCCGTAGATGTCGTTCATGCCCAGGCCATGGATGCGATCTTCCATACCGCCAGCCTCGAGCACCATCTTCTGGCCGTCGCCTGTGTTGTTCTTCGAACCCATATTGGCGATTTCGACACCGCCGTAGATTTCGGTGAGCATTTCCTCGTTAGCCATGTAGCCACCCGTGCACACGAGCACGGCCTTGGCGTTTACGTTGATGACCTTGCCCTTCTGCTCACACTGAACGCCCTTGGCCACGCCGTCCTCCATGAGGATGTGCGTCGCGGGAGCGCCATACAGGAACTCGACGCCCTCGCCCGTGAGGTACTGCTCGACGGGCTGGCCCTTATCGGGAGTCATGAAGCCATGCACGTCGGTGAAGCCAACGTTGTAGCGATCGCCCAGAATCTGCGTCTCGACGCCCATCTTCGTGAGGATGTCGATATCTTCCGCCAGCAACATGGTGCACTTGCGCAGCAGCTTGGCATTCACCGTCCAGTGAGCATAGGCGATCATGTGCTTGTACAGGTCGACGAGCGTGAACGTCTGGCCAATCGAGCGCGTGCCCTCGGTCTCGACGGCGCACGTACCGCTGATCTCGTTGAAGTTAGAGTCGGTTGCGTTGCCCGACTTGGTAACGACCAGGATGTTCTTCACGCCCTGCTTTGCGGCCTCATATGCGGCAAAGCAACCGCAGGCACCAGAGCCCACGATAACGATATCGGCGTCGCGCGTTTCATCAGCCGTCTTGATTTCGCTCGTTTCGGCGGAAGCCGCCTTATCGGCAGAGCCCTTGGATTGAGCGCACCCAGAAAGCGCACCTGCTCCCGCAATGCCGGCAAGCGCAAGGCCCGCACCCGTCAGAAAATTACGGCGTGAGATTTCAGCCATAGTTCCCTCTTTTCCCTCCGTGTTTCCAATATGGCCCTACCCTATTCCGCGGGTGGCCATTCGTGAAATATCGGTTTTACGGGAATCGATAAGAAAGACTTATAGACCGATGTGACGCGCTAGTTCAAGAACTCGAGAAATTTGGCGAGCGCGGGGTTGTCGTTGCTCGTAAGATACGCCCATCCCACGGCAAGGCTCGCATGATACCCCACGACATCCAGAATGCAGGAATCGGCTCCCAGATCCTGGGCCACATGAACGGGCATAGCCTCCACGCCCAAGCCCATGATCATGTCTGCCAGGGCGATGTCCTGGTCTTCGGCGCGCACGAGCGGCGTTTCCGGAGAGCCTTCCAAATACGGATACGTTTGGTACACGAGAGCCTGGCTCTCGCAATCGGCGATGATGTGCGGAAAGGAAAGCAAGTCGGAAGGAACGAGCCCCTTCGCGTTGGCAAGGGGATGATCGGCGCTCGCTACGATGCACAGCTCGTTCACCTCTACCGCAGCATAGGAAACCGCCTTGGCGCCATTGTCAACCGCAGTGACCATGATGTCGTAGGCGCCATCATGCAGCTCCTGAAGCTGCGTAAGGGAACGCGAACGAGCCAGGCGCAGCTCGACTTCGGGATAGCTGGCCATAAAGCCGCGAAGGGCATCGAAGTAGGCCGTCTGACCAGAATTGGCCACTCCCACCGTAAGCACGCCCGCAGAGCCCTCCGCGATGGCGCGCGCACGTTTGGCCGACTTGTCGAGCGCATCGATAACGCCCAGCGTATCGTGATAGTACGCCCTTCCCGCCGCCGTTAGTTGCACGCCCTTCGTGGAGCGCACGAACAGCGGGAACCCAAGCTCATCTTCGAGTGCCTTGATCTGCTGGCTAATAGCCGGCTGCGCAACATGGCATTCCTCCGACGCACGCGTAAAGCTGAGCGTACGGGCCACCGACTTGAAGTACTCAAGCTGCGTTGTCCTCATATCATCCCTCCCCTTTTGGATAGATGATACTACGACCAGGGCATCCGCTACGCAGGATGTCGCAATGGCAAACCGCAAAAGCGCCCGCTTCCCCTACCGGAAGCGGGCGCCTGGGCATCATGCGCTATATAAGACGAAATCCTACAGCGCGTACTCGACGGGAGCATCGGTGAAGGAGCACACCGTAGCCGTTCCCTCTTCGAAGCGAAAGACGGTCATGAGACCATCGTCAGCCGAGTACATAGCCGTGAGCGACGGGTTTGCCTCGAGCATGGCAACGCGAGCCTCGCGACGCTCGTCTTCCGCCACAACGCCACGCAGACGAATCCACGTGCCCTCGACCATGCCGCTTACCGCAACATGCGGATTAGCCTTCATCTGCTTGTACACGTCCTTCTGATTGCTGGTGACGATGTACAGCTTGCCTTCGAACTCGCATACCGCGCCGAAGGGGCGAACCTGGGGAACATCGCCGTCTACCGTAGCCAGGTAGAACGTTCCGCTTTTCGCCAAATAGTCGAGAGCTTTTTCCATGAGCATGCCTTTCGTATTCGCTCTTACCAGTTGCAGGGACCATTTAACAAGTGTAGTCTCGCTTAAGCAAGTACGATATTTTTTGATACCAGTATCATTTGCGATACTTAGAAGGACAAACATGCAGCAGAACGAACTCTTTGGAAAGTGCCCGTACGTGACCTCGCAAAAGGTCCTCAGCGGAAAATGGACGCTCTACATCCTTCACCTCTTGCAAGACGGCCCCGTGCGCTTCAACGAACTGCAACGGCGCATGCCCGAAAGCATGACGCACACGACGCTCTCCCGTCAGCTCAAGACGCTCGTCAACGATGGCTTGGTCCTCCGCCGCGTCCATTCTGAAATACCGCCCAACGTGGAATACGAGCTCAGCGAGGTGGGCGTGAAATTCAAAAGCGTTCTTTCCGCACTTGAAACCTGGGGGAACGAGTACATCGCCTATCTTTCGCAGAACGAGAAGTAGGCATGGCGAAACACGAAAAGGAGCCATCCCTGAACTGCGTCCCAAAACTTGGACGTGGTAAATAAAGGGCTAGGCCACCAAGGACTGGCTCCGGAACTCCTCCGGGGTCAGTCCTTCTAGTCTAACCTGCCTCCTCTGGGTATTCCAGTAGACGATATAATCCTCCAGCTCCCTCTTGAACGTGTCGAAGTCGGGGAACTTCCTGCCTCGGAAGAACTCGTCTTTGACGTGCCCGAACACTTGCTCCGTCGCGCCGTTGTCGATGCAGTTGCCCTTCCTCGACATGCTCTGCACGATGCCCGCTTCCTCGAGCCTCCCGCAATACCCGTCGTGCTGGTACTGCCATCCCATGTCCGACTGCATGACCGGGTGCGCGCCCTCCGGCATCTTCGCGATGAGCATGTCGAGCATCTCCTCCTGCTGCGCCATGTTCGGATGCCGCGATATCGACCAGGCGGCTATCTCCTTGCTCCCGAAGTCGTAGACGGGCGCGAAGTACGCCTTCCCCCAGCTTTGCTTGAACTCGGTGACGTCGGTGCCGAGCTTCTGCCACGGTCCATCTGCCTCGAAGTCGCGGCCCAGGACGTTCTCGAACGTCCTGCCGACCACGCCCTTGTACGAGTTGTACCTGTGGTAGTCGGTTTCGCGCCTGATCCCGCAGCTGATCCCGATCTCGTGCATCATCTTCAGCACGGTCTTGTCGGCGATGACCTCGCCTTCCTCGGCGCGCAGGCACATCGCGATCTGGCGGTGACCGCACCCGTTCGGGGAGCGGGAGAATATCTCGACGGCCTTGTCCCATAGCCCGGGCCTGGTCGGCGCCTTCGGTGGCTTGGCCTTGTTGTAGTGGTAGGTTGACGCCGGGACGCCCGACGCGGCCAGCAGGTCCCCGAGCGCGTGCCCCTGCCCTGAAAGCTTCCTGATCACCTGGCATTTCTCCCAGGTGCTCGCTTTGCCGCCTCCAGGGCTCTCAATTTTTTTAGGTACGCCACCTCGGCCCTGAGCCTCCGGTTCTCCGCCTCGAGCTCCTGCTCGCGAGTCGGGGGCGGGCTGGCCTCGCCGCCGGCCTTGCGCGGGCGTCCCTTGGGTTTGGGCGCAAGGGCCTCGGGGCCGCCCTCCCGGTACTCCCTGACCCAGCGCTCGAAGGCGCTCAGGCTCGCGATCGCGTGCTTCGCCATGGCCTCCTGCTTCGTCAGCCCGCCCTCGAGGAAGTCGAGGACCGCTGCCAACTTGGTTTCTCGATCGTAGGTTCTGTGCTTGGATCCCATGCCCAGGAAGACCTCCTTGCCGACGGCCTTGTATGAATGGATCCAATGTTCTGCGATGCTGACCGATATGGCAAGCGCGTTGGCCAGCGCCGCCTTGCCGTACCCCGAATCGATCAGCTCAGCCGCCTTCTCGCGCACCTCGACGCCGTGCTTTCCCATAAAGAAACTGCACCTCCGGAACTCGAACTCCTATTTCTTAATCCAAGTTCCGGGGT
>JAILNP010000096.1:0-13494 GCA_024691475.1 Eggerthellaceae bacterium
TGCCCGGGTGTTGCTAGTGGCGTCTGGATAGCGCCGGCCTAACGGCCGGCGTTTTTTTGTCCGCTTGGGCGCCTCGGCGCGGTAATTTGCTCCCGGGATTCGCTTGGAAGGGCCGTTTTGGCAAAAACCGCGCCGCTTTTGTAAAAAATTCGCCGTATTGAACATTGTTGATGCGTTGAGAGCGGGATTTTGCGGTTTGGTGGGCGGAGCATGCGATTGCAGTAGGCGTTTCCCCAGGTCGCTTTTCCGACGTAGGTGCGCATAGTTGCCCGCGGCGTCGAAAAATGTTCCGAAAGGCAAATTATTTACAATTTGGGCGTCTATTTTGCCAGACTGGGCTCCCAACGTGGAAATCGGGGCGCATCATGCCCCCTCTTCGTGCGTAGCGGGATGGTGCCGACCCGCGAAATTAGCCGCGCGGGTGGTGAAATGGGTTCGTTCGACCGCGCTCGGCAGGAAAATGAGCAAATTTGGCCAACTAAATGTAAGAAATGTCGCTGTTTACACGTTAATGAGCTCTTGATGAGGGCGATTCGGGCTTCAGATGGCTTGTTTGGGCGTTACGAGAGCGTATTGTCCCAGGTCGCGATTTTGCCTTACGGAGAGTGTCGCCTCCGCGGGCTCTCGCGACGCGTAAACGGCGACATTTCTTACAAAACCATCGCCGATTTTGCCCAAATTGGTCTTTGCGGTGGCGGAAGCCGCTGCGGATGTTGTTGTCCGCTGCAGGATGGCGCACCCGTTGCTCGTATTGGCTAGCGTGTGTGGCTTTTCTCGTGCGTGCCAAGGGGCGAAAGTCCCCGGGGCTACGCCTTGCGAATGGGGTGTCGTACGACGGTTTTAAGTTTCTCGGGGTTGGTCTTGTTGGGGTCAGAGAGGTAGATCTCGTGATGCCTGCGCTCGTCCGAGAAATCGAGCTCGTAGCCTTGCATTTTCGCGAAATCGTGCATCGCTGCAATGGTTGCGGGCTCGTTATCGTAGGGGCCGATGTGCATGCACTGAACGCAGGTGCCTTCGTTCAGCTCGATGAGCTTCACGCGGGAGAGGTCGAGCTTCTTCTTTGCGGAGGCGGTTTCGATTGCCCAGGCGAACTGCGTATCGTCGACGAATTCGGGTACGCGTATAGCCGAGACCCAATGGAAGGTGGACTTGTTGGCGTAGTCGACGCCGGCGATGCCGGGCTGCCACCAGAAACCCTCCAGCGGCGGGACGACGTATTCGTAGAAGCTGGGGATGACGTGGTCGGTTTTGTAGCTCATCTTCAGCGTGTAGGCCACGGCGTACAGCATGCCCACGGCCTGGAAGTAGGCGCCATTTTCCTCGTTGGGGTCACCCGATCCCTCTACGGTGATGAAGCGCATGTTTGGCACTTCGATAATGACTGGCTTCGTCTTGGGCTGGTATAGGTCGCGGTATTCCTTCTTGAAGTCGAATGCCATGGCGTGCCCTCCCTTGTGAGCGGATTACGTCGTACAGGTTGTATATCAGGTGCCGCGTGGGTTGGCAATGGGGGTGCCGGTGGTTGGTGTCCGATTGCTGATAATGCCTGCTTGACGATTGGACGTTGGCTGTTTAATTCTTTGTTGTTTGCCGGCCGGGAATAAAACAACCCCCGCCTGCGCTTGTGATTGGCGCAGGCGGGGTTGCGTTTGCGGGGCGTTGTTCGCGCTCGCTGTTCGCGCGGCGCTAGTTTACAGCTCCAGCTGAGCGATGCGCTGCATGGCTTCCTTGGTTGCCTCGGCGTCGCCGAAGGCGGTAAGACGGATGTAGCCTTCGCCCGAGGGGCCGAAGCCCGCACCCGGCGTGGTGATGATGTTCGCCTTGGTCAGCAGCAGGTCGAAGAACTCCCAGGAGCCCATGCCCTCGGGCGTCTTGCACCAGACGTACGGGCTGTTCACGGCACCGAATACGGTGAAGCCAGCGGCCTCCAGGCCTTCCTTGATTACGCGTGCGTTCGCGCGGTAGTAATCGAGCGTGTCCTCGATTTGCTGCTTGCCTTCGGGCGTGTAGATGGCTGCGGCGCCACGCTGGATGATGTAGCTTGCGCCGTTGAACTTCGTGGTCTGACGGCGGTTCCACATGGCGTTCAGGCTCTGGCCGTCGCGCACCAGGTCCTTCGGTACCACGGTGTAACCGCAGCGTGCGCCGGTGAAGCCGGCCGTCTTCGAGAACGAACGGAACTCGATGGCGCAGGTCTTGGCGCCGGGTACCTCGAAGATGCTGTGCGGCACGTTGTCTTCGGTGATGAAGCGCTCGTACGCAGCGTCGAACAGGATGATGGCGTCGTGCTCGTTGGCGTAGTCGACCCAGACCTTTAGCTGGTCGAAGTTGAGGACGGTGCCCGTGGGGTTGCTGGGCGAGCACAGGTAGATGATGTCGGCGTCGCGCTCGGGCAGGGCGGGGCAGAAGCCGTTCTCTGCGGTGGTGGGCATGTAGACGATGTTCGTCCAGTTCTGGGCGACTTCGTCGTAGTCGCCCGCGCGGCCGGCCATGGCGTTAGTGTCCACGTACACGGGGTAGACGGGGTCGCAGACGGCAACCACGTTGTCCACGTCGAACAGGTCGCCGATATTGCCGCAGTCGCTCTTGGCGCCGTCGGAAACGAAGATCTCGTCGGCGGCGATGTCGACGCCGCGGGCGGCGAAGTCGTTCTCGACGATGGCGTTGCGCAGGAAGTCGTAGCCCTGCTCGGGGCCGTAGCCGTGGAAGTTCTCGCTGGTGGACATGTCGTTGACCGCGTCGTGCATAGCTTCCAGTACTGCGGGAACCAGCGGGCGCGTGACGTCGCCGATGCCCATCTTGATCATCTTCGCGTCGGGGTGCTCTTTCATGTAGCGCGCCGTGCGGTGGGCGATTTCGGTGAACAGATAGCTGCCGGGCAGCTTGGCGTAATTTGCGTTGACTTTGGCCATGCGGGCTCCTTCCGCGTATTCGCTTTTTGTTGGCGCCCATTATAGGAGAACGCTACGTGCGTAAATCCCTCACGCGCTTTAGCCCATCAAAGTGACAGGGAATGGAAACGCCGCTGCAATCTTTGGCTAGATGCGCGCGGGGTTTGCCAGATGCTGTACGCGGGCCCATGTCCCTTACCCAAACGCCCCACGCGTGCTCGTGATCGCGCTTCGCACGTCGGCGGGGGTGCGCAATCTGCGCGCGACGGGGATGTCGCATGCTTCTTCTATCAGGTCGGTTACGGGGGTGCGGTAGTTGAACAAATACCAGTTCTGCTGCAGGTGCATGCCCTCCATGTGCAGCAGCGCGTCGGCCATGCCCGCAGCGTTGTATTGCCAGTTCGTGCGCCAGCGCAGCATACGCAGCGCCATGAACGCCGCGTAGCACACTAGGAAGTGCGCACGAATGTGGTCGGCGTGCGGTACGGGGTAGGGCATGGGGCTGAAGTCGGCTTCCATGACCTGGAACGGCTCCGTAAGGCGCCAGAGCTCGCGGAACAGGTTGAAGATGCGCGCGGCGCTCAAGCGCGTTTCGCTCGTGATGGTGCAGGCGTACCCCTGACTGCGCAGTACCACTTCCTTGATGGTGAGGCTGGCTCCCGGGGCTGCGTGGCCGCTCGCGCTTGCCTTGCCGGCCGTGCTCACGGTGTCGTTCGTGGTCGCGTTTTCGTTCACGCCCGAGTGCTCGTTCGCATCTACCTGGTCGTTTTGGCTTTGCGTCCCGCCGCTTTCGCTGCTCGGCTTGTCTAGCGCCCCATCTTCCCCCACGCTTACCGTGCGCGTGCGTGACTTGACGCGGTACGTCCCCTTCTCGCTGCGCACGTAGCCCTGCGCCGCGCTCGCCCATTCCGCCAGCGTGCTGCCTGTGTGAATGGGTTCGTAGAACACAAACCCGTCCCCCTGGGCGGAAAGCTCCAGCATCGCATTCCCCAGATGGGAAAGGCGACCCGCAATCACCACCACGCGCTGCAGCCCGTGTTCGCGTCGCCCCCAGCTTGCAAGATCGGCAAGCGCGCGAGCGTCGGGCTCGCCCTCCACCAGCTGGTAATCCAGCGGAATCCCCTCGGCGTCCATGAGCATGCACATCCAGTGCGTCTCGCGCGCGGATTCGTGGGTCGTGCTGCCCGCTGCGCTCGCGCCTTCGCGCTGTGGGCCCGCGGGATGCACGTCGGTCGTGGGTGAAAAAGCAAAGGGCGCGCATGCCAGGTACCCGCACGAGCGGTCGTAGGGGCGTATGTTTTCGCAGGCCACACGCATAGCGCGGGTAAGCTGAGCGTCGTGGCGCGCAAAGCACACGAGTGCGGCGTATACGTTCTCGAACGAGAATGCGCAAGCGCGCGGAAACGCCCCTCGGCGCTCCCACGATTCGCGCTTGGATGCCACGTGCATCATGCGCTCGGTGGCGAGCATTTCGAAGATGCGCCCCGCGGCATGGGGGAAATGCTCGTGGCTGCAGCGAGCGTTGAAGAATTGCTTCACGCCCAGCGCGTCCAAGCATCCCAGCGCCACGGCCGAACCCAGGCGCATGGCCGGCGCGTCGGTGTCGCCAATTTGGGCATCGCGGGAAAACCGCAGTTCAACCTTTGCGTTCCCCTCGGCCTCCCGTTCGTTCAGCTCTGCAACGTAGGCGCGGAAGTGCTCGATAGGATCGTCGTATTCCCCATCATACGCGTCGGCGTACCCGATGGTTTCCACGGTGCGCGTCTTGGTGGTGCCGTTCTCTCGATAGTTTTGCACCACGGAAAGGTACTGCCGCCCCTTGCGCTTTTGAATCTTCAGATGCACCGCTTGCTCCTTCGGGTTACCCGCATACATTCAAAGCAATGGTAGTCGTTGTTGCGAGCCGATACAATCACCAAGTCACATTGCTTGCGTAGGGGTTAGGCGCAAGCTAGCATATATGTAGGAGAGGATTGCATGACCTACAGGGAGAAATTACTCCAGGCAAACAAGGAGGCGAAGGCGACGGTAGCTGCGCTCTTCGCGACCATCGTGGTGTGGATCCTGCTGGGCTTTGGCCTTTCGGGGCTCGACGTGCAGCTGTTCCATACTCCCATCTGGATCATTGGAGGCACGGTGGGCACCTGGCTCTTTGCCATTGCCGTCGCCGTTTTCTTGGGCAAGAAGGTCTTCGCCGACTTCTCGCTCGACGATGCGGAAGGGGAGGCGCACCATGACTAACGAAGTCTTGGCAGGTCTGCTGCCCATTTCGCTGTTCTTGCTCGTTGCCCTTGCGGCGGCAATCTACGCCCGCCGCGCTGCGCGCGCCACGGGTTCGGGCGGATTCGTTTCGGAATACTTCATCGGCAATCGAAGCCTGGGCGGTTTCGTGCTTGCCATGACCACCATTGCCACGTATGGCTCGGTAAGCTCGTTCGTGGGCGGCCCTGGTCAGGCGTGGAGCATCGGCTTCGGCTGGGTGTACATGGCTGGCGTGCAGGTGACCACGCTGTTCATCCTGTACGGCATCATGGGCAAGAAGATGGCTCTCATCAGCCGTCGTATTGGAGCGGTAACGGTGGTGGACGTCATTCGCGAGCGCTATCAGTCCAATGTGCTTGCGGGCATTGCCGCGCTCATTATCGTGGTCTTCTTCGCGGCCACCATGGTTGCCCAGTTCGTGGGCGGCGCCAAGCTGTTCGAGGCGGTAACGGGCTATTCCTACAACATTGGCCTGTGCATCTTCGGCATCGCGGTCATCCTGTTCACCACGGTGGGTGGTTTCCGCGGCGTGGCCATCACCGACGCCCTGTGCGGCATCGTAATGCTCATTGGCATTGTGGTGTTGGCAGGTGGTATTCTTTCCGCAGGGGGCGGCTACGAGAACATCATGGACGCCATCGCCTCGAATCATCCGGAAATGCTCGAGCCCACGTCGGGCGGCAACATGCCCATCTCGCTGTACTTCACGCAGTGGCTGCTCGTAGGCATCTTCACGTTCTGCCTGCCGCAGTCGGTGGTGCGTTGCATGGGCTACAAGGATACGAAGTCGCTGCGCCGCGCTATGATCCTGGGCACCGTCATCATTGGCGCCATGATGATCGGCGTCACCGCCCTGGGCGTGCTTGCTGCCGGCATTCTGCCTGGTAGCCTGGCCGATTACGGCGGAAGCGTCGACAATATCATTCCGCAGGCCATCGTGGACAGCCTGCCGCCTTGGCTTGCCGGCATCGCCATCGTGGGCCCCATCGCAGCCAGCATTTCCACGGTGTCGAGCCTGCTCATCGCCAGCTCTTCCGCCATCGTGAAGGACCTGTGGCTCCATCGCAGCGAGCGCGCGGAAAAGCAGCCGTCCGACCGCACCATCGCTCGTGCGAGCCAGGTGGTAACGCTGGTCATCGGCGTTGCGGTGTTCGTGCTCTCCATCGTGCCGCCCAGCGTGATCTGGAAGATCAACATGTTCGCATTTGGCGGCTTGGAGACGGCGTTCTGCTGGGTCTTCGTGGGCGCGCTGTTCTGGAAGCGCGCCAACAAGACGGGCGCTATCGCTAGCATGGCGGGTGGCACGTTCGCCTACTGCCTGTGCATGGCCATCGGGTTCAAGCCTTTCGGTCTGCACCAAATCGTCATTGGCATCACCGTGGCGTTTCTGCTCATGGTAATCGGTTCCTACCTGGGCAAACCTTCCGACGAGAAGCGCCTTGAGGCCTTCTTCCCGCAGCACTAGATTGCGGCTTGGTGGCGGTACCGCGTGGTGCCGCCACCTTCTGGTATCCTTCTAGCGAAACACAACGAAGGAGTACCAATGTCTGAAGTGAAGGCGAATCCGCCTTTCGATAGTTTTACGTTTACCCTGGTCCAGGTGGGGCGCGGGCGTTCGTTGTTCCGCATGCGCCGAACTGAAGAGAGCCTGTACGAACTGCAGGTGGAACAGGGCGTGGGCAATCCTCCTGCCGTGCGCTTTACGCGTGAGATGAGCCAGGAAGCCGCACAGCGTTTCAAGGACGAGCTCGACGCGGCAGGCGTGTTCGGCTGGGAAGAGGAATATGCCGACACCGCCATCGACCACGGCATGAAGTGGAGCCTCTCGGTCGTATTCAAGGAAGGCGTATTCAGCATGCGCTCTCGTGGCGGGTCCCTTACGCCTCCGCATTTCGACGATCTGCTGGAATCCATGTACAAGCTCGATTTGCCACGCCCCCAGGCGGCCAGCCAGAGCATGCAGCAGGGCATGCCCGATATGTCTGCGCTGTTTGGCGGTGCGGGCGCTCCGCAGGGGCTCGACCCCGAGGCGCTTCGGCAGATGCAGGACATGCTCAGCGAGGCGCAGGCGAACCCCCAGGCGTTCAAGGAAGACATGCAGCGTGAGTTCCGCTCGCTTCCCGCCGATCAGCAGAATCAGCTGCTCGACATGCTGGGCAATTTCGGTATGGCCTCGCGCTCGTGGTGGGAAAACTTCCTACGCGGCGGAATGTAGGAGAACACAATGGCTATTAACTATCAGCTTGCCAAATTCGTTACGTCGAACGCCAAAGCCGAGCAGGTGGCGCCTTCGGTGCGTCCCGAAATCTCGTTCGTGGGGCGTTCCAATGTGGGCAAGAGCTCGCTCATGAATAAGATTTTCCGCAGGAAAGACCTGGTGAAGGTAGGCGGAACGCCGGGTAAGACCAGGCAGATCAACTTCTTCAACGTGGGCGACGTCGATTTCGTCGACCTTCCGGGCTACGGCTATGCAAAGGTTTCGAAAGCCGAGATGGATGCCTGGCGCCCCCTTATCGAGGGCTACTTCACGCAGGACCGCAAGTATGCGCTCTGCGTGTTGCTGGTGGACATTCGTCACGACGCTAGCCCGCTCGACGTGCAGATGATCGAGTTCCTACAGGCGAACGAGATTCCGTTCATGATTGCCTTCACGAAGTCCGACAAGCTTGGCACGAACAAGCGTCGTCAACAGGTGGCTTCGCTTTGCCGTCAGCTTGCCGTTGCGGGTGATGTGGTGGTTGTGCCATGCAGCTCGCATTCTGGCGATGGCGTGGACGACATACGCACGCTCATCGAAGACGCCGTCGCCCAGATGGCATAGGGAAATCCCAAAAGCAACGGCCCGCATCTGCGGGCCGTTTTTTCGTTAGGAAAGCTTCTTGCCAATCTTCTCGCCCAGGTCTATGAGCTCCTGGCGGCTATGCACGCCCGTTTTGCCGTAGATGCGCCGCAGGTGCGTGTCGACGGTGCTCTTCGAAATGCCCAGCTCGGTGGCGATTCGTTCGCTCGTGCGTCCATGCAGGGCGTAGGGCAGGATTTCGGCTTCGCGCTTCGAGAGCTTGGCCTGTTTGCTGATATGCGTGCAAACCAGATCGAATTCGTCGCGGTCGGTAACGATTTCCGAAAGATCCGAGAAATCGCGTTCGCCGAACAGAAACACGTAGGAAAGCAGCACGAGCGTGCCGGCGATAACGACGACCACGTAGGGCGTGGTGCCCGTGTCCCATGCGGCGTCGATGCCGTTGGCTACGAGCACGCCAGCAAGTTCGCCGGCGAACAGGGCCGTGAACCCAACCGAAAACGATGCGAAGGCGTCGATTCCCTCGATGCTAGCCATGACCAGGAACAACGAAATGAGCACCGCTTCCAGGCCCAGGTAGCCGGCGAGCACCACGGCATCGCCCGGCAGGGGCACGGCGCCCGATTCCGCCAGGGGTACCATGAGCGTGCCGAATAGCATGAGGAATACGGCCAGGCGGTACGTCTTGTTCAGCGCGGCGCCCTTGCCGAATCCATCGGACGTAAGCAGCGAGAGCGATCCGATGAGGAATGCCCCGAACAGCACCATGGAGAGCTGGTAGTGGGGGCTGGCCGCGGAGCCCGGATCGGTGCCGAACGTTTCCATGAGGCCTGCCGCCATGCCAAAGAGCAGCGTGCCGCTGAGAATCTTGAGGGTAAGATTGCCCGCCTGTTCGCGCACTGATTCGTTGGCGGCCAGGGGCGCGCGATCGCCGGGGTCGGACGCGTAGATGTACAGCGCGCTGATAATGGGCAGCAGGCGAATGGCGATGAGCATTTCGCTTGTGGTGACGAACGAGAACACCACGCAGAGGAAGGCGCCCAGAAGCGAGCCGGTGAACACTTCGGGCACCGAGGTGCGGGTGGATACGCGCCCGAACGACCGGCCCCAACCAGTTAGCAATAGCGAATTGGGAATGCCGATGAGCGCGCCTTCGGCTACGACGAGCGCTTGGGGTGCGTCGGGGAAGAGCGTGGGAAGCAGCGATGCGATTGCCATGATGGCCGCATACGCGAACATGAAGGGCCGCGCGAGTACCGTTTCGCGTGCTTTGTGCGGCAGGGCGCGAGGCACGCCGAAGCCCACCACCATGAAGAGAAGCACGAATGCCAAGTCGGCGCGTTCGAACGAAAAAGCTCCCAAATCGAGCGTACGATTCAGGCCCATGTAGAACAGGAAGAAGACGAAGCCTTGGTTGCACGCGAAGCCGACAATGCGCCGCGAGGAGAGCTCGTTTGCGGGCTTTTGCGCTTCCGTCATGACCGTGAACCTCTCTTGCGCGGGTGGCAACTGCCACCGGTTCCGCGCCAATCTCGTTTCCTGCTGCCTTGATGATACCAGATGCGCGATTCGGGCGAAAATCGGGCCACTACTCACTTTGCATGACAAGAAAATGACGATATTTTCGGATTTCCTTATTTTGCGTGATAGAAGAACACCCAGCTCATAAGGCATACTGCTCAACGTGCCGACCGCACGGGGCGCCAAACCCCGAAATGCGGTGCATGACAGCGAAATAGGCTGTCATGCGGGGCGCGGGCCTGCAAATGGGTCCCTAAAACGAGAAGCAATGCATGCGAACATGCGAAGAATGAAGCCATAGGAGGCACTCATGAAATTTGGCGGTATTGGCGTTCCCGAGCTCGTTATCATCCTCGTTGTCGTTCTGCTCATCTTCGGGCCCAAGAACCTTCCAAAGCTCGGTAGCTCCATCGGTCGTACCATCAAGAACCTGCGTTCCGGCATGAAGGAAGGCGAAGAGGAGACCGAGACCGAGGCAGTAGAGGCCGAGGAAGAGTCCGAGCCCGAGAAGATCGAGGCCGAGGCTCCCAAGAAGAAGGTCGTGAAGAAGAAGGTCGTGAAGAAGGAAGCTGAAGCCGAAGAGGCGTAGGCCACCCATCTTCTAATCGCCTGCCGGCGCATCCCTCCCACTGCCGGCGTGTGCATGACTCGGGCCAGATGCGTGTTGCATGCATCTGGCCCGATTTGATTTTGGTTGCGGCTTGGAAACTGTCCGCAGCGGACGATGCCGCATGAGCGGCTGTGCGTATAATGCTGCAAGACGAGAAAGCCCGAACCAATCGGGCGGATGCGCGTACGCTGCGCGCTGCATAAGGAGAAGGTATGCCCAACATCGCAGATACCGTCGAACTGCTTCAGAAGCTTGAGGGTTCGGCTATTCGGGTTCACGAACGCAAGTGCGTGGTCGTGCGCAATCGTAACGTGCGTTGCCGTCGGTGCGCCGAGGTATGCACTACGGGTGCAATCTCCGTCGACCCCGCCACGAACAGCCTTTCGGTGGAGCCCGATGCGTGCATCGGCTGCGGCACGTGCGCAACGGCATGCCCCACGGGTGCGTTGGAGCCCCGCGAACCTTCCGATGGCGAGTTCCTGCACAAGTGCGCTGCTGCCATGGCTGCGGTGGACGAGGCGGCGCGCGTGGCGGGCGAGGAAGAACCCCGCTTGGTCATCATCGCCTGCGAGCGCATGCTCAAGCAAGCCGAAGGGCTGTTCGAGCCAGCGAAGGTCGTAACCGTCCCCTGCGTGGGGCATGTGGACGAAAGTGCGGTGTGCGCGCTGGCATCCGCGGGGGCGCATCGCGTGCGCGTCGTGCATGGCGAGTGCGAGGAGTGCCCGCATGCGACGGGGTTCCTCATGGCGCAGGCGGTCGAGGCGGATGCGAACTTGCTGCTGGAAACCTGGAACAGCGATGCGCGCATGAAGCTTTCCGCGAAGTTGCCGCGTGCGGCACGCAAGGGTGACGCCGCATTCGACGCCGCACGTCGCGATTTCTTCCGCGGCATGCGTGGTAGTGCGCGCGAAGCCGCGGTGGTCACCGCCGACTTTGCGCTCGAGAGCACGCTGGGCGTGAAGCCTCCCGAGGAGCCGAAATTCAGTCGCGTCACGGAAGACGGCACGTTGCCGCATAGCGTTCCGCCTCGTCGCGAGCGTTTGCTATCAAGCTTGAACGAGCTGGGCGAACCCGAAGACTATCTCATTGAGTCGCGCATGTTTGGCCAGGTGGTCATCGATCACGACAAGTGCACCGGGTGCCGCATGTGCGCCGTGTTTTGCCCCACGGGCGCCATTCGCATGTGGAATGGCGACAGCGATGACGACGAGCGCTTCGGCATCGAGCATTACCCCGGCTACTGCGTGCAGTGTCGTACGTGCGAAGACGTGTGCCTGCGCGATGCGCTTACGCTCTCTACCGAGGTATTTGCGCAGGACGTGGCCAATGGGCGCACCGAGCGCACCGAGATGGATTATCCCGAGATGGAGAACAATTTCGGGATGATGAATTATCGCCGTAGCCTGAAGTACCACAAGAACAAGAATAAGTAGGCGGACACGCGCGGGCGATCGAGGGAGGTTGTCTGCGCGCAACGCATGGTTTTAAGCCGTTTGCCGACGGCGCTTTTCCTGCATGTCGGGATTGCTATACTGGCAAATCAGCGACGATTTTCGGGGAGGATACATGGATTCAACGCGCATGATGTTGCAAAGCCCCGCGGTGGCTATCGTGGGACGTCATAATTCGGGCAAGACCACGCTCGTGGAAAAGATCATTGCCGAGCTGACGGCGCGCGGGCTCGACGTGGGCAGCGTGAAACACCATGGTCATAGCGGGTTCGACATCGACATCCCCGGCAAGGACTCGTGGCGCCACCGCCAGGCGGGCGCTACGGAAGTGGTGATTTCTTCGCCTGGCCAGATTGCCACCATTCGCACGTTCGACGGTGAAGCCGAATGCAACGAGATCGTGCATCGCATGCCTGGTCACGATCTGGTAGTGGTGGAGGGATATCGCAAGAGCGGCCTGCCCACCATCGAGGTCATGCGTGCCGGCAATCCCCATGACGAGCAGGTGGCGGAAACGTTTCTCGCTGCCGCCCGCGCAGGCGAACCTCTTACGGAGGACTTCGTGCAGGCCGCGCGTGCCGCGCGCTTGGGCGCTCCCGAAGAAGCTCCCGCTCCTGGTTCCGCGGTGCACCCCGGCAAGATGCCCACGAGCGCTACCGTTGCCGTTGCCACCGACATTCCGGCTGCCATCGAGGCGGCTCAGCTGTACGACATTCCGTCGTTCGACCTCAATGACAAGCAAGAGCTTTGCGATTTCCTGCAGGAGCGCTTTACGCGCCATCGTGTGAGCGTGGTCATTCAGGCCGGCGGCGAAAGCAGTCGCATGGGGCGCAGCAAGGCGACGGTGCCCTTCTGCGGTCGTCCGCTCATCATGCGCCTGGTGGAGCGCTTGTCTCCCGTGGCTGACGAGCTCATCATCACCACGAACGAGCCCGAGAACCTGGAATTCCTGCATAGCGTGTATCCCGAACGCGGCATTCGCCTGGTGCGCGACGTGCGCGATGAACGCGGCGCGCTTCCCGGCATGCTCACGGCGTTTCAGGCCGCAACGTTTCCGTTCGTGGCCGTCGTGGCGTGCGACATGGTGTTTGCTTCGCCGCGCCTGGTGAGCGCCGAGGCGTTCGAGCTGTGCCAGACGCGTGCCGACGTGGTAGTGCCCGTCAACAAGCATGGCTTCGAGCCCATGCATGCTGTGTATCGCCGCAAGACGTGCCTGGATGCGGTCGAAAAGATGCTCGAGCAGGGTGAAAAGCGCGTGCAGAGCTTCTACCCCCTGGTAAAGGTGTGCGAGTTTCCCCAGAAGCGCGTGCTCGACGCCGAGCCGCGTGGCCGTTGCTTCGTAAATGTGAACACGCCCGAAGAGCTGCGCGCCATGGAGCACGCCATTTTGCATGGCAGTGACGATGACTAGCAAGCTCAGCGTATGACCGTTCGGCCCCATTGCCACGCGTGAACTGCACCCCGGTTCTTGGGCGGGCAAATAAAGCGGCCTAGGCCGCATGCAGGGACTGATTCCGGAACTCCTCCGGGGTCAGTCCCTTCAGTTTAACCTGACGCCTCCTCGTGTTCCAGTGGACGATGTAGGCGTCGAGGTCCCTCTTGAACGCATCGAAGCTCGGCCATACCTGGTCACGGAAGAACTCGTCCTTCAGGTGGCCGAACACCTGCTCCGTCGCGCCGTTGTCGATGCAGTTGCCCTTCCTGGACATGCTCTGCACGACGCCCGCCTCCCTCAGCCTGTTGCACCATCCGGCCTGCTGGTATTGCCAGCCCATGTCGGAATGCAGGATTGGGGCAGAGCCCTCCGGCTTCTTGGAGAGCAGCTGGTCGAGCAGCTCGATTTGCTGGGCCATGTTGGGGTGCAGCGAAGTCGACCATGCGACGATCTCCTTGCTGCCGAAGTCGTAGACCGGCGCGAAGTAGGCCTTGCCCCAGGGCTGCTTGAACTCGGTGACGTCG
>JAILNP010000020.1:0-28034 GCA_024691475.1 Eggerthellaceae bacterium
CGCACCCTGCGGGCACTTTATGGCGCGTACGGTACGCGACCGGAACGCAGTGAATCCCACGCGCGTCTCTATGCTCAAATCGCCAATATGCAGCGGATCGTCGACGGTCCAAACGTAGTGGCCCAGGCCAGCCCCGTCCATCAGGGCGCGAAAGTCGGGCTCGTACGTGGCGCCACCCAGGCACTCGCTGTGCAGAATGGGGTCGTTGCGTAGCTCTTCGGGCAAACGTCGCGAAGCGTACACATCCGAAAAGTAAAATTCCCCGCCTGGCTTCAGGACGCGGGACACTTCCGAAAAGACCAGGTCCTTAAATGGTGAAAGGTTGACGACACAATTCGATACCACCAGGTCAACGGATGCGTCTTCGATTCCGCAGGCAGCCAGGTCCTCGATATAGCCAGCGCGGAACTCCACATTCGACTGGTCGTAGCCGAACTGCCGCGCATGGTACTCGCGATAGCTCTGGGCAACTTCCAGCTGCTCGGGCGTCATGTCGACCCCGATAACACGACCGCGGGGACCCACCAACTTGGAAAGAACGTACACGTCGCGGCCCGTGCCACAGCCCAGGTCGAGCACGGTGCACCCTTCAAGCGCCGGCGGAATGGGGCTGCCGCATCCATAGAAGCGACTCACCACCTCATCGGCGATAAGAGGCAATACGTCGCGCACGTACTTGGGAGGCGGCACCGTCTGGCAATGCGTTGCATTGCTATGCAGGTCATCGGAATCGGAAAGCGTGCGACCATAGTACGCGCGAACAGCATCGTGAATCGTGTCGGGATGAAGCGTCAAAGCCCTTTCAAACTGGGATTTCATCCCCACCTCCAATATGCCGCGCACGCACGTTCTCCTTGCGAAAAGGATATCACGTGGGTATCATCCTTCAATAACGAAGGGCGCAGCGAAGGGGGCCGATGATGCTATTCACCCACATCAATGTTCTCGATGAAAACCTCGACTGGCAGAAGGATCAGTTCGTAGGAGTTGAAGGCAGCACCATCACCTACGTAGGTGCCACCGAGCCCACCGATCCCGAACGCTTCGGAGAGCGCTACGACGGACACGGCAAGCTCCTCATGAGCGCCTTCTACAACACGCACGCGCACACCCCCATGACGCTCCTGCGTGGCTACGCGGAAAACCAGCCCCTGCAGCAATGGCTCAACGACACCGTTTGGCCCTTCGAGGGAAAAATGAGCGTGGAACGCGGCCACCATTATTGGGGCTGCATGCTCGCGCAAGCCGAAATGCTGCGCTACGGCATCGTGGGCTATACCGACATGTACTTCGGAACCATAGACCGCTGCAACGCCGCCATCGAAGCAGGCATGAAGGCGAACCATTGCGATGGCGGCACCATGTGCTTCGTGGAAACCGACTACGACACGCTGCCCGTCGCAGCGCTGAACAAACAGCTCTTCGGCGAGTACCATCTGGCGGCCGACGGGCGCATTCGCATCGACATGTGCGTGCACGCCGAATACACCACGCCGCAGGGCATGATCGAGCGCTGCGTTGCGGAAGCCAAGGCGAACAACGCCGGCCTGCATATTCACATGTCGGAAACGCAGACCGAGCACGAGGAATGCAAGCAGCGACACGACGGCATGACCCCGGCCGCCTGGTTCGATTCGCTGGGGGCGTTCGACGTCCCCATTACCGCCGCGCACTGCGTGTGGGTAGAACCCAGTGACATCGAGCTCATGGCGCGCAAGGGCGTGAACGTAAGCCTGAATCCCGCCAGCAACATGAAGCTGGCCAGCGGATTCGCGCCCGTGCAAGCCATGATCGACGCCGGCGTGAACTGCAGCCTGGGCACCGACGGCATGGCCTCGAACAATACGCACAACATTCTGCAGAGCGCATACCTGCTCGCATGTTCACAAAAGGGCAACGCCCTCGACCCCACCATCATCACGCCGAAGCAAGCGCTGCAAATGCTTACGGCGAATGGCGCACGCGCGCAGGGGCGCTCCGATTGCGGCGTCCTTGCCGTAGGCAAGAAAGCCGACCTGGTGGTCATCGACATCGATACGCCCTGGATGTGCCCTGTCTACGACATGGCGACGAACCTGCTGTACAGCGCAAACGGCGCCGACGTGCTGCTGACCATGTGCGATGGCAAGGTGCTCTACGAGAATGGCGAATACAAGACCATCGACATCGAGAAAGCCAAAGCTGAAGTGCGCCGAAGCGTTGGCGAGATCCTCGACGCACTGCACGAATAGCCGCCACCGACTCGGCCAGGCCCAGCTCAGCTCATAGCAGCTTAGTGCCGCACAAAGTCAACCCGGATCACGACAGCCCAGCGCGAAGCGAAGTCAGCGCAGATCGTGGCAGCCCAGCGCGACGCGAAATCAGACCGCAAGAAAATAGAAGCGAGAAGCACATGAACGTCCTCATGCTTAACGGAAGCCCCCGTTCGCACAGCAACACCGCACTGGCCCTCGACGAAATGGAACGCGTATTCCAGGAAGAGGGCATCTCCTGCACCATCCGCCAAGTTGGACAGATGGACATACGCGGCTGTATCGCATGCGATACATGCGGAAAGACGGGGAAATGCACGTTCGACGACATCGTGAACGAGATCGCCGACGAGTTCGAAAAGGCAGATGGCCTGGTGGTTGGCACGCCCGTGTACTTCGGCAGCGCCAACCCCACGCTTGTTGCCCTGCTCGATCGCCTGTTCTACAGCACGCATTTCGACAAGACCATGAAGGTGGGCGCGGGCATTTCCGTGGCACGCCGCGGTGGAACATCGGCTACCTACGACGAACTCAACAAATTCTTCGCCCTTACCGGCATGCCCATCGCGACCGGCCAGTATTGGAACGGGCTGCACGGACGCGCCCAAGGCGAAGGCTCTCAGGACGAAGAGGGCCTCCAGCAGATGCGCGTCGTGGCGCGCAACATGGCGTTCCTCATCAAGAGCATCAAGCTCGGCAAGGAAGCGTTCGGCCTGCCAAAAGTAGAGGAGCGCGTCCGCACCAACTTCGTCCGCTAGTTAACCAGGTGACAGAGGGACGGTTCTGCTGTCACCTCCCCAATCCTTTCACCGAACGCGGTTTTGCCTAAGGTGACAGCAACGGGTGACAGAAGAACCGTCCCCCTGTCACCCGAGCTACCAGCTGAACACCGCTAGACGATTGTTCAGGTTCTTCCCCACCGTCGCGGCGAAGAGCTTCGCGCGCAAGGAGTACTTGCTCATTTCGTCATTGAAGCTCGTTTCAGACTCCAGATGCAAACGCGGCTCCAGCGCAACAAATTCCTCACCGCTGTCGGTTCCCCACTGAAACTTGGCATTCGTATTCTTCACGGTGTCGTGATGGTCGGAATACTTCGCCAGTTTCGGAGAGTTCATCTCAGCTAGAACATAGCCATAATCGAAGCTATCGCAAAGCATATGCAAACATTGCGCGGTTTCTTCCTTGGTGAAGTACTGGAACACGCCCTCCACGACCACGATGCACATCCGGTCCTTCGGAAGCTGCCTCGTCCACGAATCGTCAAGCGCACTGCCGCTTACCATGACGCATCGCGGGCGATCGCTGAACACCTTGCGCCGAACCTCGATTTGGTCGGGCAGGTCGACGTCGAACCAATTAATGCGCTGGTTGTCGACCTGGGTGAACTTGTCGTCGAAGCCACACCCCAGGTTCACGCATATGGCATCGGGGTACCGTGCGATAAGCCCACGCAACGTGTCGGCGAACATGATGGTTCGCGCCACCACTCCCTCGTGTGACATGAAATGGTCGTACTTACTTACGTCGACACCGAGAGCGCGAATAATCTCAGATGCTTTCTCGTCGCGAATGCGCGCATTCGGACGAGCCGTCTCACCCGCGCGAATCGCCAACGTAATAAGCGCCGTTTCCTGAATATCACCGAATTGAATGTCCATACCCTCACCTTATTCCCTCGTAAGACCTGCGCAAATGCTCATCAGTACTAAGAAGTTAGGGTAGTATAACTTTTCCGAATTGCAAGGAGGAATTAGGTAGGCCTAATAGATAGGCGCTAAAGGCCCCGTCGCGGCTATTACGGACATTCGACAGTCTGCACGCGTCACTTCATCAGGTGACAGGGGGACGGTTCCGCTGTCACCCTTCGCTTTCGCCCCGCACGGTTGCGCCCGAGGCAGCGGCGATAACAAGGCGACAAGACGAGAATGGTGACAGAAGAACCGTCCCCTTGTCACTCCTCGCCCTCTTGTTCACGTTACGTTGACGAACGCACAAGGGGAATCGCCCACCATTCCCGCGCGACATACACAGGTGCGTGTGCAACTCGACCAAGGAGACCAGCATGGACTTCAAGGACCTATCACCCGAATTGCAAGACAAGGCACGCAAATGCAAGACGCCCGAAGAGGTATTAGCGCTCGCCAAGGAAGAAGGCTACGAGCTATCCGACGAGGAGCTCAAAGCAGTTTCGGGCGCTGGAATCAGCTGGTCACTTTGGTGCTCCGACCAGACATGCCCCCGCGTTTGCAGTTCGGACTTCTAGCGCCCAACCCAGATCCACAACGGTGACAGCAGAACCGTCCCTCTGTCACCAGCGCAAGACCGCACACCCCCACGCACCATCGCTGCTACGCTCGTCGCGCAGCAGCGATTTGGCCAGCAAGCCAACGTGCAAAGCGAGCGCGATCCAACTCACCCGTAGAATGGGCACGCAGAACTACCCTCCCGATCTCGCCCCGTACCGCACTGGCACGTCAACCCGAACTCATGAATCGCAAACAGGCCTGTCTACTGAACGTCCAATCAATTAGCTTGGACTTACGCAGGCGAAATTGCCACCGCCCAACACAAACAACTTCCACCAGCGCATATACGTAGCTAGAAGAGCGACTTCCGCAGGTTATCGCGCGCCTGAAGGTGCTTGGCTGTTGCGGGGCGCTCGCGAACCCCCAAATACGATCCGATCGAATCCGCGAGCGCATCGAACGCAAGCGGGTCGTTCATCTGATGGCGCATTACCCTACGAACCTCATAGCCTCTCCCCTCGAGAATGGTCGCGCGCAATGCATCGTATTTCGACTGCTCTTCGCCCTCATGGTAGCGCCCATCATATTCCACGATGAGCTTCTTATCCCGCCAAAGCATGTCGGGCTTGACCTTCGCGACCCGAAGGATTTCGCGCTCGGAGGGCGTCAACTCAATCGTGGCGTTCAGCGTGGGTCGGCCGAAATTGCGGCCTCCGTATTGCAACGGGAGGCACAGCATCAGGTAAAGTTTCGTCTCCATGGGAGAAGCCGAGCCACCAACGAGATACTTCGCCACCCTCCGGGCACGCGGAAGACCCGGCAAACCTCGCCAGCTTTTCAAGCGCTGCGGCAGCGTGGTCGCGTCAATAAGCGCATATTCGCGCTGGACCATTCCTTCGAGAGAGCCAGGTCGAAGAGCGTAAGTGCCGCAGAACTCCATCCCCAATTCGAACGCCTCGACAAGCGAAAGCGCATGGCACATTTGCACAAAGCAGAGCTCAGGCGACACGACGTGCACTCCATCCCACAATGGGTACAGTGCGTGATTGGGTAACTGTATATACTGCTTATGGAGCCTGTAACCATCGGGACATCTCGGCGGGCTCGATGCATCAACGAGAATATGCACTGGAGGGCAGCCAAAATCCAGTTCGGATAAATTGGCCACTCGAAATTCCTCGGCAGTGCGCGCGCCCTCTCGAAGCGACCTGATATTCCTCTCTCCACCCTCCAAGACATACCGAGCGGGATTCGTGCGCCAATAGGCAAGCGCAGAGTCATGACTCACGTAAAGCGATGCGGGCATAATGCCTCCTCTCGGCGACCCCACACGAGTCACCGACCGATTAGGCGTATTCCCCTTTGACCACATCGCCCGTTTTTTGACAATTTTTCAATTTACAGAGACATAATTGTATTGCTAGCTGAATTTTACCAGGCCTTTTGTTGCGTATCGTAGGCAACATCCTCAAAAGGCAAGACCAGCCTAATTTGCCATCAGGCATTTTCGCGAATACGCGCAACGCTCGTGTCTCTGCACTCGAAAGTTTTGTCATTTTTCGGGCTATCCCGGCAAAACGCACTTACAAACGCAGCGGATTCGCGAACCTCGGCGTTCGCGAATCCGCTGCCATGCGTTTTTAGAGAGAGCAACAAGGCTTGGCGCAATGCAAGCACCTAAACGCGAGGTGCAAGAATCCTTATCGCGACGAACTATCGTCCACCGCACCCCGCATCCCACTGATAGCCGCAAGTGCCCAGCCTATCACGGCAACGAAACTACTTCGTTGTCCCAGATTCAAAACGGCACTACTTCGTTGTTTCAGATTCAAGTGCAGCAAGGCGTTCAAGCAGGGGTTCCTGTCGAACATTGCTCTTTGCCAGTGCTGCTAGAATCTTCGCGTAAGCGCGTTTGTTCACCAACCCACCGCAGAATCCTCCCGCGCCCATATCGCAACGCTCGCAATCATCGCAGTTCATCTGTGGGAATTGGGTTTCCATCATATGCTCGTAATCCTGCGTGTCGCGCGCCACGCGCCGCTGAAACGCCGGCGGATAGAGAAGCCCCACCAACTGCAGTGCATCCTCATGCGTCTCGCCCTTTGCGCGCCAATCGCAATACGCCGCAAGCGCACGCCAATAGAGCGCCCCAACTTCGTCCATGTTCCTGGAAAAGCGCTCAAAATGGTCGCGCGCCTTCTCGAACTCCCCGCGCGAGAGGCGCAGGAAACCATACACGCGCCAGCAGTCCATCTTGCCGCCCACGAACGGCCTGGAGAACATGTCGATCACCTGCGCGTTCGGAGCCGTAACGGGAGGCTCGAGCTCAAGGAGCATTTGAAACTCCTCGTCCGTAAGGCGCGGGAAATGGCCAAGCACGTCCATACGCGCGCCCCAACGCAATTCGGCCTCGATGATATCCGCGGTGCCCTCATTCAGCTCGCTAAAGCCGGGCACAATGATATGGCACGAGGGAAAGCCCAGGTGAGAAACATCCCTCACGATGAGATGGCGCCCCTCACGCTCCAAGATGCTCAGCATGCCCTTGAGCATCTCCTCGTTCGTGGCCCCCTCGGCAGCACCCCACGGGGCAAAATCCCAGCTTGGCTTGCCGCAAAATGCACGAGTGGGATACAGGCCCGAGCCATCGCGCATGATGCTGCGCAGGTTCCACAGGTCGACAACCGCCTCGTCGTCGCTCGACAACTCGTTGATATGCGTAAACGAGGCAGCATTGCGCCCCTGAAATGCCTCGGTGAGCGTACGCTCCACGGCAACGGGCAACGAGGGATGAGCTCCGAACTTGATGCCGCACGTCGCATCGATGCGGTCGGCGATGAGCGACATGACCACTGGGTACTTTCCGCCCATCGAGCAATCGTACACATGCACGCGATAGCGCCCCGACTCCTCGATGTCCGCAATAATATCGCTCACGTCCCATTGCGCAAGATAGTCGCGCGGAATGGACGGGGGCGTCACGTCGTCCTTCATGATGCAATGGTTGACATAGCGCTCGAATATCTCGGATAGGCCCTGCACCAGGCATTCCTCCAACGTGTTGCCAGAAGCCATACCATTCGAGCCATACGCCTGCCGCACGAACGCGGAGGGCATCCATATGACCTCCCCCTCGGTGACGTCTGCAAACGGCACTTCGGGCAACGTTCCATCGGCACGCCCATAGCACGCGAGCGCAAGATTCTCGAGCGCGGCCCGGCGGCTATCGTCATCGCAATAGCCCAGCACCGAAAAAATCTCGTCGAGGCCCCTCTGATGGCGTGCCACGACATCCGCCGCAGACGCCATGCGCTCGTCGGGCTGATCGTAGAAACCGCAGGCATCATGGTTGGCATACGAGATGCGCCTGAAGGTGGTCAGGATGTTGTTCTGAAGGCGCTCCATGAACTCCGCGTAGCCACTGGCCAGGGCAAACTCACGCGTAGTCCCCTTGCCATTCGTTCCCATGAGCGATCCGGGGATGCTCACGCGATTGGAATAGGCGCCCTCGTATTCGCTATCGCCCCAGTTGACCGTGGTCTCGACCCCGGCTTCCTCCAAAATGCCGCGAATCTTTTGCACCGTCTTTTCGGGCAAACGGTCCTTATGCTTGGTATATGCATGCGACTCAGACGAGCCGACTTCCCCCATAGAAACATGCGTGTCGGATACTTGGCGCATGGGATTGCTCCTTCGATTTCAATGGCCCCACTCGATTGATTTGCCCCTAGCTGCTACGTGAAATTATATCCATTATGACCCCCGGAATTTACGAGGGGACCCAGATGGAAGGGCTGCATCCACGCAGGTCCCCGCTACAGAGCAGCGCCATCACTTCACCCGAACGGGGCATTGCGACCCCTATAAGGGTGGGAGAATCCGACGATCCGCATCGAGCCCATGAAGAGCGCGCCGAAACGCTCAGGTGGAGGTGAGGCAAGCTAGTCAAAACAATGCTCTCATCTCGTATAACGTTCATACAATCACGAACGCTACAAGTAATTTACAAAATTCCTACGCAAGCCCTCGTCCCAATAGACTGGTACCTAGCGCACAAAGCGAAAATAGGGATTGAAAAGGGGATGAAACATGGCTGCTATGCAAACATGCGAAAAGATGTGGGAATCCAAGATCGTTGAGCACAAGGGGTTTAGGGACCTGGGCAACTACGTCATCGAACTGCCCGATTTCACCGATCCCGCCATTCTGGAGGCGGGCCGCATCGGCGGCAACTACCTTGCCGACCACGGCGAATCCCCCTACTTCGGCTGCACCGCCATGGTGAAGCGCAACAGCAAGGGCGAAGTCATCGTGGGACGCAACATGGACCTCGACATCTCCCAGAGCCCTGCCTACGTGTTCAAGACCACCATGGGCAAGTACCAGAACTTCTGCGTGTCGTACTCCCCCGGCTTCTACAAGCCCTATGCCGAGATTCAGCAAATGGAGGAAATCGACCCCGACATGGCGGCCATGATCATGATGTCCGCGTGCGATTGCATCAACGAGAAGGGCCTCTACATCGAGGTTAACCTGCGCGAATACACCAAGGAGCTCTGCTGCTTCGGCCTGCATTCCTCCCGCGGCGAGAAGACCCGCGACGACGGCACCCCCTGGAGCGAGCTGCGCGTATGCACCACGAACCTCTGCCAGATCGTCTCCCAAAACTGCGCCACCGTGCAGGAAGCGGTGGAATTCATCGACAACAGCTACGACTGGTACACCATCGCACCCGCTCCGGGCATGAGCATGGCCGTGCAGAACAACAACCTCTGCTGCCTCATCGGCGACGCCACCGGCGAGTATGGCATCATCGAGTTTGCGCAAGACCAGATTAACTACCTGCCGTACCAGTACGGCCAGGCTAATTATTACATCACACCAAAGTGGAACGCGCTCGAGACCACTGGCCCTGGCCATGGCAGGCTCGACATGGCTTCCAAGGCCATCCGCGGCGTCGACACGCTCGAAGAGGCCATGGATGCCATGAAGCCCATCATGTGGCGCAACGAGACGCTGTGGCTCGGCGAGTCCCACCGCATCACCGACGGCACCCGCCTGCATCGCTACAACCAAATCGCCTTCGAGGACAACGAGGGCGTTCCGCAGATGGACTGGCGCTCCGAGTACGTCTTCCAGTGGCCCGTCATGGACGATGGCCGCATGCTCATCTCCGCCAAGCTGTACAAGCAGGCCGAGGAATCTAGCTACGACCCGATGATCAAGCAGTACTTCGACGAGGCCGTGGCCATCGGTCGCCTGGTCATCGACGATGGCTCCTACACGTTCGCGGTTAACGGCGAAGAGCTGGGCATCGACGCGCTCGCCGCGAAGACCGCCGAATACGACGCCTGCGCCGACCTCGAAAAGCGCGCAGAGCTCAAGCCGTACTACGACGAGTACTGGCGCCTGCTGCGCAACCTCACCACCGGCTGGGCCGTTAACGACGACAACTTCGAGGCGATGCGAGCCGCTGCCTACGCGAGCCTGCACATCCGCTACGATGCCGAGGGCAATTTCGACCCCTCCGTCATGAGCAAGTACGAGAAGCTGTGCGCCTTCTACGGCATGGGCTGCGAAAAGGACGAGAAGCCGCTACGCGACGACGCATCCATCTGGACCACCAGCCTCAACGTCGGCGCCAACTGCGCCCAGAGGGAAATCAAGATCCGCTTCTGGGAAGACGACAACGTGATCTTCCACGCGAAGTTCTAGCGCGAAGTTCATCCGCAAGCACCACCGAGGCCCCGCGACCCATCCCGGCGCCGCGGGGCCTCGTGCATGTCGCGCTGTGCTCCGCCGCTTCGCGGGCGCCCTCCCGCCAGATCCAGCATCTCGCCGTTCATGGCGCCCCCCTACCGGAGCCCAGACGAGACAAGCACTCGGCGAAAGGCACCGCCCTACGCGCCAAACCCGCTCTCGCCTGCCGCCCTCATTCAGCGCGTCGTTGCCCAACCATCACCTGGAGTCGCTTGATTCCGCTCGTTCCCATGCGTAAAATTACAGATATCTAAGGGCTAAAAGGGCTATGCGCCATTAGGGGGTTCCCATGAAGAAGGTCGATTCCGTTCAGGACTTGAGCAAAGAGCAGCAGCATCGTTTCGTGAAGATCGACTCCAAGGAAGAGCTCATGAAGTTCCTCCAGGACGAAGAGATCGAGCTCACCGACGAGCAGCTGGATGGCGTTTCCGGCGGCAGCAAGTATTGGGACGACGCACGTTCCTGCGCCTCCTCTGGCAAGTAAGCTCCGCTCAATCTGCTCGGCAGATGCAATCTGCACATGTGCCATGCCCCTTTCGCGAGGGGTATGGCTTTTTTCGTACCTCGAAGGAGAATCGTGAACCCACCTAGCTACATCGAGCTCATGGAAAGCGCACTGCGCCGCATCGAAAAGGCGGGCTGGAACGACCGCCTACTTGGGGCGGCGGCCACGAGCATGCTCCCCGCCTACAGGGTGCTCGCCCCCGGCGGGCTTCACCCGAGTTTCTGCCTCGAAACGCCGCTGATGGGCGAACCCCATTGCGATCTCCATGTCGGACTGTACAAAGGCGAGCTCACCGAGGAGCTCGTGCCAGATTCTTGGAACGAGCAGTGCCGCGCGGCCATTCGCTTCATCCAGCCCTACGCGCACGACAGCGACTTCCTGTTCGCCTGCGACAAGCACGAGGGCATACCCATCGGCACCGTGTCGGGCGTGTACTTCAAACACAAGGGATACGCCTACCTGGCGGAAGGGCTGCTCGAAGCCGTGGGGGCGAACGATCGCTATCCGGGGTACCTGGACGCCGTCCTCCGCCTGCCGGAGGGATGGACCTCCCTATACGTGGGGCACTTCTTCGACAGGCCCGGTAGCCCCGTGCGACTCGAGGCCACCATCTCCCCGCAGGAGCACGACCATGCCATCCGCCAACCTGGGCTGTTGAGGGAAAACCTTACCGCAATGGGCTTCGAAGCAATGAGCGACGACATGCTCGACCAGGCGCAGGCGCTTTTGGAACTGGGAATCCCGTCGACCGTGCAATTCGACGTGAACCCCGACGGAAGCCTCACCGACGCATTTGGCCTTACCGTGTTCTACGAGGACCTCGGCGCGCACTGGCGCACGGCGTTTGCAAAAGACGGGTCGGCCCAGCGCACGCTCGACCTCGTAACCGAACTGGGCATCGCAGACGAGCGGCAGGAGCTTTTGGAGCGGGGCTCGTTTTCGGTGCGCGCCCCCTTCGTCGACGACGAGGGAAGGGCCCAGGAAGCGGTAATCCAAAGCTGGCCCGCCTGCTGCAAGATGAAATGGCGCGCGGGCACACTTCTGCCCGCCAAATGGTACCAGCGCATCGAAGTGGGCGTTCGCGAGGAAGGCTAGCAGCCGATCACTGCGGCAACGTAGTCAAGCTGCAGCTCGAAGAGGGAGCGCGCAAACGCGGGGAATTCGTCGCCCAAGGCCTCGCAACCCGCGAAGGCCTCCTCGATCGCCTCCCCGAACCCTTCGAGCGGCGCCAGATCGCACCACGAATAATCCCACGAAGGGTCGAGCCCCCTGAAGCCCCAACCCACGAAGCGAAGCGCGAGCTGCCTGTTCGCATACGCAAGACGCGCCGCATCGAGATTGAACGTCCCGAACGACCCACCAAGATCGTAAAGCGGAGCCAACCGCAGCTCCCCCGTGGCCCGATCGCTTGCGATGGCAAGATTGGAGGCGGTGATGTCGCCGTAGAGGCACAGCGACGAAACAACCGCCAGCTTGGCAAGGGCGCGCGGCGCATCCTCGACGCCCAGAGCGAAAAGAACCCGGCCAACGCCGTCCCACTGGGGACGCTTCCACGTGCCATCGGAAGCCAGACGCTGCTCCGCATTCCCCAATGCCGCAGTGGAAAGCAAATCGACATCGCCTTCGAGGCAGAGAGGGGCAGCGGAATAGGTTGCGCCGCCATAGCGCACCAACTCGTGCGGCACGAATTCGCCTGGCTGCAGCAGTAATGCGAGCAAGCGCGAGGCCAGCACCCCTCCCACGAGATCGTCGCCGCTCTCGTCGCTCGACGCCTTCAGAAGATGGGGCACGCCCTCGCGCATAACCCACGCCTTGCGCTGCGTCCCACCGCAGGTAACGTCCGGCACGGCAACGTCAGCCTGAGCAAGAGCCGCATAATCGCATGCCAGAAGCGCCTCGGAAAACGTGGGGTCCCAAGCGTTGTCGTAGAAATTGGACGCACTCCACGTGCGGTCGCTCTGCGGCGTGCGATACCAATACCGATCGGAAAGCGAAAACCCTCCGGCACATAGGGCAAGCTCGAGCGCATTCGCTGCCCCGGTGGCAGCGAGCACGTCGGGGAAATCGGGGCGTTGAGGGCTCATGGCCCGCTCGCGCAGAAACGCCGCAAGGCGCTCGCTTGCCCGCTGCGAGCCATCGGCGATGCCAGAAGGCGCCAGCTCGGCCGACGCAAGCAGCCGAACATGCCGCACAGCTTGCGAGGGGACGTCGAAGTCGAATTCGAGCACTTCATCGTCTTGGCGCATCAGCGTAACAAGCATTCCCGCATCCTTTGCCCGTTCCCATTCCCTATCGGTATTATGCCACCCCAAGCACGCGGTTATGCCCAGATGGCGCATCGCGCCCACGGGCCAAAAGGAGGCACGCGCCGCCCAGGGCGCTTCCACGCGAGGGCCCGCAACCACCCTCCCGGCCTTGCGGCGCGCCACTCCAACCACAGCCCCATTCCGCCCCGATTCACCTATACTTACCAGTAACGAAAGGGCACGGGAGGGGGCACCCATGAGCACGATCGATCCTACGGAACAGCCGGGCAAATGCGACGACGCCGAGCTCTCCCTGGGGCGCAAGACGGCAAGCCGCACCCGCATCATCGCGACCATCCCCGCGACGGGATTCCTCATCGCCGCCGTCGCGTTGGCGGTGGGCACGATGATCGCATTGGTGCTCTCCACCATCGATTTCATCACCTACGAGATAGACTTGCACAAGCTGGCCCTGGAATACGTGGAGTACGCCGACACGTTTTTGCTCGCCGTCGCGCTCTACATCATGTCTATTGGCCTCACGAGCTTGTTCATAAGCGATAAGATCCCGATGCCGGCATGGCTTACGTTCAACGATTTCGACGACTTAAAAGAGCGCCTCGTCAGCGTCATCGTGGTGATGATCGGCGTCTATTTCCTGGGGCAGGTGCTCAGCGGCAACGCGGGGCTCGACATCCTCTGGCTCGGCCTCAGCTGCGCGGCGGTCATCATCGCGCTCAGCGTGTTCGTGAAGTCCGTATTCAAATCCCACTAGCAGGCGGCGCCGCTACGAGCGGTTGGCTCCCCGATACTCCAAGCAGAGCATGGTGAGGTCGTCGAACTGGGGCGCATCCTTCACGAAGGCATCGACGGAGCGGCGCATGTTGGTAAGAACCTGCTCGGGCGTGGCATCCTTATGCTCGTTCAGGGCATCCACCATGCGATCGAGGCCGAACATGTCCTCGTCGGCGTTCGTGGCCTCGGGCACGCCGTCGGTATACACGAACAGCTTCGAGCCGGGTCGAAGCACCATCTTGTAATCGCTATACTGAGCCTCCTCCAGCACGCCCACCATCACAGCATGCCTATCGCGGTACAGCGAGAACGCGCCATTCGGACGCTGCACCACGGGGTATTCGTGCGCGGCATTCGAAGCCGTGAGCTGGCCGGTTGAGATTTCCAAAATGGCCACCCACACGGTGACGAACATGCCCGTGTCATTGCTTTCGCAAATCGCCTTGTTCGCGGCGTCGAGCGCCTCGGCGGGAGACTTGCCCATCCGCACGTGGTTCGCGATGGTGGTCTTGCTGGTCATCATGAACAGCGCCGCAGGAATGCCCTTGTCGGAAACGTCCGCAATCACCATGCACAGGTGGTCGTCATCCACGAGGAAGAAGTCGTAGAAATCGCCGCCCACCTCACGCGCCGGCGACATCGAGGCGTAGATCTCGAACTCGGGACGATCGGGGAAGGCCGGGAAGACGCGGGGAAGCGCAGATTCCTGGATGCGCGCGGCCATGAGGAGCTCGGCCTCCTCGCGTTCCCTCTCAGCCGTCGCCTGGGCTATCTTGTCCACGTACAGGATTTCGTTGTGCTCCATACGCGCAAGGGTCTCGGCAAGGTTCTCGAGCTCGTTGTCCGTCTTGACGTCGAGATTGCTGAAGTGATTCCCCTCTTGCTTCCCCTCCGAACGATTTCGCGAGTATTCGTCGATGGCATTCGTAATGGCCTCGGTCGGCTGCACCAGCAACCGCATCGTTCGCCTATTCAACCTGAACATGATGATCATGATCAAGATGAACGTGATGGCGAGGTACTGCGTGATGAACATAATGACCGAGCGGATGATGCGCGAGTCGGTTCCCACGGCGTACATGATGCCCGAAGAGGGGTCGCCCGGAACCAAATAGCACGCATACACCGCCAAGAAGCGCGACGAACCCGTAAGAATCGTATAGTCCGTGTACTTCTCGAAATCCCCGCTAAGCGACCTCTTGAGGAACTCCTCGGGAATTTCCTCCACAGCGCCGATTTCCGTCAAGTCGGACTCATCCCCCGATGAGGCGGCCACGAGGACGGCCGTCTGGTTCTCCTCATCATAGCCAATCAAGGCCATCTCGAAGACATCCTCCGTATACACCGCATTCATCCTCGCGATCATATTCTGATACGCCTGGTCTTGCTGGATGGCAGCCGCGGCGTCGGCGTCGATGCCGGCCATGGGGTCGCCCGTCTTTTCCTTGGCCTCTTGATGCAACTGCATAACCTGGTTGACGAACGATGCACCACCCTCGTCGTAGGCAACGACGGCGCACATCTCGGCGTGAATCGCGGTCGTCTGCTGTACCTCGTTACTCGCGTGGCCAACGAAGAGCACAACTCCCACCACCAGGCTTATCAGCTGAAGCGCAATGAGGTAGACAAGCGTGACGCGATTCTGCCGCAGCATGCGCGAACGGGGCTTTTTCTGACCCTGCACCTTCTTGAACATGTCCGCTCCCCCCTCGCGCCTATCTCAGCCTATTTGCCCTGCTCGAGCGCCGCAGCCCGCGCGTTCATGTCACGCTTGAGCGCCACGGCATCCACCTTGCCATTCGAGAGCAGGGGGAACTCATCGTACTGGAACACGTACGCGGGAATCTTGTACTTTGCGAGACGCCCGCTCAGAAACTGCAGCAGGGCATCCACGTCGAGCGTCGCTCCATCTTTCATGGTAACGCTCGCACCCACGACCTCGCCAAAGAAGTCATGCGGCACGCCCTGCACCTTCACATCGGCCACCTGGGGAAATGCCGAAATGGCCTCGGCGATTTCGGAGGGCATGATGTTCTCGCCGCCGCGGATGATGAGCTCCTTGGCGCGCCCCGTCAGATGCAGGTAGCCATCTTCGTCGAAGAAGCCGAGGTCACCGGTATGGAGCCAGCCGCCGTCGTCAACCGACTGCAGCTCGAGCGGCACCTTGTAGTAGCTGCACATGAGGTTGTATCCCTCGACGATGATCTCGCCGGTAACGCCTGGCTCGCAGTCGACGCCCGTCTGCGGGTCGACGACGGCAATCTGGATGTTGCTGATGGGCATGCCAACCGTCGAGATAACGCGCTCGATCGGGTCGTCGTACATCGTCATGCTCACCGGCGCCATCTCGCTCAGGCCGTAGGCCGTCACGAAATGCGCCGAGGGGAACATGTCGCGCATCCTGTGTATCTGCGTGGCGGTGGCGGGAGCACCCGCCAGTATGACGCACCTGAGCGTGGCAACGCGCTCCTTCGAGAAGCCCTTGTTGTTCATGACAGCCAGCACCATCGTGGGCACGGAATGGAAGAGCGTGCACCCGAAGGTTTCGATGGTATCGAGCAGCGCATTCGTGCGCGTGCTCTCGGGAATGACGATGAGGGCGTTCTTCATCACGTTGCAGAAGAAGCCCGCGGTCATGCCAAAGATATGGAACAGCGGAATGAGCAGGCACAGCTTGTCGCGGTCATCGACCCCGACCTCATCGGACATGGCCTGCGACGCATTGAGGATGTTATACGCCGAGAGCAGAACGCCCTTGGGCGTGCCCGTGGACCCCGAGGTGTAGATCATGACGCATACGTCATCGACCTCGACCTTGTCATCGTAGAGGCCGCGCACGGAGTCGTACTCGCCCAGGCGCTCGGTGAAGTCGATGGCGCTGCTGATGTTGTAGAATGCGCGGATCTGGTTATCTTCCGCCGCCTGAATGTCCGCCAGGAACGACTCCTCGTCCTTCATGGTGGCAATCTCGCCGTAGCACATATGCGTGATATCGCCCGCAAGCGACACGGTGGCGATTTCCTTCGCGCTGTAGTTGAAGTTCATGAGGCACGCGATGCCGCCGAGCTTCTGGATGGCGAAGAACGCGATGATCCAATTCGCCGAGTTGCTCGAGCAGATGCCCACGTGGGTGCCCTTGCGCACGCCCTGCTCATGAAGATCGTGCGCGACTATCTGCGCGCAGGCTTCGAGCTTTTCCCACGTATAGGAAACACCCAGGTGAGAGACGATTTCGACATGGGGGGACCGGGATGAGTACGTGGAGAGAATCTCCTTGAAGGAAGACAGCACGAACGTCGCCGCGCCCTCCTGTGCCAGCTTGATATCGAACAGCGCGTCGTAGCCGACGATACGAAACGTGTCGTAGATCAGGTCGTTCACGTTGACGATGCTCAGATTGCCGCCGCCAACCTTCTTCGCGGCCGACATGATGACCCTCAGGCCGGCGGAAGAGATGTAGCTCACATCCCGAAAATCGAACACGAGACGATGACCAGCGCAATCGAGGTCCGCAACCGCGCGCTGCAGATCCTTATGCGTGCACGCGTCTATGCGGCCCGATACCTCGAGCACGATAGTGCTCTCGTCTTGTTGCGTCACACGGACATCCACAGCGTCCCCCGTCCCTCTTGTAAGCAGGTCTTTCCCCATGCTATCTCATTTTGCACATGCAGGCGCCCACATCACGTAGGCTCCCAGCCTGCGCCCACGGCGCTTCCGCACTGGCTACGGTTCGCGGAAGCGCCGCTCTCGACTGCCGAAAACAGCCTATATCGCATCCTCGAATCGCGTGGTCGCGGTCCAGTTGTCCTCGGCAGATACAAGCTTGCAGGCGATGTCCACCTGCCCCAGCTGGTCCATCAGGGCCTTTACGTACGCATCGGACGAGAAGTTCTGGATGACGGCCAGGTAGAAGGTGCCGTTGAGGTAGTTGAGCTCGAGCAGCATGTCGGTGCCGGCGGCATCGGTGATGCAGTAGAACTCGTCGATGTAGGCATCCATGTCGCCGAGCGTGCGGTTGCCCGTGTAGGAGACGATCGCCGACGCCACGGCATTGCCCTGAAGGTCCTTCAGCAGGTCGATCTTCTGCTGCACCAGATTGAGCATGTCGATCTTCTCGAGGCTAGCCTTACGCTGCTTCACGGCGTAGAGCACGTTGTCGGTAATGGTCTGCGCGATAATCTGCCCGCGCGCAATCGTGCACGATTTGCCCAAGTCGTCGAGCGGGCGACTGGCGGGGAAATCGATGCCGATGGTATCGGTGCCGAAGTTGTAGTTCTCGTAGTTGCCCAGCAGCGCCTTCTGGTTGATGCCGATGCCAATCGTGATGTCCCTGCTCATCTGCGGGTCGATTGCGCGGATGGCCCTGGCCATGAGCACGGCGAGCACGGCATTAGGGCTGCCGTCGTTCTCGCGGCAGAAGCGGAGCATATCCTCGCCCGAGAACTGCAGGAAGAAGAACTTCTTCTCGCCATCCATGGGCACGGGGCCCTCCTCGAACTTGTAGAAGTCGACCGGCTGCTTCACGAGCATCGGCTTCTTTACCTTGGCGATGTCCTCCATGGAATATGGGCAGCCCAGCTCGCCCTTCACGAAGTCGGTGCCCGGCAGGCGCAGGCCCGCGGGGTTGAGGCGGTCTTCGGTGACCTTGGTGAAGTAGAGGTACAGCAGCGCCTTGAGATAGGGCATGACGCCCGCGCCATCGGTGAGGCTATGCGCAATCTCGACGCACAGTCGCTTGCCCTCGTACTTAACGGCAAGCAGATGGTAGTTGTTATCCTTCGAGCCGATGACCGTGCGCTCCCAGTCGTTGCGCACGCACACCGGCAACGGGTTGGGAATGGAGCGCAGCTCCTGCTCGATGGCCTTCACGCGCACGTAGAAGTAGGGGAAGCGCTCGCGCAGCTCCTCCACCGATTCCGCCAGCGCCTCGCCATCGACTTCGTCGAGCAGCGTGAAGTACGAGGACATGACGAAGGGATGGTCCTCGTTGGCAATGTAGAAGATTGGGTCGTAGAAGCGGTTCTTGTGCGTCTCCACGCCCAGAAGCATGCGCGCTTCCTCGTCGCGCGATGCCGACATGCGCAGCAGGTCGGCCACCTTCACGGAAGAAGGATCGCCCACGTCGATGAGGTAGTCGGCGTAGAGGGTGATCTCGTCGCCGAAGGCCGCGATGCGCTCGTTCGAGAAGGCGTTCTTCATGTAGGAGAGCAGGAACGTGATGCTGTCGGGACGCTCGAACACCTGCAGCATGGTGCTGCGCAGGGCCGCTTCGTTGCGAGCGTCGAGCGGCTCGAGGCCCGCGCCCATGCGCTCCAGGAAGCTCATGTCCATAATGGCTGACGTCTCGTACACGAGCGCGAAGACATCGCGCTCGTAGGCATTCTCGCTCTCGACCACCCAGTCGTAGGCGCTGTTCGCGATGCCGTCGGCGGACTGCTTCGCAATGCCCGCATACAGATCGGCCAGCGTGTCGTACTCTTCGAGCCTCAGGCCCACGGGGAGCGTGCTGGAAAGTAGGCCGCCCGCCGACTTCCTGCGCTGGTCGACGCGATTGTGGAACACGAACGAGGTAATGACGTCGTTCTTGCAGCTGAGCTTCGCAAGCGCCAGCGAGCACACGGCGATCATGAAGCCGTTGCGGCTGATGCCGCAGGTCTGCTCCATGCGCGCGAGGTTATCGGGCGTAATCGACGACGAAATGCCGAAGGTTGCGTTCACGTTGCCAGGTTCGGAGACGTCGGACTCGATGTTGTAGACCCAGTCGATGCCCTCGTAATTCTCCTGGTAATAGTCGTACGCCTGCTGATAGGCGCTCGTCTCGCGCAGCCTCTCGGCGTCCTCGAGGTAGGAATAGTACGTGTCGAGGTCCAGGGGCTCGCCGGTGTAGGCATCGGCGATGCTCTTGAAGATGAGCTGCATGCTCGAGCCGTCCATGACCACGTGATGGAACACGAGCATCATGTAGACGTTGGAATCGGTTTGGATAACGCGCAAGCGCACCATTGGCTCGCCGAGCACATCGAAGGTTTCGAGGGGACGCTGCTTGAAGTCCTCGAACTCCCAGTCGCTCATGTACTCCAGCAGCAGGCGGGCGCGCTTGGACTCGTCGTAGCGCTGCTGCAGCTCGCAGTCCTCGTTGAACTCGAAGACGGTCGAGAATATCGGGTGATTCTCCATCACCTTGCGACCAGCCTCGAGCACGCGACGCGGGTCGGCGTCCTCGCCAAACGAGAACAGGAACGGGAAGATCCACATGGGAGCCTTGGGCGTGAAGAGCTGGTAGTCGATGACGCCGCGGATGACGGGCGGCACGAAGTGCGGCACCTGGCGGGCCCGCATCTCCTTCTCCTCCTCGGTGATGTCCTCCTGGCCCTCGGTCTTCTCGCGGTAGATCTGCGCGATGCGCTCGGGCGTGGCGCCCTGGAACACATCCACGGCGCTCAGGGCCTCAAGCCCCACTTCGGCCACGAGTTCCATGGCCAGCACCGACTTGCCGCCAAGCTCGTAGAAGTTCTCGGTAACGCCCACGTGGTCCACGCCCAGCACCTTTTCGAAGGCCGCGCACAGCGCACGCTCCACGTCGTCGCGCGGGGCGACGTACTCGGCGCGCTGGACGTTGACGCTCGGGTCGGGCAGGGCCTTGCGGTCGAGCTTGCCGTTGGGCAGGAGAGGCAGCTTCTCGATTGGCACGAAATAGGAGGGAATCATGTAGTAGGGAACATGCTCGCCCATGGCGGCGCGCAGCTCGGCCGCCGTTTGTGGGATGTCCTCCCCCTGCTTGTAGTACAGCGCGACAAAGGACTTCTCGGGATTCTCGAAGCCCTTGGCGGCGCACCATGCGACGCCCGTGACCTTCTTGAACGCGGATTCGATTTCGGCGGGCTCGATGCGGTTGCCGTCGATCTTGATCATGTCGTTGGCGCGGCCCACGAGAATCAGGTCGCCGTTCTCGTCCTTGCGCCCCAGGTCACCCGTGTGATAAATGTGATCCCTAAATGCGGCCGCCGTCTGCTCGGGCAGGTTCACGTAGCCACGCGTAAAATAGCTTTCAAAGCAGATTTCGCCCGTCTCGCCCTGCGGGACCTCGTTTCCACCCTCATCCAGAAGCACGATCTCGAGCCCGGGCACCATGGGCTTTCCCACGGGGCACACGTCATAGGGCCTATCTATCTTGAACAGGCAGACCTTGAAGCCGCCCTCGCTCATGCTGTAGTTGTTGTAGATGGTCGCGTCGTCCAGGTAGATGCCATTGGCGGGCTCGCTGCCCGTCGTGATCGTCTTCACGCATGGAGGAATACGCTTGCCCACCGCACGGATCATGGAAGGCGACAGGAACGTGTTGTCGATTTCCTTCTGCGCGAGGTATTCCATGAACTTGAGCGGGTTCTTGGCAACGGAATAGGGCACCACGTAAAGGCAGCGCCGCTGCTGGAAGCAATTCATGAAGACAAGAAGCGAGGCGACGAAGTTGAGGGGCGCAATGAGTGCGAAGTGCTCCAGACCGGGAACCATCCCCGTCGACCCGCGCAGCGAGAGCAGGTGGAGCTCGACGACGCCGTACTCGTGCACCACGCCCTTGGGCGTTCCCGTGGAGCCCGAGGTGTACACGGCGAAGGCCGCATCGTGGTAATCGGCCATCACGAAGCCAGGGCGCGGTTCCTCCTCGCGGATTTCGCGCCAGGCGTCCATGTCTATGACGAGCTTGCAGCCCAAATCGCCCTTGATGAACTCGATGCGCTCGGGAACGTAGTTATCCTCGAGTATGGTGAAGGCCGCGCCGGCCTTCCACACGCCGAGGGCCGCAATGAAGGGAAGCACGCCACGCGGGAGCAGGATGAGCACGAAGTCGTCGCGCCCGATGTTGCGCTTCTGCAGATAGCCGTACACGCGCGCCGACATGTCGTTTACGCGCTCGCGCGTCCAATAATTTATCGACTGGTCGTCCACAAGCATGAGGGCGTCGGGGTCGTCCTGCACGGTCCGCAGGAACTTGCGCATGAAATAGGGTTCGTTATCCAGGATAGAGAGGTCCATGATCCACCAATCCTTCCCACGAGTGCTATTTGACGTTCAGGAGTTCCGTGAGATGCGTTACCTCGAATATGCCACGCACTTCCTCGTTGGCATTCTCGATGGCGAACGTCGCGCCGCCACGGACGGATTTGCGCGCGGCGAGCAGGACGCGAAGCCCGGCGCTCGACACGTAGGAGACTTCGGAAGCGTCGACGATGACCTCGGTCATACCGTCGAACTCGCCCGCAAGCGACTTCTCGAGCTCCTTTGCCGTGAGGCTATCGATGCGCCCCACGAGCACGATGGTCATCTTGGAACCATCCTTTTGTTTGCTGATTTCTAGCATGCCCCATCCTTTCCCCCAACGACCCACTGGGATTTACCGCTATGGATGGAATTATATAATGCTCAGGCTTGGTCGATTTCGTGGATTGACGCAGTTTGACCCGTCTGTTATATGCAGGTGACAACAGAGCCACACCCCGTCACCCCTGAACCAAAAAACGACGGGGCCGCGAATGCTCGCAGCTCCGTCGCATCTGGGAGGGAAGCCCACATTGGGGCACGAATTATCTCAGTAGGCTACTAGGCAAGGCCAAGGCACGAACGCACGGCAATGCGGCCGAACGCGCAACATTCGCCCAGGTTGCCGCCACCGTTGTACATGTTGCACCACACGCTGCCGAACTCACCGGCGCTGAACAGGTTGGGGATGGGATCACCATTCAGGTCGATGATGCGCGCATGCTCGTCGCGACGCGGACCACCGTCGGTGTTGAGCATCGTGGTCGAGCAATGGCACGCATGGAACGGAGCCTTCGTGATGGGCGTGAGCGTCTTGGCGGGACGATGGAACGCAGGGTCCTCACCCGCTTCGCAATACTGGTTCCACAGTTCAACGGTCTTCACGAGCTCTTCGGAGATGATGCCCGCCTTGCTGGCCAGCTCTTCGATAGTGTTTGCCGTGAAACCATAGCCATCGCTCGAGGGATCGAAGCTGGGGGCCGTTTCGTAGGCCATCATTGCGTTGTAACCGTCGTCGTCCAGGATGTACCAGGTGTCCTTCGGCATGGGCAGATGGGGCCATTCGCCACCAAACTGCATGTGGCCATGACGGCTGCCCACGTTAATGTCGATGGGATGGTTGGGAATATCCTCCCAGTCGTGCTCGTGGTCGGAATCCCAGTCCATGAAGAAGCGGCGGCCATTCGGGGCAACCGTGATGCCGAACTGCTTCGGCGTGCGCATGGTCACTTCAGGGCCTTCGATGGGAGAAACGCTCGTCCAGAAGCCAGCGCAACTGTTCATATGCCACATGTCGGCACCGATGCGAGCGCAGATGTAATGGCCATCGCCCTCATTCTCTCGGCCGGCAATGCAACGCGCGGTGGTGCCAGACAGGTAGTCGGCACGCATCTGAGCATTGTTCTCGAATCCACCGCAGGACATGATGACGCCCTTGTTCGCCTTCACGTAGATGGTGTTGTCTTCGTACTCGTACACGCCGCCAACCACGGCCTTGGTGGAAGGGTCCTGCACAAGCGCCGTGAGTCGCGCGTTAATCTTATGCGTAACGACATCGGGGTACTGCTCGATAACCTGATGCACGAACTTGATCACATGGTCGATCTGCTCGCCCTTGAACCACAGCACGCCCAGGTTGTAGCCATGCTCCAGCTCGGGATACTCCGGGTAGCAGGTCTTGCCGCTGCCGGGCACGAAGTGCTCTTCGAAGGAGACATCGTTCGCATCGAAGCCCGGTAGCGATTCGAGCCAGGTGCGGTTCTCGTGAATGCCCGCGGCGAAGGCGTCGAGCACGGCGTCGGGCGTGTTGTCCATGTCGCCACGCAGTTCGTATAGGTACGAGCGGAAGCCCTCAGCATGCTCGTCGTCGGTCCACAGCACGCGGCCCGCGGAAAACGGGCTGTCGCCAAAGCCCAGAGGGCTGCAGCCCTTTTCGATGAGCAAGCACTTCGCGCCCTGGCCCTCGGTTGCCACGGTAGCAGCGGCAGCATGACCGGCCAAACCGCCACCAACGATCAGCACGTCGGTTTCCTCATCCCAGGAGATATCATCAAGCGATTCCGCGTAGGTATTGGGGTTCGCGTCGGCCTGCTTCGTCGCACAACCACCCATGGCCACGGCCGCAGCGCCAGCGAACACGGCCGCTCCGGCAGCCTTAATGAACGAGCGACGCGAACGGGTAAGGTTCAGCTTCTCGGTATAATCCATCTCTACCCTCCGTTTTGTTTTCGGAAATACGATGGACCAACCATACGAGGCAAGCAGGCGCTTCGCTTCACCCCCAGCGGGTCTTTTGGGGTTTGCCACGCATCCCACCCGAAACGGGGCTGGCAGCAAAACGCCCGTTCAGCGAAGCTGTCCATGGGCATGTGATACAATGCCGGCGCACGAGGGGCGCTCGGCTTCATGGAGGAGGGAACGCATGACCACTTCAAGCCGCAAGGAGGTTCGCGGTACGAACGAGCGATGGTTTCGCGCACCATTCGCCGGCATAGCCTGCACGCTCGTATGGGCGTTTCTCATCAACGCGATGGCCGGGGTGGGCGCACCCGAAGGGCAGCACATGTGGACGCTTTCCTACGTGGGGCTCTCCATTGCAATGCCCATCATGGGATTGCTCTCGAAACTCAAGCCTTCGGTGCTCTCGCTAAAGGTCGTCCCCATCGTGATGGTTGCCATTGGCGTCGTGGGTACAGTAGGACTCTACGCCGCCGACGCTTTCCCCGCCTTGGAAGCGCTGCGCCTTCCCGCAGTCGTGACGTGCTCGTGCGCGCTTGGATGGATGTATCTGCAATGGGCGCTGTTCTTCATTCGCCTGGACGTTCGCCAGTCGGTGCTCTGCCTCTTCACGGCCAACATCGCCGGATCGCTCATCAAGGAGCTCGCGCACGTTATGCCGCTTGCCGGCACCTGCGTGGTAGCCGCATGCATGCCCGTTCTTTCGTGCGTGCTGTGCTGGTGGGCCATGCGCCTGCTTCCGAAACACGCCGAGGCGCGCCATAAGCGCCTGGAATCGGAATCCCCGCGTGGCGTTTGGAAGATTGCCGCACCCGTGGTGGTGTTCAGCTTCGTCACGGCCTTCCTCATTGGCAGCTTCGCAGGCAACCAGAGCTCGCTTTCCATCGGGGAATTCACCGCAGCGCGTGCCTTCGAAATCGCCGTTTCGGCCATGGCGCTTATCGTGGTGTGCGTATGGCGCAAGCCATTCAACTTCGCACAGCTCTGGCGCGTGATTCTGGTGGTGCTTGCCATCGACATGGTGTGCGCGATTGCCCTTTCGCAGTTCGGCATGCTGCGCTGCGTGGAAAGCAGCGTATGGGATTTGCTCGTACTGTTCGCATGGCTCACCGTTGCCGACTTCGCCAAGCGCACCAATGAATCGCCGTCGCTAGTGTTTGGCATCGGCTGGCCGTTCTACACGCTGCCGTTCGCTGCGGGTACGTTTGCCTCGTCGTTTTCCCCGGGAAGCGTGTCGACCGCAGCAATTGCGCTCCTAATGCTCGTGCTGCTCATTACGGCTATGGCGTGCCTGGAAACGCGTGACCAGGACACGAAGCAGCTGTTCGCCGAAGCGTCGGAGGAGGCGCAGGCGCCCACGCGTCCGTCGGATTACGACAACATCGACGACCGCTGCAAGCAGATTGCCAAGCAGTACTCCCTTACGCCACGCGAGCTAGACGTGATGCAGCTGCTCTGCAAGGGCCGCACGAAAGCGTACATCGCCGAGACGCTCTTCCTTACCGAGAACACCGTGCGCGGACATACAAAGCACCTGTACACCAAGCTCGACGTGCACAGCAAACAGGAACTGCTGGACTTGATTGGGTGCGCGTAGGGGCGTTTGGGCGAAGCTGCGCAAATGGACGGCATAACGCAGCTACAGCCCATATTTCACCTACGCAAAGTCATGCGATCGACGCACTTTCGTAAGGCCATCGCATCGGCATTCGATACAAACCCCTTCTCCGACCGGTCAAACAACACGTTGGACCTTGGATCTTGAAATGCCTCCGGACATCAATGAAGATGGATGGAAAACCCCTTACGAACGCGAAGAGCAGGCATGGAAGACAACGTATCCTATAGCGTCATCGATTTCTCGAAAAGCCTCAAATCAAGCTTTATCGAATCGGATCCCAGCGCCGACAACAGATATGCTCCGCGCATTCTAGCCAACGACGAGTCGATGGGAACGAACGTCCTTTCCGTTCTCAAGCATGAATTGCGCGATTGCCAGAGCTTCGACTTCTCGGTCGCATTCATTACGGATAGCGGCATCCAGACGCTCATCCCCATTCTGCTTGAGCTAAAGAAACGAAATATACCTGGACGAATTCTCACTTCAACGTACTTGAGTTTCAACGACCCCGGGGCTTTGCGGAAACTCCTGGGTTTCCCCAATATCGAAACACGCATCTATCAGGGAGAACATCACGCTAAAGGCTACTTCTTCGACAAAGACGGTCTGGCAACCATCATCATCGGCAGCTCCAACCTCACGCAGAAGGCTCTTACTTGCAACAAGGAATGGAACGTTCTCTTTCACACCTACAAAGGCGGCGATTTGCTTGTCGACGCGCGGCAGCAATTCGACGCACTATGGAAGAGCGAGCAAAGCGCAGAACTTACTACCGCATGGATTGACGAGTATGAAAAGATCCGCGTCTTCAACAAGCCAAGCAGACCAACCGCATATGCAAACAATTTCGACGCTATGCCTCCCGAGCTTGCGGAAAGCAAAGCGACATCGATTAAGCCAAACAAAATGCAAGAGCATGCCCTGGAAGCGCTCGGCGTACTACACGATAAGCAAGAACCACGCGCCCTCCTCGTTTCCGCAACCGGAACAGGAAAGACGTACCTTTCAGCATTCGACGTAGCTTCATCCGAGGCGAAGAACGTCCTGTTCATTGCCCATAGAAAGCGCATTCTCTCCGCGTCGCAACATAGCTTCGAAAAGGTTCTAAAGGACCGATATACATACGCTGCTTACGAGAGCGGTTTTTCTCCCGAAGACGGAACATGCATGTTTGCCATGGTTGGCGCTCTGTCGCAACATCTCGAAGACTTCAAGCGCGATGCATTCGATTACATCATCATCGATGAAGCCCACAGAACCGGCGCGAAGAGCTACCAAACCATCCTGGATTACTTCACTCCGAAATTCTGTCTCGGCATGACGGCCACGCCAAGCCGAACGGATGGATACGACGTATACAGCCTGTTCAACAATGTCATCGCGTACCACATTACACTTCAAGACGCATTGAACAACGACATGCTTGCGCCATTTCACTACTTCGGGATTGCTGATTTGGACATCAATGACGAGGCGGTAGACGACCTGTCGCTATTCACCCACCTAACTTCAGAAGAACGCGTTCGTCACATCACCCAAACGATCGAAGAGTATACGGTCGACAAGGAGAATCGCAGAGGCCTCATCTTCTGCAATCGCAACGAAGAGGCGGCGCAACTATCAGCCATGTTCAACGAACGGGGCTATCGCACCATCGCGATTAGCGGGGAAACGAATGAAAAACTTCGAGATGCCGCTATCGCAAAGCTCGAAGCCGGAGAGCTGCAATACATCTTCTCGGTAGACATCCTGAACGAGGGCGTCGATATCCCCTCGGTAAATCAGATCATCATGCTTCGCCGCACAGAATCGGCAATCGTGTTCGTTCAGCAACTTGGCCGCGGCTTGCGAAAAAGCAAGGACAAGGAATATGCGCTCGTACTCGACTTTATCGGCAACTATCAAAAGAACTACCTGGTCCCCATTGCTCTCTCAGGCGACCGCACCTACAACAAAGACACTTTACGAAAAGCCGTAAAAGAAGGCGACACCGTAATTCCTGGCTGCTCCACAATCACTTTCGACCGTGTTTCGGAGGCGCGCATTTTCAAAGCGCTAGAACAGGGAAAATTCAGCCAGAAGAGACTCATCTGCGATGAATACGAGCATTTAAAACGCATGTTGGGACGCATCCCGCAGCTAGTTGAATTTGACGAAAACGAAGCCATCGACCCGATGATCATCATTAGGAAATACGGCTCGTATGCGGCTTTTCTTGAAAAGTACGATGACGACTGCAGCCACAAGTTCACCGATAAGCAGCTCGATATGCTCAAGTTCCTGAGCCAGAAACTCGCCCATGGCAAACGCCGCGAAGAGCTCATCATGCTG
>JAILNP010000028.1:0-37171 GCA_024691475.1 Eggerthellaceae bacterium
TGGACAGCATCTACGCTCTGCATCCACTTCCCCACGTGCGCAACCTATACTATATGGATGTCGATCTATACTTCTACCTCATCGGCCGTGAGGGCCAATCCATCGAGATCGAGGTTTTGAAGAAGCACATCGGCGAGCAGCTGCAGGCAACGCGTCACGTCATCGACGACTTCAATTACGAAGAGCTTCGTGCGAAGAGCCCGCAAATGGCCGACAGCATCGCGCGATACCTGTCCACCATGATGACGGTATCGACCATTTACCTGTTTAAAATCAACACTGCGGCATCAATCGCCGAAGTTCGCTCCATCTGGAAGTACCTTGAGGAGAACGATTCCGCCATGTATCGCTTCGTAAAGCATTCCATGGCCGGATGGACGTATCGTCACACCCCCATCGGCCGTGCCCTGGCTCGTGGCGTATATTCATTTGTGAACAGGATTTTCAAGTTCGCGTAATCCCGCTTCGAAGGGGGATGCGCACGAGGGACTTGCAGGGAAAGGCACCCATGCGGGACACGGAAAAGCCGATAGTCGACGAAGAAGAAGTTGTCGAAGAACCCCATATCAAGGGGAAGATTCTTAACATCGTCCTGCTCATTCTGGCATTTGGCCTTCTGTGCGTGTACCTTTTCATCGGCGGCGAAGCCAGCGAACTGGCCGAAGCAGTAAGCGACATTCGCTGGACGTGGCTCACGCTTGCCCTGTTCATGGTGGTGCTCTACTGGGTGCTCGAAAGCGTATGCATTCAGATTTTCGCTAACAAGATGCACCCTGGCTTCAAGTTCTACAAGACAAATATCGTTACCGTCATCGGGCAGTACTTCAACTGCGTCACGCCGCTTTCTAGTGGCGGACAGCCCTTCCAAGCGTACTACTATCGCCGTTTCGGCATGCCGTACTCGAAGTCAATTCCCATGCTGCTGTGCAGGTTCATCTCGTACCAGCTTTCCACCACTACGTTCTGCGCTATCGTACTGCTCCTACGCTTCACGTACTTCACCGACGAGAACCCCGCCCTCATGGCGCTCGTTATCGTTGGCTTCATTGGCGGACTGGGCCTCATGACCATGCTCCTGCTGCTGGCCTTCTGGCGTTCCGGTACGCAGCATGTCGTGCACGTCGTTTTGCGCTTGGGCGCGAAGATTCATCTGGTAAAGGATTTGAACGGCTCTCTCGCCTGGGCAGACAAGCAGATTAGCGATGCCTATAACGAGATCCAGTTCCTCCTGAGGGAACCCAAGCTGCTGGCGAAGTCTTCCGCCGTGACGTTCGTACAGCTGGCAGAGTACTTCTCCATCTCGTATGTCATCTATCGAGGATTTGGCTACGTAGACGCCGACTTCCTCTCGATTGTCTCCTGCCAGGCGTTCGTGTACATGATCTCGTCGTTCGTTCCCACACCTGGTGCCGTAGGCGCCGCCGAGAGTTCGTATGCGCTCTTCTTCAGCACCATCTACCCCAACGCAGCCGTGGTGGCCCTTTCCACCTTCATCTGGAGGTTGCTCACCTTCTACTTCCCCATCGTCGTTGGAATGCTGCTCACGCTGGTCGTGAACCATTCCAAGACGCTTACGCGGCAGTAAGCTTGCTTGGGCTGTCCGGTCGGGCGGCCCCGCAGCCCCTTGGGAGCACCCGCTCCGCTGCTCGCGGCCCCGCGGTTGCTTCCCGGTCGGGAACGTTCGGCTTCGCCTCCGTTCCAGCCGGCGGGACCCAACGAGGCCGCTCGTGCGCTCGCTGGTTCATGCTTTTACTTCGCGCTGTTTTAGATGCTCGCGGATTTGCGTGAGGCTTCGCCTCCCGCTCTCCGCGAGCATCTAAAACATAGCGCTTATATGAGTGCTTTCACAGTGCCCCCAATGGGCTGCGCGGCCGCCCGGCCTACCCGGTTCAACTTACTACCGTGCGCAGGTCGGATGCTTAACGACCTGGTAAGACTTCCCCACGATAGGAGAACAGCAGCTTCGCTTAAAGCGTTATTACACCCCGCTTGCACCCAACCAAAACATGGCGCTGTTCCGCTCGCTGCAGGCCTTTGGCCTACAGCGTCGCATATGTGGTCCATTCTGTAGTATCACCTGGCACGACAATTGGCAGACAGCTTAAAACGCAAGGACAAACAACCAGATAGGAATCAATCAGCAGGATTACCAAAGCCGAACGAGGGTGCTGATTCGCGCAGCGAATCAAGCAACGCATCGAGCCAGATAGCCTTATATCGATTCCTGCTATGACAATGAACCGGGCTGCGACAAGCAACAGCCCGCAGTTGCTGAACGATTTTAGGCAATCCCAGATAGCGAGCTGGTCATCGCCCCGGCATGAGACAACCCACCAGCAAGAAGAGCGAGCGCAGCGATGCTCCCCGCAGGTTGCGACGATTTACCGCCATTGTTGAAGCCCTCCTCAACCTGCGGCAAGGGGCGTGTCCCGCAACCCCTCTGGCACACTCTGAAAGCCATACATTAAGGCGCTATTTAGCGTATTGGATTAGCGAGGAGGCAACGAGGCGAAGCCGAAGTTGCATCAACGCTAATCCAATACGCGGCAGCGCCAGGTAAAAGCATGAAGCAGCGAGCGCACGAGCGTAGGTTTCGGCCCGTGTGGGGCCGAAACCACGCGAGCAGCGGAGCGGGTGCGCCCGAGGGGGCTGCAGGGCACGCCCCTTGCCGCAGGTAGAACGCCCCAACAACGACTCAACAAAAGAAGAGCACCCAGCATAAGCCAGGTGCTCTTCAGTACTAGCGGATAAGCTAGATTTAGGCGGTGAACAGCTCGATGCTGTCGCCCTCGGCCAGGGTAACCATAGCCTTCTTCCAAGTGCGGGTGCGGCCCATGGTGTAGCGGACGCGCTTCGGCTTGGACTTCACGTTGAGCGTGTTGACCTTCTTCACCTTGACGTCGAAGATTTCCTCGACAGCCTTGGCGATTTCGATCTTGTTAGCGCTCTTGGCAACTTCGAACGTGTAAACGTTGTTCTCCATCATGTCGTAGCTATGCTCAGAAATGACGGGGCGGATGATCACTTCGCGGGGATCCTTCATTATGCAAGCACCTCCTCGATGCGATTCAGAGCCTCAGCGCTGATAACGAGCGCCTTGTTGTTCACCAGGTCGTAGGTGTTCATCTCGCTGACGGGGATGACCTCGACGAGGGGAAGGTTGCGGAAGCTGAGGTATGCGTTCACGTCTTCGTCGCCAACCACGATCGTGGTACGGCCGGAAACGTTCAGAGCCTCGAGGCAAGCCTTCGCATCCTTGGTCTTGGGAGCTTCGAAGCCGAAGGAGTCGACAACGAACAGCTCTTCGTCGGCCAGCTTAGCGGACAGCGCGGAGCGCAGAGCAAGCTTGACTTCCTTGTTGTTCACGCGGAAAGCGTAGGAACGGGGATGCGGACCGAAGACCGTACCGCCGCCAGCCCATTGGGGAGCACGAATCGTACCCTGACGAGCACGACCGGTGCCCTTCTGACGCCACGGCTTCTTGCCGCCGCCGCGCACCTGGCCACGGGTCTTGGTGTCATGCGTACCCTGACGCCAGGAAGCACGCTGAGCGCGCACAACCTGATGCATCACGGGGATGTTCGGCTCGATGCCGAACACCGCAGCGTTCAGGTCGCGTACTTCGACCTTCTTGCCGCTCGTGTTCTTAACTTCAATGTTTGCCATAATGTGTTAACTCCTTGGGTTTAGGCCAGGCGAACGCGGACCATGGCGTTCTTGCCGCCGGGCACCGCACCCTTGACCAGAATCAGGTTCTGCTCTTCGTTGACGGAAACGACCTCGAGGTTCTTCACGGTAACCGTGTCGCAGCCCATGTGACCAGGCAGACGCAGGCCCTTCAGAACGCGGGAAGGCGTAGCGCACATGCCCACAGAACCGGGAGCACGATGGAAGTGAGCACCGTGTCCACCAGGACCACCAGCGAAGCCGTAGCGCTTCATGACGCCAGCGAAGCCCTTACCCTTGGAAGTGCCGGTGACGTCGACAAGCTTAGCCTCGGAGAAGTTGGCAACCGTTACCGTGTCCCCCACCTTGTACTCGGAAGCGTTCTCGACGCGAACCTCGCGAAGGTGACGGACAGGCTCCGCGCCCTGCTTGGCGAAATGGCCAGCCATGGGCTTGTTAACCTTCTTTTCCTTGATGGTGCCAAAGCCCAGCTGCACAGCCTCGTAACCGTCGGTCTCGGCGGTCTTCACCTGGCAGATGGTGTTCGGGGCAGCCTGGATGACCGTTACGGGAACAACCGTATCATCCTCGGCGAAAACCTGGGTCATGCCCAGCTTAGTACCGTAGATAGCGTTAATCATGCTCTGCAAACCTCCTACAGCTTGATCTCGATGTCAACGCCAGCAGGAAGATCGAGGCGCATCAGGGAGTCGACCGTGTTGGCCGTGGGCTCCAGGATGTCGATCAGACGCTTGTGCGTGCGCATTTCGAACTGTTCGCGGGAGTCCTTGTTCACGTGCGGGCCCTTCACGACGCAATACATGTTGCGCTCGGTGGGCAGCGGAATAGGACCGGATACCTTGGCACCAGTCTTCTGGGCGGTGTCGACGATGAGCTTGGTGGACTGATCCACGATCTCATGGTCGTAGCCCTTCAGGCGGATGCGAATCTTTTGATTAGCCACTTTGTATAACCTCCGTTATGAAGCGAAACGCAAGCCTTCGGGCTTAAGCGTTACCGCCAGCCTTGCTGATGATTTCTTCTGCCACGTTCTTCGGCACCTGGTCGTAGCTATCGAACTGCATGGTGTACGAAGCGCGGCCCTGCGTACCACTGCGCAGGTCGGTTGCATAGCCGAACATCTCGCTCAGAGGCACCTTGGCGTTGATGACCTTGGCGTTACCGCGGTCGCCCATGCCCTGAATCTGGCCACGACGGCTGGACAGGTTGCCCATAACGTCGCCCATGTACTCTTCCGGCGTTTCGACTTCGACGCTCATCATAGGCTCGAGGATGACCGGGTTGGCCTTCTTCAGAGCGTTCTTGATGGCCATGGAGCCGGCAACCTTGAAGGCAGCTTCGGAGGAGTCGACTTCGTGGTAAGAACCGTCGACCAGCTCGACCTTGACGTCGACGACCGGATAACCAGCCAGAACACCGTTGTTGAGTGCTTCCTGGATGCCCTTGTCGACCGAGGGGATGTATTCCTTGGGAATGGCACCGCCCACGATGTTGTTGATGAACTCGTAGCCTGCACCCTGCTCCTGCGGAATAAGGTTGATGACGGCATCGCCGTACTGACCACGACCACCGGACTGACGGACGAACTTGCCCTGCACGTTGTCGGCGCGGGTGGTAGCCGTCTCGCGGTAGGCAACCTGGGGCTTACCCACGTTAGCCTCGACCTTGAACTCGCGGAGCAGACGGTCGACGATGATTTCCAGATGCAGCTCGCCCATGCCGGCGATGATGGTCTGGCCAGTTTCCTCGTTGGTGGAAACGCGGAACGTCGGGTCTTCCTCGGCGAGCTTCTGCAGAGCAACGCTCATCTTGTCCTGCTCGGCCTTGGTCTTCGGCTCGACCGCAACGTCGATAACGGGGTCGGGGAATTCCATGGACTCGAGCACGACGGGAGCGTTCTCGTCGCACAGCGTGTCGCCCGTGGTGGTGTTCTTCAGACCAACAACGGCAACGATGTCGCCAGCGGCGCAGTTGTCGAGGTCGATACGCTGGTTGGAGTTCATCTGCAGCAGACGGCCGATGCGCTCCTTCTTGTCCTTCGTGGCATTGACCACGTAGGAGCCAGCCTCGAGCTTACCGGAGTAAACACGCAGGTAGGTGAGCTTACCAACGAACGGGTCGGTCATGATCTTGAATGCCAGAGCGGAGAAGGGAGCCTTCATATCGCTGGGGCGCTCGTCTTCCTCGCCGGTCTCGGGGTTCGTACCCTTGATGGCGGGAACGTCGACGGGGCTGGGCAGGTAGTCGACAACAGCGTCGAGCAGTTCCTGAACACCCTTGTTCTTGTAGGCGGAGCCCACGAACACGGGGTTGATCATGTTGCCGATAACGCCCTTGCGCAGAGCAGCCTTCAGTTCCTCGACCGTGATCTCTTCCTCCATGAGGACCTTCTCCATGAGGGCGTCGTCGCAGTCGGCGGCAGCCTCAACGAGTTCCTGGCGGTAGAGCTCGGCCTGCTCCTGGAATTCAGCAGGAATGGCATCCATGGCCTCGGGGTAGGTCATACCCTTTTCGTCGGCCTTGAAGTCCCAAGCGGTCATGGTAACCAGGTCGATGACACCCCAGAAGTTGTCTTCGGCACCCATGGGAACCTGAGCGGCAACAGCCTTGGCGCCCAGACGATCGCGCATGGTGTCGATAGCATGGAAGAAGTCGGCGCCAACGCGGTCATACTTGTTGATGAAGGCGATGCGGGGTACGCCGTAGCGCACGGCCTGACGCCAAACGGTTTCAGACTGGGGCTGAACGCCAGCAACGGCGTCAAACACAGCGACGGCACCGTCGAGGACGCGCAGGGAGCGCTCAACCTCGGCCGTGAAGTCTACGTGGCCTGGGGTGTCGATGATCTGAATACGGTAATCCTTACCGTCCTTCTTCCAGAAGCACGTGGTAGCAGCGGAGGTAATGGTTACGCCGCGCTCCTGCTCCTGAACCATCCAGTCCATCGTCGCGGCGCCATCATGCACCTCGCCGATCTTGTGGGTCTTGCCCGTGTAGTACAGGATACGTTCCGTCGTGGTGGTCTTACCGGCATCGATGTGAGCCATGATACCGATATTACGAGTATCCTGAAGCGTATTCTTAGCCATGCTAGATCCCCCTAGAAGCGATAGTGCGAGAAGGCGCGGTTGGATTCAGCCATCTTGTAAAGGTCTTCGCGACGCTTAACGGAAGCGCCCTGGTTTTCGGCGGCATCCATGATCTCGGCGGCGAGACGCTGCTTCATCGTGTGTTCCTTGCGCTTGCGGCTGAAGTCGACGATCCAGCGGATAGCAAGCGTGGTGGCGCGACGAGAGTTGACCTCCATGGGCACCTGGTAGGTGGCGCCGCCGACACGCTTCGGCTTAACTTCCAGCGTAGGACGAACGTTGTCCATGGCCTTCTTGAACACGGACAGGGCGTCTTCGCCCGTCTTTTCCGCAACGATGTCGAATGCACCGTAGACGATACCCTCGGCGGTGGACTTCTTACCGTCGAGAAGAACCTTGTTGATCAGCTGAGTGACCAGCCGATTGTTATAAACTGCATCCGCCTTGACTTCGCGGCGGGATGCTGCTGCACGACGCGGCATAAAGCTTCCTTTCGTTACTTACTACTAGTAGTGTTGCTTCGCTTATTTCTTCGGCTTCTTGGCGCCGTAGCGGCTGCGAGCCTGCTTGCGATCGGAAACCGCAGCGCAGTCGAGAGCAGCGCGGATGATCTTGTAGCGAACACCGGGGAGGTCCTTAACACGACCGCCGCGGATGAGCACCATGGAGTGCTCCTGCAGGTTGTGGCCTTCGCCGGGGATGTAAGCGGTAACTTCCATGCCGTTTACGAGGCGCACACGGGCGACCTTACGCAGAGCCGAGTTCGGCTTCTTCGGCGTGGTGGTGTACACGCGCGTGCACACGCCGCGCTTCTGGGGGTTGCCCTTCAGCGCAGGGGTCTTCTTCTTGACGACCTGGTCGTGGCGGCCCTTGCGGACCAGCTGGTTAATAGTAGGCAAAGCGATTACTCCTTCTGTATCCTGGTCACCCGAAGCAAACCACCTCGGGCACCTTGCCCTTCTTCTTCACTAACGGGTGCGTTCAGCTGTTACGCACACGAAAGTAAGCGCCCCAGCGGGACGCGAAGTGGTACTTTACTATCCCCCATAGTACCTGTCAAACGCCACGCGCCCGGGCGTATCCATACCTATGAATTACGGTTGTCCCAGGTAGAAAGGTGAGTTCAGACACAATCACCGACTCTTCTACCCTGTTGTTCGCAGAATCTTCAAGAAATGTGTTGACATTACCGCATAAGACGAAAACCCCACTACACAAGGGACGCGAATGCACTTGGGCGACAACACTATATATATGTAGGGATGCCTATCGACCTCTCGGCGGGAAAAGTATCACTATGGCGTATAAACCCTGCATCTTTATCCACCCCCGTTGAAAAGCGGTACAATAAGCAAGTAACTAAACATCGAGGAAAGGGACTCCCATGTCAGCTGGATATCAGCGCATCTTCTGCGCACTTGACGGATCTTCCGCCCAGTCCGCGGTTGCCCGCAAGGCTGTTGCCATGGCTTCCGACAACAAGGCCGCCCTTCGATTTGGCCACGTGGTCGATGCCGTGCCGAGCGAAGCGAGCGCCATCAATTTCCAAGACCTGTGCGAACAGGCCAAGCACGAAGCCGAGCGTCAGATCGCCGACATTCTGGAAGAGGCAAAAGCCGACGAGAACATTCCCAGCGTGGAAGTCGTCGTCGAAGCCGGTTCCATCAACGACACGCTCGACAACCTGCTCATCGCTCCGTTCGATCCCGACCTGGTCATCTGCGGCGCACGTGGCCTCTCCAGCATCAAGTATGCATTCGTGGGCAGCGTGAGCACGCATCTTATCCGCACGCAAGAGTGCGATGTCCTGGTCGTAAAGTAACGCCAGAACGCCTTCATCTACTACAAAGGCGCCTCGGATCGGTCCGGGGCGCCTTTGCTTTACCCGCAAGACAACGGGCGTATTGCTATCGAAACGCTACGCAGCCTGCGCCGCCGTAGCGGAATCGACATCACGCACGGTTCGGCGCGGGTCGGACAGACGGAAAGAGACAAGCAGACCTACCACAGCCAGCGCAAATACAAGCAGAAACACCCAGTGCGATCCATTCGAGAACGCAATCGATACGTCCGCTGTCCCCGAAGCGCCCTGCCCCGCCATGAGAAGGCTCGTGGCAACGGCCGTGCAAATTGCACCGCCGACCTGCTGAAGCGTATTCTGTACCGTCGTGCCATCCGTGGAAAGACGAGCTGGCAGCGCAGCAAGGCCATGCGTCTGCACGGGCGACATGGCCAGGGGCACGCCCACCATCATCACCACATGCGCGGCAATAACGAATGCAAGCGGCGTTGCGGGCGTAACGGTAAGGAACATACCCGCAGCCACAACCGAAAGCGCAAATCCGGCAAGGGAGAGCATACGTGCGCCCATCTTGTCGTACAGGCGACCAGCAACCATGCTCACCAGGGCATTCACGATGCCACCGGGAAGCAACAGCATACCCGTGACGGCAACGGGAACCAGCATGGCGTTCTGGTAGAACTGCGGCAGAATATACATCGCCGAAAGGGTGATGCCAAAATTCACGATCATGAGCAAGGTGCCAATGCGGAAGCCACGCACCTTGAAGACATCCATGTTAATAACGGGAACGCTCATACCCATCTGACGACGGCCATACGCAACCAAGCACAACGCGCCCAGGACAAGGGATGCAAGCACCGGCACCGAAAGCCAGCCGAAGCTCGATGCGCTACCAGCCCCAAACACCACCAGGCCAAAACCGACGCACGAAAGCACTACGGAAAGAACGTCAACATGGGGACGCGTCACCTCAAAGGCATTCACCTCGAACTTCACGGCGAACACCATGCCAACGGCAAGCACGATCACGAAGCTGAAGAAGATCCATCGCCAGGAAAGCGCGCCCATGAGGAGTCCAGCCAGCGTAGGGCCCACGGCAGGCGCGAACATGATGACGAGCGCAGTGACGCCCATGGCGGCACCCAGCTTATGAGGAGGAATAACCTGCATGACCATGCTAAACATAAGCGGAAGCACGATACCCGTTCCTACGCCCTGAATGCAACGGCCAACGAGCGCAACGGCAAAATCGTTGGCGAATCCGCTGATGAGCGAGCCCACCATAAACGCACCCAATGCGAAGATGGTAAGCTTGCGCGCGCTCGTCCACTTCAAAAGCAAGCTCGAGAATGGCATGCACAGGCCAATGACGAGCATGTAGCCTACCACCATCCACTGCGTGAGCGAGCTATCCACGCCAAATGCAGCAGAGAGCTGCGGAAGTGCGATGTTGAGCGCCGTTTCGCTGTACATGCCGGTAAAGCCAGCCAGATACAATCCCATAAGCGCCAGGTACGGGTGTGCAACCTGCACGCGCGCCTTGGGCATTTCGTTCATCTGATTCATGAAGAGCAAGTACCTCCTTCTGCTTGCAGCAGGACAACAAAAAAGGCGGATGTCGTAACCTAGCTCGTTACGACATCCGCCTTCGCGAATTCAGTGCCCTCACTGCGCTATCTCTATAACAGGTGGGTACTTTACGACAAACGACGCATCGCTCGTAAGCGCCGTCATACAAGCTCCATCTTTGCTTTACGCCTACATGAAAAAGGGCCCTTTCCATAGCAAGGGCCCTTCGAAAGCACGATTTGCAGATGCGCTAATCGGCAATACCATCATTCGTGCGAATGAGCTTGCGCTTGATCTTTCCGCCCACCGTCTTCGGGAGCTCGTCGACGTATTCAACGATACGCGGATACTTATACGGAGCCGTGGTCTTCTTCACGTGATTCTGCAGCTCCTTGGTGAGCTCGGGCGTGCCCTCATATCCGCGTGCGAGCACGACCGTCGCCTTCACTACCTTGCCGCGAATGGGGTCGGGCGCTGCGGTAACGGCACATTCCACAACCGCAGGATGCGCCACCAGCGCACTCTCCACCTCGAAGGGGCCAATGCGGTAACCCGAGCACTTGATAACGTCATCGTTGCGGCCCACGAACGACAGATAGCCATCGGGGTCGCGCCATGCCATGTCATGCAGGTTGTAGCATTCCCCACCCAGGGCTTCCTTCGTGCGCTCCGGGTCGCCAAAGTATCCCACGAACAGGCCCGGCGGATACGCATCCTTCAAGTGGGTAACGCAAATGGCACCCTCTTCGCCGTCGGGAACGAAGTTGCCATCGTCGTCGAGCAGGCGAATGTTCAGAAGCGGGCTGGGCTTGCCCATGGAACCGGGACGCGGTTCAAGCCACGGGAACGTTGCCACGAGCACGGGGCCTTCCGACTGGCCAAAGCCCTCGCGGATCTTCTTGCCGGTAAGGCGTTCCCACGCAACGGTGACCTCAGCATTCAGAGGCTCGCCCGCCGTAGCGAAGTTCTGAATGGAGGAAAGGTCGTAGCTTGCGACGTCTTCCTGCAACATGAAGCGGTACATGGTGGGAGGCGCGCAGAACGTGGTGAGCTTGTAGTCCTGCATGACCTGCAGAAGCTTCGCCGGAACGAACTTCATCATGTCGTAGCAGAACACGCAGGCGCCCGCCATCCACTGGCCATACAGCTTGCCCCAGCCAAACTTGGCCCAGCCGCTGTCGGTAACACTCATGTGCAGCTTGTTCTCCCGAACCTGCTGCCAGTACTTCGCAGTGATGATGTGGCCAAACGGATGCTTGAACGAGTGTTCCACGGCCTTGGCGTTGCCTGTAGTGCCACTGGTGAAGTACATGAGCATAATGTCGTCGATCTGCGTGGCCGCATCGCCTTCGGGACGCTGCCACTCGGGGCTGGCATCGGCGATGAGCTCGCTGAACGACAGCCAACCCTCGCGCTCGCCACCGCACACGATCTTGCCCTGTACCGAAGGGGCGTCCTGAAGCGCAAGCTCCGTCTGCTCGCAAACGTAATTATCGTTCACGCAGACCATCATCTTCACGCCCGCCAGATTGCAACGGTAGGCAATGTCCTTGCGCGTAAGCTGAATGGTTGCGGGAACCACCGTTGCGCCAATCTTGCACAGCGCCATGGCGCACACCCAGTATTCCCAGCGGCGACGCAGAATCATGAGCACGACATCGCCCTTGCGAATGCCCTGCCCCCAGAAGACGTTGGCCATCTGGTTGGACATGCGCGAAATATCGGAGAACGTGAACTCCTTGCGATCGTCGTTGTCATCCACCCAAACCAGAGCCTTCTTTTCAGGCTCCACCCGCGCCCACTCGTCTACGACGTCATAGGCGAAGTTGAAGTTCTGGGGAATGTTGATGGTAAAGTTCTCGAAGAAATCCTCGTACGAATCGAATTCGATGCGAGGACAATATTTACTCAGAATGTAATCCACAATGACTCCTGGCTATGCGATCGGCTACTCGGCAATGAAGGTGAGGAACTTGGCGGGTTCGCCGCCTCCGCACCGCTGGCCATGAGGGTGCATGGGGTCGAAGTAAGCCGAATCACCTTCGTTGAGCTGGTACTCTCGCCCATCGTAGGAAAGAATGACGGAGCCTTGAACTACGTAATTGAACTCCTGACCGCCATGGGTAACCAGTTCCGCAGGGTCGTCGGAGGGGTCGAGCGTAACCAAGAGCGGCTGCATGATCTTATGCGAGAAACGCCAGGCCAAATCCTCGAAATGATAACCGGGAAGGCGGTTCACCTCGCGACCGGCGCCAGCCTTGACCACCTGGATGTTGGTCAGGCGCGTTTCACCACCCGTAAGGATTTCGGTGAACTCGACGCCGAACTTGTTCGCCATGTGATAGATGGCGGAAATGGGTACGTCGGCACCCGTCTCTTCCCATTCAGTGTACGTATCAACATCTACGCCAAGCTCGGCTGCCATGGAATGACGCGATACCTCGCAGGCCTCACGGAGACCCTTGATGCGTTCGCCCAGCTCGCGAAAATCGTCTTGCATAGTCTTACCCCCTTGGGAAGTGTCGGGACCAGTGGCACTCAGTGTAGCGCACTTTAGTATGCGAAAGTGCCAAGGGTGGAAATCGTCACATGAGCGACGCATTGGGGCTGAAGAACGGCGCGAACGACAATACATGCCAAAAGGAACATGGAGGCAGGCACGAAAAAGCCCGCTCCGCGATATGGCGGAGCAGGCTTGCAGTCGCTGTTCGGCGGAAACCGCGCGAAGGCTAGTTAGCAGCCAGGATGGGAGCGGCGACCTGCTTCTTGCGGGACAGGATGCCATCGATCCAAACCGTCTTGGAGCTATCGATGCCGAAGACGCTGTCGACGACGGCATGATTGCCCTCTACCAGGAAGTTGCTGCCCTCGGCCAGAATGTCGGTAACGAGCACGAGCACGAAGTCGTAGCCCTTTTCCTCCTGCAGCTTGCGCATGTAGGCACGAGCTTCCTCTTCGCGCTTCATAGCGCCTTCCAGGTCGACCGTTTCGTGCTGGGCGATGAGCACCGTAGTGGAACCCACTTCGAATTCCTTGGCGTCAGCGCCCACGTACTTCTCGATGGGCAGGTCGGCTTCGCCACCACGACACTTGAAGAGCTGCTGGCCAAACTCAACGTACTTCTTGCCCGTGATGCCTTCCAGGTAGGCGATCTGCTCTTCGTCGACCTTGGTAGCCGTGGGGGACTTCAAGATGACCGTGTCGGTGAGGATGGCGGACAGCAGCACGTTTGCAATCTCGACCGGAATCTCGATGCCATACTGACGGCACATCGAAGTAATGACCGTGCACGTGGAGCCCCAGGGGCGAACCGTCATGTAGATGGGGGCTGCGGTAGCAACGTCGCCAATGCGATGATGATCGACGATGCCCACGACCTCGGCATCAGCCAGGCCATCAACAGCCTGCTTCAGTTCATTATGGTCGACGAGAATGACCTTCTGGTCAGCTTCCACATGGTCGATCATGCGAGGAGCGGCGATGCCGTTTTCCGCGAGGTTCCAAGCAGTCTCGGGCGGAAGGCAGCCGAGGCAAACGGCCTCGTACACATCATCGCGGCCCTGGCGACGAGCCAGCTCGTTCTCGAAGAACGCTAGGCCAACAGCGGCCGAAATAGCGTCATTGTCCGGATTCTTATGTCCCACAATGATGATGGGTTCTGCCATGGGATTTCCTTCCTTTGCAGCTTTCAGGCTAAATGGATTACTTTCCGATTTTGACAATTGGAGCGTAGTCTTTCAACAATTTTTTAGTGGAACCGCTCTTCGAGAAGCGAATCGAGAGGGTATCTCCATCTACCTTCACAACGCGACCGCGGCCGAACACCTTGTGGTCCACGATGTCGCCGATGGCGAACGTGGCACCCGCGGCGGCCTTCTTCTGGGGAGCCTTCGGGGCCGTATGCACGCGCTTCGACGTGCCACGCGCGCTGGACGTACCGAACACGCGTCCCTGCCCCGCTTCCGCGCCACTGCCGGAAATGCCGCGACGACTGCCACGCTTTTCCCAGCCCGTTCCCGAGAAGCCCGACGAACCCAGGCCCGTAGTCGAAAGCAATTCGGAGGGAATCTCTGCCAGAAAGCGCGAGCGGGGGTTCGCCTGCGTTTGACCAAACAGCTTGCGTTGACCCGCGCAGGTAAGGTACAGGCGCTTGCGGGCACGCGTGATGGCAACGTAGGCCAAGCGACGTTCCTCTTCCACGCCCGCACCGTCGTTCATGCTGCTCATATGCGGGAAGATGGTTTCCTCCATGCCCGCGGTGAACACATAGTCGAACTCCAGGCCCTTCGCGGCATGCACCGTCATAAGCGTAACGGCCGTGCCATCGTCGCTCATGGTATCCAGGTCGGTACGCAGCGTAACCCACTCGATGAAGTCGGAAAGCGAGTTGCCGGAAAGCACGCGAACGGGTTCTTCGCCCAACTGTTCCGCACCTTCCCCACCGGCAACGGGCGCGGCGAACTGCGCATCGGAATCGTCGTGCGTAGCGGCGAATTCGTCGACTACGCCCAAGAATTCCTTGATGTTCTCGGCTCGGCCACGCGACTCGTCGGTGTTCTCCTCTTCCAGGGCACGCACCAGGCGGCTCTTGTCGATGACCATCTCCACAAGCTTGCGCAGTTCGCCTTCCCAGAACGATGTCTCCATGATGAGCTGGGTAAATTCGCCCAGGGCACGACGCGTTGCAGCACGGAAGGACTCGTCGGCGCAAGCCAGCTGACAGGCTTCCAAGAACGTGCACGCGTTCTCGATTGCCATCATGTCGATGCGCTCGACGGTGCTCTTGCCAATACCACGGCGCGGTACGTTGATGATGCGCTTAGCCGCCATGTCATCGGCAGGATTCACGGCAAGCGTGAGGTACGCCATGACATCGCGAATCTCAGCGCGATCGAAGAATCGCGTGCCACCCACGATGCGATACGGAACGCCCGCGCGTAGCAGCATATCTTCAAGCGTACGACTCTGCGCATTCGTGCGGTAGAACAGGGCAAACTGATTGTAGCTCGCACCCTTGCCATGCTGGCGTTCAATCTCGCCCGCAATCCAACGCCCTTCGTCGCGCTCGTCGCTGGCCAGGTAGACCTGCACCTTTTCGCCCTCTTCGCCCGTGGAGATGAGCTTCTTGCTCTTGCGATGCACGTTGTTGGCGATAACGGCGTTAGCGGCATTCAGGATGGTGGCCGTAGAGCGGTAATTGCGCTCTAGCTTCACCGTGTGAGCGTTCGGGTAATCCTTCTCGAAATCCAGGATGTTGCGAATGTCGGCACCACGCCAACTGTAAATCGACTGGTCGTCGTCGCCTACGACCATGAGGTTGCGACGCTTGGCGGCCAGCAGCTGACAGATGGCGTACTGGGCACGGTTGGTGTCCTGATACTCGTCGACCATGATGTAGCGGAAGCGGTCCTGGTACGCTTCGAGCACTTGCGGGTGATTCTTGAACAGCAACCACGTGAATACGAGCAAGTCGTCGAAGTCGAATGCGTTCGCCTGGCGCAGGCGCTTCTGCAGCTCGTCGTACACGCGGGCCGCCACCTTGGTAATGGGGTCGGCAGCCTGGGCTTCGAACTCGCCAGGGAGCACGAGTTCGTTCTTCGCCGAGGAAATGCGGTTGCGGATGGCGTTCACCGGGAAGCGCTTCGGATCGATGTTCTGCTGCGCCATGATGTCCTTCACCAGGCGCTTGCTGTCGTCGTCGGCATAGATGGTGAAGCTATTCGAAAAGCCCAGCACCTCGGCATTCGCACGCAGAATGCGCACGCACATGCTGTGGAACGTGGAAACCCACATGCCGCGGGCGGCTGGCCCCACGATGCCATCCAGACGCTCGCGCATTTCGTTGGCCGCCTTGTTGGTAAATGTAATGGCCAGAATCTGCCAAGGCGGCACGGAAAGGTCTTCCACCATATGGGCAATGCGGTACGTAAGCACGCGCGTCTTGCCGCTTCCGGCGCCAGCGAGAACGAGCAGCGGACCTTCGGTGCATTCCACCGCTTCGCGCTGCTCGGGATTGAGCGAATTCAGGTCGATTGCCATGTGCTCCCCATCGATAACGTGATTTCATCTGTGTCGTAGGCCACTTACTTTACTTCATAACGAAGCACGCCCCGCGGGATGGCACAAAGTAAGCAGAGCCGCCAAAGATAATGGGTACCGCGTGGGATTTCCGGAAATCCCACGATACCGAAGAACAAATGAGGCCTCGAAACGAGATGGACAAGCAGCCACCTGGGCATATGCAGGCAAAGCCGATTACAGGTTATAGGATTTCCAGAAATCCCAAACGGGCCCTTCGCGCGTATACTAACAGCAATGCTTTCATACCCATGGAAAGGACGCCTCATGGCCATTGCCTACGATAAGAAGACCCCGCATCGTTTCGACGTCGTTGGAAGCTTCCTGCGCCCCGCCGCGCTGCGCGAAGCACGCGCCCAATTCGCAGAGGGAGCAATCTCCCGCGAGGAGCTTACAGCCGTAGAAGATAACGCCATCCGCGACCTAGTAGCAAAGCAGCAGGCAGCTGGCCTTTCCACAATCACCGACGGCGAGTTTCGCCGAGCCACCTGGCACCTCGACTTCATGTGGGGTTTCGCAGGCATAGGCCATGCACCCACCAAAACGGGCCTCCCCTTCCACGACGAAGCGGCTATGCTCGACGACACCTTCGTAACGGGCAAGATCCGCCTGGAAGGCGAGCATCCTTTTGTAGCTCACTATCGCTTCGTACGCGACCTGGAAGACGAGAATACGGTCGCGAAGCTCACCATCCCCGCACCGGCACAGTTCCTGGAGCAGCTCATCATGCCGTTCAACGCCGAGCGTACCCGCACATTTTACGCAACCGACGAAGAGGTCGCCGACGACCTGGTGGCTGCCTATGGCGCGTTCATCAGCCAACTCTACGAGGCAGGCTGTCGCAACCTACAGTTCGACGACTGCTCGTGGGGCATGCTCTGCGACAAGCGCGCACCCCTGTTCTTCGGCACCGATGAAACAGGCATCGAAGCCGTGAAGGAGCAGCTGCTCGCCGTGAACAATCGCGTGCTCGACGCACGTCCCGAAGGCCTCACCATCAACACGCACGTCTGCCGCGGAAACTTCCACTCCACCTACGCCAACGAGGGCGGCTACGAAGCCGTGGCGAAAACGCTGTTCGCTCGTGAGCACGTTGACGCGTTCTTCCTGGAGTTCGACGACGAACGCTCGGGTGGCTTCGAACCGCTGGCAAGCGTGGCGGAAGGCAAGCAAGTCGTGCTGGGGCTCATCACTTCGAAGCGCCCCGAGCTTGAAGACAAAAACCAGGTTATCGCACGCATCCGCGAAGCAGCGAAATACGTTCCGCTCGACCGCCTATGCCTCTCGCCCCAATGTGGTTTCGCCAGCTGCGAGATCGGCAACAAGCTCACCGAGGACGAGCAATGGGCCAAGATTGCCCTGGTCCGCGAAATCGCCGAGGAAGTCTGGGGCTAGACACACCGCTTGGCGCTATCGCCTACCCCTTTTGAAAAAACTTGTTGACAGCGGCAAATCAATGCCTTTACACTTCGTTTCAATCGAATAGCTCGAAACCGTTGAGGCGAAGATCAAGCCAATCGGGCACTCACAGAGAGCGAGGGATGCTGGAATCCTCGCAGAACGCCAATTGGTAAATGGATCGCCGAGGGAAAGGGGAAAGGCCAACCCACAGGAAGGCCGAGTATCCGGACCGTGAGCCCGCGTTAGAGGCAGAACATGTGATGGCATGTTCACGAGTGGGTTTCCGCAAGGAAACCAAGCAAAGGTGGCACCGCAGGTTGAATGGCCTGCCCTTTGAAGCTCCAAGCCGGAGTTTTGAAGGGCGGGTCATTTTTTATTTGCGCGAAAACGACTTCGAGGCATTCGAACCTAGCAACCGGCCGCATAAGCGGCCACAACCGAAAGGAACAGAAATGTCCGAAGTAACCGCTACCCCCGCAGGCCAGAAGCGCACCGTACATGCCGTTGCCCAGGAAAAGAACGGCCTGAGCACGCAGGACCTCATCCTCATCGCCGTATTGCTGGCAGCTGGCGCCGTACTGAAGCTCACCGTGGGCTCCATGCTCGCCTCGTTTGGCATGAAGCCCAACTTCATCATCGCCATGTACTGCCTGGCCATCATCCTCACGCGCCCCAAGGTGGGCCAGGCCGCTATCATCGGGCTCATTGCCGGACTCATCTGCCAACTGCCGATGCTCAACGCCACGCCGGGCCTGAACATCATCTCGGAAGTGCTGGGTGCCCTCGTTTGCGGCCTGCTCGTAAAGGTCCCCATGCGCATCGGCGGCAAAGCCGACATCAACCCCATCGTCAATACGTTCATTTCCACGGTAGTCTCCGGCGGAACCTTCGCACTCATGGCCATCTACATCAACGTGGTGAGCAACGCCAACAGCCAAACCACCTTCGCGGCAGCCGTAGGCGCATACGCACTCATCGTGCTGGGCACCGCCACGTTCAACGCCATTCTGAACCAAGTGCTCGTGCCCATCATGCGCAAGGTGCTGAAGAAATAGGCTGGCATCACGAGTTTCACCTCACAGGAGGATTGGCATGATTACTATTAGGGACTTCTCGTTCGTATACCGAGAAGGCGATGCGCCCACCGTAAGCGGCGTGAACCTGGACATTCCCAAAGGAGCCTTCGTGGGAATCACCGGCCCTGCGGGCTGCGGCAAGAGTACTCTCACCTACGCGCTCAATGGCATCATCCCCCACTGCTATCCCGGCGACTTCTACGGTTCCGTGCAAGTAGACGGCCTGGACACCTGCGAAGCATCGCTCACCGACATATCGCGCGTCGTCGGCAGCGTTTGCCAGGACATCGATTCTCAGATGGTTTCCTCCATCGTAGAAGACGAGATTCTCTACGGCCTGGAAAACTTCGGCGTGCCACACGGCGAAATCGAAGAGCGCGTTAGCGAGGCCCTAAACGACATGGGCATTGCCGAACTGCGTGATCGCAGCATCGCAAGCCTTTCCGGCGGACAGAAGCAGAAGGTCGCCATTGCCTCCATCTTGGCACTGCGACCACGCGTGCTCGTTCTTGACGAGCCGACCGCCGAGCTCGACCCCGCCAGCTCGCTTCAGGTATTCGAACTGCTGGAACGTTACGCACGTGAGCACGAAACCACGGTTGTAGTAGTCGAACAGAAAATCGCGCTGCTCGCACGCTTCGCCAGCCAACTGGTCATCATGAACGAAGGACGCATCGTTTTCGCCGACAAGCCACGTTACGTACTTGCCCATGCCAATGAACTAGCCAACCTAGGTGTAAATTGTCCACGTGCAACCACGCTCATGAATCGCTTGGGCTACGGCGTATGTCGCAACGTGGAAGAAGCGCGCAACATGCTAGCCGAAGCACTACCCACGCCCACACACGCCGCAACGATGCAGGTGGAACGCCTGAGTTCGCCCATGCACACGCAACCCACCGTTCTGGAATTCCGCAACGTACACGCCTCGTACGATGAGGGCACCCCCATCCTTCGCGGCGTGTCCTTCACCATACGGGAAGGTGAGTTCGTGGCATTCGCCGGCACCAACGGAGCAGGCAAGTCGACCACCATGCGCCTAGCAAATGGCCTCCTGAAACCAGATTCTGGCACCGTGCTCGTAAGCGGCATGCCCACCACGCACCTACAGACGAGCGAACTGGCTCAGCGCGTGGGATTCCTATTCCAAAACCCCGATCGGCAGATATGCTGCCCCACCGTACGCGAAGAGCTCCTGTTCGGCTTCCACGCATTGAAGAAGGACGAATCGGAAGCCGCGAATCGCGTTGACGCCATCATTGAGGAGTTTGGGTTCAACCCCGACGACGATCCATTCCTGTTGAACCGCGGCACGCGGCAGTTACTGGCGCTCGCTTCCATCATAGTGTTGAAGCCGCGCGTCATCATCCTGGACGAACCCACTACGGGCCTCGACTACCGCGAATGCGAGAAGGTCATGGGCATCATTCGTCGCCTACACGCTTCGGGCACCACGGTAATCATGGTGTGCCACGACATGGAAGTGGTAGCCGATTTCGCCGAGCGCGTTATCGTAATGAACGAAGGCTACGTCATTGGAGATGGCCCCACATTCGCCATGCTTCGCTCCGAGGAAACGCTCCAAAACGCCCACATGACGCCACCGCAGATAGTAGAGCTTTCGCTGACTTTGCCCCTCGCTCGCCCCGATTTGGCGAACACGGCCATCGCACGCGCGAACACGCTCGACGACATGGCGAACGCCATTGACGACATTCGCGTCAACCAATCCACGCCATCGCACGAACCTGCAACTGAAAGGAGCCCACGATGAGGGGATTCCTGGAATACGTTCCCGGCAACTCGCTACTGCATCGTTTGAACCCCATCACGAAGCTGTTGGGCGCCATCATCTTTGCCGCGGCCTGCTTCTGCACGTCGAACCTTCCCTTTCTGCTGGCCATGCTCATGGCTGGCGTGGCCATGGCTGCTAGCTGCGGCATGATGCAGCAAACATCAAAGCTCATGAAAGCCGTGCTCGTATTTTCGGCCATCCTGGCTCTCATCCAGCTACTTACTATCCCCAGCGGCACCATGCTCATTCCCCTACCCTGGGGCTATGTGGGATCCGACGGCGCCGGAGCGGCCGCAACCACCATCTTGCGCTTGGAAGCCGCGGCAATCCCCCTGTTCCTGACGTTCTACGTTACGAAGATCACCGACATGACGAACGCTGCCGTGAAAGTGCTGCACGTGCCCTATCGCTACGCGTTCACGTTTTCCTCGACCGTGCATTTCATCCCCGTATTCCTGAACGACATGCACGGAATCATGGAAGCCCAGACCGCGCGCGGTGTTGAATTCGATGCAGGCGGTATCGCGAACAAGGTGCGCCTGATGGTGCCCCTCTGCGTTCCCCTACTGGTAAGTTCCGTGCGCAAGACGAATAGCGCCGCCATCGCCGCAGAAGTGCGTGGGTTCAACCTGCGCACCCGTACCTCGGGCTTCCGCGAATACCCCATGGCAGCAATTGACTTCGCAGCATTCGCGCTAGTTATCGGCATGCTAGCTGCGGCGATCGCAATAGGGTTCATTGCATAGAAAAGGGCTTGGCAAAGCAAGCCCTCTAAACCCGAAACACTACCGCTCGGAACCATCGTAAGCGCGCGACATCAACGCACGCTTACTTGCTATCACCCGCCGAGTCAGACTGCCGCAAGAAGGATATCGCCTTGCCAGGGCATGCTTCGATGCAGGAAGCGCACCGCGTGCACTCGCTGAATGAAGCCCCTCGTTCAGGATGGCGCGGATCGATGCGCTCATTGCAGACATGGTGGCAGCGACCGCACGTCACGCCATCTCGCTCAATGCAACAGCTGGAGGCGACGCGAGGAAGAAACGTACGGTTGGCCTTTCCCACCAGGCTCATGAACGCAGACAGCGGGCAGATACTCGAGCACCATTTACGAAAGAAAACAACCTCGACCGCCAACACGAGGGGAATTGCGACGACCGTCCACGAGACATCACCCTGAGAAAACAGCAGGAAGATCACGAGCACGCAGGAAAACGCCAACCCAATGGGACACACAACGCAGAACACGGGAAAGCCGAACACGGCCGTAAGCAGCAGTGAAACCGCCAGCACGACATGCCGCGAATCGAATGCATCACACCACGAGGGCCAGCTGCCAACGCCGCGGGAAACCGCACGATCCAGCAATGCATCACGACGCTTCCTTTCTTGCTCGGCCTTTCGCCTCTCGCGCTCATCCCGAGAGGCAAACACGTAACGAAGGCGCGACAAAAGGGGCACGGGGCAAATCCACGCGCAGAACGCACGACCCACCAGCACGATAAGTGCTATCGCGGCGATGAGGGAAATGCACGCTCGAGGAATGAGCGTACGTTCCGCAATCATCGTTTCCAGAGCCCCAAGCGGGCAAAGAAGCGAAACATCCGCCCAGCCCACTCCGCACAGCGTTCCCCAATCGCGCGAAAGGGCGAACCCTACGCCCGCGACGACGAGCACCAATAGAGGCATGAGCCTTCGTAACTGCCCAATATGCATGACTTCTACCTTTCTCGGGACACAACGACAATGGCGCGATGGGTCATACCCGAACTCAGCGAAGCGCTGGAAAGCGAAGGGCATGCCGCCTCGCACGCCCCACACCCATTGCACACGCTCTCGTTCACGATGGGCCGGCGCTCCGCATCCAGTTCAATCGCATCGTACGGGCACGCCGCAGAGCACTCTTCACAGCCGGCCAGGCGGTACGCCAAGCACCAATCGATGGTTATCTCGGCAACACCCAACGCCGCATCCCGTGAATCGAAGGAAGCTGGCAAAGCCAGCGCACCCGTCGGACAAACGCGTGCACAAGCTGGCCCACCCTCTTCTTCCTGGCAGAAATCGCAATAATCAGCATCGAAATGAAGAGCGGGCGTACGCGCTGCAATGAAGCCCTCTTCGATATGAAGGGGGCGGATCACGCTACGTGGACATGCCTCAAAGCAACGCTGGCAACGTACGCAAGCGCTCAACAGCCTGAGCTCATCCTGCCCTCCCGGAGGACGCACCTGGGGAGAAAACCCCAGCAATGATGCCGAGCCGATGCCCGCCAACACCGCCGAAGCCCCTACCCCGTACATAAATTTCCTCCGCGTCACCGCACGCTTTGCACATACCGTCTCGCCGGCGTCTCCCCCTTGAGAGCCGTTCTCGTTATGCTTCACTCCACGCCACTCCTCGTATCTCCATGCGCCCATCGCCTATGCTCGGTCGAGCTAGTTTTGGGCAAGCTCCCCGACAAAAGCGCGATCCTCTTGGATGAAGCCGCGCGTAAGATAGCAAACGCCCTGATAGAAATCGGTTTCCGCAAACTTATGCATGTCGCGCAGAAACATTGGCAGCCACATCGCCACATGGTCTTCGAGAAAGGTCCGCTGCGTGACGGCATACGAACGCGCCTTGCGACGATTGTCATCCCGCAACGCGTCGATCTGCCGATTCGTCATAATGCGCATGAATTCGAACTCGACGGCAATGTGGTCTTCGGATTCGCGCCATTCAGGGCGCTTATCGAGTTTCTCGCTGCGATAGATGGCAAGCACCTGATCACGCGGAGCCTGCATCATAAGACGCTTATGCGTGCGATAGACTGACTCGTACGGGTACGCCGCGGAATACGCCGTATTGCCATGCCCCACAAAAGAACGAGCGTAATCCTTCTGCAGCTCGTCCACCGTGTTCTCCCAGCGATTGCTGAGGTATTTGGCAATGAGGTAATACCCCTTGTCGATATCGTCATTTCCCGAATGCGCGGGATAGCGAGCATCATGCAGCTCCTCGAGCAGGGCAGCATCGACCTCGCTTCTATACAGCCGGGCCAGAAAGCCATACGTCGCTGCTCGACCCTCGAGCACCGCCATATCCTCGGCATACTCGCAGCGCTCTTGCTCTTCGCTGCAGGGGCCAATCGTTGTTACCTGGTTCATAGCTTATGCCTCCTGGATTGACGTCTGCGTTGCGCGGTTATCGCATTCGCGCAGGCCAGCACGGCCAACCTCGGTAATGCACCACGCACCATGCCATGCCAACGCTTCGCATTGTTCCAATACGTTCACGAATCGCGGCGCGTAGAGCCGCGGCTTCCGTTCAGCAACGAGGGGGTTGGCATCAATGGCATCGGCTAGCTCTGCCATGGAAACGCCATTTTCCGCCTGGGCCATCGAGAGCACGGTTTGGTACACGGGTACCAAGTCGGGCTCCCCGTCAAGACGGCTAATAAAACGCTCAAGCGGATGATTCTCGCGAACCTTCGACAAACCCGCATCGCTTGTCTGCCAATATACGCAGGGAGGATCCGTTGGCTCCCAATAGGCAACGCCATCTATCTCGACGATATTCGGCTCCACAGCGCCTTCTGGGTATTCGTCCCCGTTTTCGGTCACCTTGCGAATTCCGCCATACTCCTGCAGGATTTGACACAAGTTGGACGCGGAAAACACCGAAACGTTTTCCGCTTGCATGTCGTCGATAACCGCACCAACCGACGCCGCCGAGCAAGGGCGCTCGCACATCTCCATAACGCGAAAGAAAATCGTGCGCTGCGCATGCATCTCTTCAAACAGCCGATCAAACCGCTCCGCATCGTCTTTGGGTCGAAGCGCGTTTGCAAACGTTTCGGATAGCCCCTCCCCCAGCGATGCAGCTTCGGTTACTTCTTCTATCTGATCGGACATAAACGCTCCTTCCAACGGCTCGCGCCGTACTGCAGCCAAACTTCAGCCCACGTTCGATACAGGGAGAAACAGATGGGCCCGCCCCAGAGAGGCAACGTTGGACCCCGGAACCCCACCAAGGCCCAACGCAAAACAACATGCGCTCGCGGCGAAACGCGGCTCACTGCGCGTGACTCGCCACAACAACGCACGTGCCCCAGAGGGAATAGTAGGGTTATGCACCCCAAGCAACAACGCTCTGGTAATTCCACTAGAGAATTGCCAATGCCATTTTTTCTCAGTGATGCCAACCCCACCTCAAGAAAGGGCAAGCGCCGGCGGACGGGGAGGAAATCCGCCGGCGCGAATGCCTAGAAAAGCAGGAACATGGTCGTTCCCAAGTCGTAGAACACCACGCGCAAGCAAAGCGCACCCACAAAGGCGGCAAGCACGGCGGCAGCCCCTGCAACGCGATAGCTCACCTTGCCCGCGCGAGCCAGAGCAGCGCATGCAAGCGGGGCAAGCAGGCCCACGAGGATAACGCCCACCCACGTGATAACGGCCTCGGATCCCGTGAACACCGCAACCAACGACGACACGTCGGGAAGGGCCTTATTGGGCAGAACGGGGTCGAAGGAATAGCCGACATCGAAGAAACGCCCCGACGAGCAGGCCATCGAAACGAGATACGCCAGCGTACAAACCGCATTGATGCCTGCGCCTACGAGCATCGTCATACCCAGACGGAGCTTCGGGGACTCCGCGTCCTCTTCGCCTTCGCCATCACGAGCGCACGCCCCCGAAATGAAGGCATACGTGGCGGGGCCAAGCACGCAGGCGTTTCCCAGCATGCACAGGGGCCACAGCACACTATCCCATACGGGACGCGAGGCAAGCATGTACGAGTGAGCAACGGCGATGCACAAAACGACCGACACGACGACGCCTGCAACGGCAACAGCGCGCGAGACGGCGCCCGAACGACGCACCTGGATAAAGAACACGAGCATGACCAGCACCATCAGCACGATGGCGATGAGCTCCTGGGTGATGCCGCTCGTAATATGGCCGAACCCATTAAAAATGCGCTCCCAATGATGCAGGTGGAAGAAAACCGCTACGCCACCAACGACGAGTATGGCGAAGGACGTTGCTAGCGCGGGAACCTGCGCCTTCGACCCGCGGCCAGCGAAGGCGGCAATCGACTGCGAGGCGAGCAAGCCTGCGGACCACGCCATGCAGGCAGTGAAAATAATCAAGGGCCATTGCAGCTCCATTAGATCTCCCCTCCTCGCCACGTGCGGTTGCGCAAAATGTAGACGCATCCGGGCTCGTTGCCCACGTCGGGCAAATGATGAACATTCTCCTCGGTGTACGCCTGCACGCAATCCTTCAGTTTAATGCGCGTTACGCCTTGTTTTTCGTAGCTCGCGTCGCCTTCGGTGATGTCAACGACCCAGGGCGCCTCGAAGCTATCGATACCCTCATCAAGATCGCCGAAGAAACGAGCGCGCGCCGAGCACTGAGCCACGCACGCGGGCAGCTTGCCCGAGCTTATGCGCTGTTCGCACAAGGTGCACTTTTCGACCACGCCCTCGTCCTCGTTCAGGTAGCGAACGCCATACGGGCAGGCCATCACGCAGAACTGACAGCCGATGCATTTGCTCTTGTCAATCTGCACCGTGCCATCGTCGGCAACATGACTCGCCTGCGTGGGGCATACCTTCACGCATTCAGGGTTCTTGCAATGCTGGCATTGCACGGTCAGGAAGTACATTTCAACATCGGGCCAGGTCGCACCTTCGTATGCAGGATTAGGCCCAATGCGAAGCGTCTTATTCCAGTAATTGCCGACGGGTACGCCATTGGCGGCTTTGCACGCCACCGAGCAAGCCAAGCAGCCTACACAACGATTCAGGTCGGTAGCTATTGCGTAATGCGTCATTGACTAGGCCTCCTCTCGAATCTCGTAATCGGGCATCCAAGCCTTCAGGCGCGGATCATCGCCCGCATGGATGATTTCATTGCCGTTGTGATCGCATGGCACGGGGTTGCCAAACGGACTATTCTCAGGCGTCGCCTTGTAGATATTCACGGAGTATGCGCGCAGATACGACGAACCCGTGACAGGATCTTGGAAGCCCTTACCCGTGGTGACCAGGCAATTGCAGGAGCAGAGGTCAAAGCCCTTGTCGGCCTGATCGAGCTCGGGGAACCACCACTGATGCTCCAGGTTGACCACGCCTTTGCCAATACCGGCATAAATGTCGGCCGTCTGGCGAATCTTGCCGTTATCGTTCTCGATCCATACCCAATCGCCCTGCTCGATGCCCAGTTCGGCGGCATCTTCCGGGTTGATTTCAACACGCGGAGCAGGCCACAGCTCGCGGCACCATGGCAACTGGCGATGCTCGGAGTGGAAGTACACGGGAATGCGTCGACCAGTCGTGGCGATGAAGGGATACTTTGCGCACATCTCGGGATTGGCCGTCGGGCTCAGCGGCGGCTCCTCGTAATGCGGCATGATGACGCTCTCGGCATCCTCTTCGGGCATGAACGTCTCGAGGATGGTGGACCAAATTTCCACCTTGCGCGTGGGGGTGCCAAAGCCGGGAATCGTCATGTTCACCGTGGGCGTATCGCCGAAGCATTTCAGAGGCATCATGCCCGTCTCGTAGCGACGGTACGTGCCCCATGCTTCGGGGGCGACCTTCTTGCAATCCTTCCAGCCGTTCTCCTGGAAATCCGCTCGATACTCCTTCCAGGTCGTACCAGCCATTTCCAGAATGTTGTCGAGATTCCACTCGTAGTCGGGCCAGGGGTCGGCTTCCGAACCCCACACCACGCCCATGCGCTTGAAGATCTCGGTGGCGATTTCGGCGTCATACTTCACGTCAGCAGGCTTTTCGACAGCCTTGCACGTTGCTCCGCGCGCACCGCCCGCGCCCTGCGACAGACGCGGCATATCCGTTTCGAGCCAATGAGCTGCGGGGAGCAGGATGTCCGCCATGCCCGCAGAAGGCGTTTTCCAGAGGTCTTCGCACACGAAGAAATCTACATTCGGGAACGCACGCCACTTCTGCAGGGAATTGGACATGCACATAAAGTCGCCCGTCGAACACCAGCCAAATTTCAGCGGGTAGGGATCGCCCGTCTCGATGGCCTTCCAGATAGACGCGTCATCGGCCCAACCCTGGAACCACTTCATCGCAGGATACTCATCGGAGCCAATCATCTTGTCGAATTGCTCGGCCGAGAGATTGGGAACGCCGGGGGCAATGGCGCCCAAGCCGGCCTTCTGGATGTAATCGGCCTGCGTACCACCACGCGAACTACCGGGAATATCGAAGTTGCCCATGATGTCGATGAACAATTCGAGCGCACGCGCAGTGTTCATGGCGTTGCAGGCATGTTCGATGGCAAGCTGGAAGTGCAAGCCACCATTGCCATATCCCGTCGTGGGATCGACGCGCGTCGCGTAGGTATCGACGGCCTTGCGAATCTTATCGGCATCGACGCCCGTGATCTTTGCGACGGCTTCCGGCGTGTAATCCTGCAGATAGTCAACCCATTTCTGCCATACGGGCATCGCGGTTACGGAGCGGCCATCCTTCAGCGTAACCTGGAATTCGCCGAACAGAGCAGGATCAATTTCAGGATTGAACGGCGTCGGATCGAGCACAAAGCCCTGGGATACGCCTGGCACGAGATTCTTCTGATTCGCCTCGCGACCGGCAGTCGGCTTCGTCCAGTCTTCGCCCTCCCACGTACCAGTAGAGGAGTCGAAGTAAGTCATGCGGTTGTTCAAGTTGTCCCATACCAGGAAACGATCCTTGCTACCGCCTTCCACGATGTCGGATTCTTTCAGAAGGCGCGTCTTCACCTGGTACGTGCCACGCACGAAGCGATAGCGCTCGGGGCCGTCGGGCTCGACGTCAGCACAGTACAGGAATGGGGCGTCCGTCCATTTCTTCACGAACAGGTCGTCGTAATATTCCTGATCAATAGCGTACTGCGTCCAACCAAGAATCATCGCGCAGTCGGTGCCGGGGCGCAGATTCAACCAGATATCGGCTTCCTTGCCGAAATTGGTCATGCGGGGGTCGACCAGAATATGCTTGGAAGCCTTTTCGCCCACATCAACAATCGTACGGCACGAATCGTCGTAATTCGAAATCTCGGGACCGGTACCCCACGACGTGTAGACATTCGGACGACCCGTCGTTTCCTGCCAGGGGCTCTGGAACAGGTCGGTCATGCCGCCAGCCCAGTGGCGCGGGCCCTTGCAAACCTGCCAGGGAATGGCCATGTTAGGCGAACCGGTAAGCTGGCCAAGCGCACCGTAGGCGAACATGCCCCAGATGCGGCTCGTACCCGACATGCCGAATACCGTTTCGTTGCCGTAGCGGTCCATGCACTCCTGGAGCTTCTCCGCGATGGTATCCATCGCCTCGTCCCAGGTAATACGCACCCAACCCGGATCGTCGGCGCCACGGGGATTCGTGCGCTTCATGGGATGGTACAGGCGGTCAGGGTGATAGCATGCCTGCAGGGACGCCTGCCCCTTCGAGCAGTGATTGCCCATCGATTGAAACGCGCTCTCGTCCCCCTCGGTGCGCACGACACGCCCATTTTCAACGATCACCCACACGCCGCATTCCATCTTGCCGCATCCACGACAACAGGAACGCACGCGGGTGACTTCGCCAGCCGACTCCGAAGCTGTATCGGATTCAGCCAGCGCAACAGATGCCGCAGCGCCAGATAGGCTCGCAGCAGCTCCCGTTGCAGCAGCTAGCTTAACAAAACTCCTTCTTGTTAAAGCCATGCCACTCCTTCCTCTTTCCTTGCTGACATTGTGCAAAGGGGAGGAACCTCCAGGGGGTTACGGGGCGATTCTGGACTTCTCTCTCATCTGCAAGGGACATGGTACGTATGAAAATGCCCTGTGGTATTTCGTGAAAATGAGCGTTATTATGCTTTGCATTGGTAATTCCGTAATGGAATTCCAATAGGAGGAGAGAGAAGCAAGTATGAGGGAACCGCATCCACAAGCCGGATGCGGGGTGCCCCACCATGGGAGATGTGGGTATGAGAATCGAATATCTGAGGGAATATGTCGAGCTGTGCAATCAGCTCAACTTCAACAGTACCGCCGAGTCCTTGCACATAAGCCAATCGGCGCTCAGCAAGCACATCAAGGCCCTGGAATCGGATGTCGGCGCAACGCTCTTCGAGCGCGACAAGCACCATGTATGGCTCACTGCGGAAGGCGAGATGTTTCTCTCCCCCGCCAAGAACATCGTTGACCTCTACAGCAATGCCCAGGTCTTCTTCGAGAACGAGCGAAGCAATAACGAACGCATTCTCATCGGCGGCATCATCGATTCTGCGGGCCTTTACTCCTGGATAGCGGGCATCTGCAACGAACTACATCGTTCGCACCCGAACTTCAAGCCGCACTTCATCCCCACCGAGAACACGTCGCCCGTCGTACAGGTTGCGAACGGCGAAGTCGACTGCGCAATCATGCACTACAACCCGCACCACTACAACGAATGCGCAACCGGGCAACTCGCCGCATGCCATCTATTCGACGCGCCCATTATGGCTGTCGTCGACGGGCATGGCCCGCTGGCCAAAAAGCGCGTGCTCACCGCTGATGACATGCAGAATAGTTCCATCATCCACATGGTAGGAGCCCGCACGAACTCGGGATGGAATGGCATTCGAAAGATGCTCGGCGTAAATGGCATCAAGTACACATCGCGCGACGTGCAAGTCTACTCGTCCTTCGACATCGGAAGCATCAAGGTAGAGTCGAGCATCCTTCTGCTACCCGAACACGAAATCGATCGTCACATGCTAGCGAACCCAGACGTCGCGGTCATTCCCCTCGGCATCGAACACGCCATCATGTCCACTGATGTGGTATATCGCCCTAACCCATCAAATCGCATGCTCGCCAAGCTTATCGAGTACCTCAGGCGCACGCCCTATCGCCGCATCGACATCCCCTGCCACGAATTCGCAAACACCATCTAATGCAACAGAAAGCGCCATCGGCCCTCATCCAGGCCGATGGCGCTCTATTCTAAAGGCGAGCTGATTCGAGCACCCTCCATGCATCCTCAAACGAAAGAGGTACGGAAACGGAACCATTGTCACGAAAATCAATAGTGACATGGGAATACGTCAACTCCGGCTCTCCCCGTTCGGCACGTACGCGGTTTTGTGCCTCGAGAGTCTGGACGATCTTAGCGAAGCGGTGGGAAAGCCAGGGTTTCATGACCTGATTCCAATACTCATTCGCGGACGCATCGGCGCTATCCCAGTAGGGAACGTGGGCAATAACACAGCACGTCAGTTCGTTCTCGTACGAAGGCTCGCACGCCGGAGCGTCGGCTGTGGCAGGCTGACCGGAGGAATCATCCGCTCGCTCCGCATAAAGCACCTGAACGGGGGCGATATACGAAAACGTACGCTTCATCTCGGCAGTTGTATCGTCATCCTGCACGCGGCCATCCAACGTAAATTGCAAGATCATCGTAGGCTTCACGACTGACATAGCTTCTTTCCCTTCTCCATGGCATGCATTACATCACGTGGAGAGAAGCTACGTATCGATCGCATGCAGCGCAAGAGCGATACCCGAAACGGAATCACAGAGGGGAAATCATCATCACCGATACGCGTACCGCACGCGCATCACGCCCGCTACTCCTCCGCCAAGGCATACCAGGCGATTCCTTCGGCATGCCACCCCAGACGCACGAGCATGTCATTTTCGGTTTTGCTCACGGTGAAGTTATGCGCGCCCGACGTTGCATTGGGATTGTACTGACGATACACGGGGACATCGTCCTCGTCGGCGCTGTACCAACCAATGCCCTCGTACCTCCAGCCGAGCCCTCGCAGCCAATCACGCTCTTCGGCGCTCATCGTGTAATGATGGTCGCCTCCATTCGGGTTATACAGGCGATACACCGGCGTGGGCGACACGGCAGCGGCAATCCACCCCACGCCTTCGTATGTCCAGCCAGCTCGCACCACGTCATCGCGCTCGGAAATGACCGCCGTATAGAAATGCTCACCGGAATTGGGGTTGTACAGGCGATACATTATCAAGGGAGCGTAAGAGACGGTAACTTCAATCGATTGCGCAGGCGCCACGTAGTCGCAGTCGTCAGCATAGGAAACAGTAATAGTTGCCTTGCCCACCGCCTTCGGCACGACGAGCCCGTCCTCCGTTACTTCGACAACCGCTTCGTCTGAGGAAGCGTAGGCAAGGGTCGCATCTGATGCGACACCCCGTACTTCCAGGGGCGAAGCGGCATCGCCATAGTACAGCTGGGTCGACGCCAGAGAAACGGTAAAAGGCTGCTCGGCCTTTTCGATGGTGAACTCAAGCGTTTGCGAACCCGAATAGCTACCCATGCCGGCAACGACCACCGTCGCCGTACCCGCATGCACGTTATCGGCGTACAGCACCGTGTAATCCACGTCCTCTTGCAGCGTCTCGCCATCGAGCGAGGTTACCGTTACCTCAGGCTCGCGCGCCTCGCCTGAATACGTGATGCTCGAATAGGAAAGCGACGCATCCATGTAGTCGACGCGAGCGTCAAGCTCAGCGAGTGCCGCATACGCGTCGACCATGCCATACGCATACTCGCAATCCCACCCAGATGCACCCAGGTCTTGCGCGGTACTTTGTAGCAGTTCCTGCACGTCATCGGGAGTAAGCGACGGCACTTCTGCAAAGAGAAGAGCGGCTATACCCGCCACGAGCGGAGATGCCTGGGACGTGCCGCTAAGGTAACCATAGGGGTCGTCATCGTCGGCGATAGTACTGTAGATTTTCGTTCCCGGCGCGCAAATGTCTTTCGTTTGATTCACGGAGTCCGCAGTAACGCCAGCTTCGTTGTAATTCGTGGACTTCGCGCGCGGATAATTCGGCTCATCCGTATTCGAGGCAACTACATACGGATCATCCGCCTTAATAGACGCATTCGCGACATTAATCACGCTCAGGCAATCATCGTAATCACCCGGGTATTCGGCACAGGGAACAGACTTAAGGCCGCTTCCCTGGTTTCCCGCAGCGCATACCGTAAGAATCCCCGCATTGCGCGCAGCCGTAATCTCCTGGCAAATCAGATCATTGGACCAGTCATAATCACTGCTCCCAGCCCCACCCACGCTAAAGTTAATGACCCTAATATTAAAGTCGTCACGATGTTCCACGACATAGTTAAACGCGCGCACCACTACCTCGGTCGTGGTTTCCATCTTGTCGTCGAAAATGCGAATGGGAACCAGATTCGCATTGTAGGAAGCACCGGCGATACCCGTTGCATTATTCGCAACCGCCGAAACGATGCCCGCCACATGAGTGCCATGACTGTCGTCGCTCGATTCAACGGCCTGATTCTCAACATCGGCCGATGCATCGTAACGTTTAATGATGTTGTCTTCGAGGTCCTCATGATCGGTTGCGATACCCGAATCGAGAATGGCAACGCTCACATTGGCATCGGCGACGCTATCGTTGCTGTTATCGCAGCGAGCCACATCCCAAGCCTCGGGAAGGTTGACGGCGTCAAGCGCCCACTGATACGACAACCGGGCATCGTTCGCCTGGGTAGCCTGCGCTTCCAGCTGAGCAGCGGCATCGGACTGGGCAGTAAGCCCCAGCAATTCGGCAGCGCTCTCACCGCCAGAATAAGCCGCCTCTTCGTCGTCGGGCAGCTCGAAGATCCAATTGGGCTGAGCGGAAAGCACGCGCGGATCGCTCTCCAGTTCGGCAATAGCCTGCGCAACCGTCATGCCATCGGCCACGGGAAGGACCACCACCGCACCCGAGACGTAATCGCACGTAAGCGTGTCGCCCTCAATCGAGCCCAAGACCACATCGCCGCTGGCTATATCGACATCCTGCACCGACGCAGCCGCATCAGCGACCGCTTCGGCATCGTCTTCCGCAATATCGTTCTTAAATTGCACGAGCACTTCGCCCGCAACGTAGGCATCGCCTTCCGCTTCGGCGCTTACCCCCGCAACGTCTTCGGCGACTTGCACCGAAAGGACGCTCCCCAAAGACGATTCGTCCGCAGACGCAAAAGAATCAGCCAAAACCCCAAACGCGGAAGCGGGAACGCATGCCAGGGATAGCCCGACGGCGCACAGCGCCGACAAGAAAGCCCTCATGGCAGCTCCTCGCATCCGTATGAACAGGTAAACAGCGGTTAGTGTAGCAAATTCGCGTGGAGCAGATTACCACTTTGATCGTCGGGCTGCAGAATAACGTGCTCTCCCCATGCCGAGGCAAAGCGCTTGCACGCGCATTCAACCAAAGACGACCGCACGATGATAAGGGCGTGAGGATACGCCGCGCTGGGACCCATGTCGAGCAGCGCCATGGCTTGCGTAAGGCCCGCTCCGCGCACGAGCTCGAGCGGCCCCAATTCGTCCACCACGAGCAGCGACGGAAACGCCACCGCCTCGTCACGCTTCGCGATAAGCACACGAAACAGGTCGTTGACCTGGTTCACGGCATCCTCTTCGATGCGCCACTTGAAGCACGTCTCGTTCGCATGTGCGGCCTCAACCGCACCTTCGCTCGACAAGTCGCGCCGCAAGGCAAACCGAATGCGCCTACCTTCGGGCAGCAGCACGTTATCGATGCCCCGCTTTTCGAACCCATCGGGCGTACGCTCCCATATACCCGGAGCAATGACGCCCGCAGCAGACACGCCGTTCGCACGCAGGTACGCCAGCTCAGCTTCGAGCCAACGCGTTTTGCCTATTTCGAATTCGCCCGTAAGAATGAAAAGCATAGCCTCTCCTACGCTGGCTAATTGCCTCCTAAAGCCAAACCAGCATAGGCAAAACGGTAACATGCTGCGTAGCAACGTTCAAGCAAGCGAAAACACCGGCTCCGCTATCCCGCATACGCAACACGGAATCGCAGCCCACGCAATAGCAGGCACAAACAGAGAGAGCGCCGAAGCGCCCCCTCCAAGTTGAGACGTAGCCGCTGTCGCTAGAGTTACATCCTACGGCGAGCGCGAGCGTAGAGCGCCACCGCCATGGCCAGCACAGCCAGGCCAGCGAGTGCAAGAGCCAAGGGGCTCATGGAATCTCCCGTTGCGGGCGCCAAAGCGCCGCTACCAGCAGATGCGGCGTTCGCAGCCTGGACCTTAGACGCTTCCGCCTTGGCAGACTCATCGGCGCCCGTAGCAGCCGCACCAGCAGTCTGGGCATATGCCTTGCCAGCATCCGACCCAGAATCAACCGCGGGAGCCCCAGAGGGCTCTCCCCGGGATTCATCGGTCGTACCAGACGATTCTCCGCCCGCGGAGCCGCCTTCGCCCTGGCTACCGCTTTCGCCCGCGGCGCTACCGCCCTCGGGATTGGTGGTCCCGCCTTCCGTACCCTGCGTACCTTCGCCAGAACCACTCTCGCCAGAAGTACCGCCACCCTGGCTACCACTCTCGCCGGAACCCGAGCCGCCCTCGCCCGAGGTAGCTTCGCCCTGGCTGCCACCCTCACCCGGTGTACCACCACTTTCGCCAGAGTCACCTTCGCCCGTTGTGCTGCCACCCTCGGGATCGGCAGAACCACCTTCCGTGCCTTCGCCACCCGTATCCATGTCATCCATCATGAAGACGAACGTGGAAAGCTTGCCATTCAGCTCGATTTCGACTTCGCCATTCTCGACGGTAGCCTTGTGCTCGATGATTTCCTCGGCGCTTGATTCGTCCTTCTTATGAATCTGCAGGATCTTCAGCTTGTCGCCGTCATTGGCATTAATGCCGCTCTCTGCCATGTTGAACTTGAGCTTCATACCTTCCAGGCCCTCGTGCTCAGTCACATTTGTCGTAGTGTTACCCGAGTCGTCGTTGTACTGGGTAAGGTCGACCTGCACCATGCCAAGCACGGTATCCGCCGACATCAGGTCCGAATGGGCAGCGATAACATTGCTTGCCTCAGAGACGGTTAGGGGAGCCGAGTTCAGGCTGTACGAAAGCACGCCAGCCGGCAGCGCATCCCTGCTGAAAAGGCCTCCCGTTGCATACACGATTCTTTGGCCCGCATTGTTCTTCAAGGGAATCGTGCGGAACACGGCAATATACTTCGTGTCACACGTAACTGGATACACATAGTCGTAGCTCCAGCCAGGATACTCAAGTGGCGTGCCATCGACGGCAGAATATGGCTTCCATTCGTCGAAAATGTACTTGGCATATTCCGTGGTCGCTTTCGTAGGATGAGCTGGCCTCCAAATCACTTCACCCACGGTTCCCTCGTTGTAGAGCTTGGAATCGACCGTGACGAAATTACCGTTCTCATCCGTACCGCTTACCGGAATAACCGTGACACCATCATCCATGTAAAACGTAACTGCGTACTGCGTGGGTACGTTAGGCACCAAATTAATGTATTTAATGTATGGGCTGTTCGAGACCTGCCACGAATCAAGAGCGAAGTACTCAACATACTTCTCAAACAGATTAGTCACATGGGTCACCGTCAGCTTGTACAAGCCCGTTGTGGCGACCGAGTACTCATTGGCAGTCGACGAGCAGTACGCATACTGGAACCACTCATAATTCGTGCCACCCCATTGCTGTTCTTCCGAGTACCTATCGAGATAATCCTTCTGCACATCGACAATAAAATCATCGCTCGTGAGATCGATAAAATCGCCCGTAGTGGAGTCGCTAGCAACGATAATCATATTAGCGGGACCCGCCGAAGCAGGCGCAACGCTAATATGGAACACCACCGGATTCGAAGCGTAGAGCACATAACCAACGTTCTCGTCTACAGTGTTCTTAGAACGATATTCCTGCACGTACGTGAACTGAACGACGATGGTGCGCTCGCCAGGCGCCTCAAAATACGCCGAGGAGATCAAATTCCTATACGAGTCGGATCCGCCAAAGTGGCTTTCACCCGTATTGGGATACAGAAGCTTAATGGTTCCGGTAAACGTGTCGTAGATATAAGGAAGGTGCTTATAAAACCTAAACGACGCGCTATCCGCAAACCGAGACGCATCAACCCTCCATAGCCTGGACTTAGTGTTCATGAAGTCATCAATGGTGACACCGCTATACTCCGTAAGGCTCGTACCGCCCGGTATGCCACCACCCGACAATGCGGGATTCGTAGTCGGGTCGGAATAGTAGGTACCCTGACCCAGCGGAGTACTATTGAGATACCAGGTATACATCAACCCCTGCTCAAAGGATGTCATGGTGTACTCATTCGTATCTTCAGACGGCAGGGGAACCGTAACGAAAACCCCTGAACGAGCGTCGTATACGGAACTCCCCAAGCGAAGGTAATCAACGCCAACTTCAAGGTTGACCCCCTTCCCAACCTCACTCGAGATGTACACATGCACCGCATTAGTGGTTGGATCCAACGTGGCAGTACTGGCATCATACGAATCCGTAGTCCTGGGGGTAAGCCCCACAAACACGTTCGCCGTACCATCATCCCCAGGATACGCAGAACTATCCGCCACGCTTAAGTTAGCGCTATCGGCAGGTTCACCTTCTCGCGCAACTGCGGGGGTGTCGGGGGTCGATACCCCCTCATCTGCGACAGGAGCCGCTTTGTCCTCAGAGGGCGCGGCATCCTGAGTGGGCGCAGTGGCACCCCCAGACGGCGCGACAACCTCCGCAATGGAATCATCTGGAGCTAGCGAACCCTGACCAGAGTCAAGCATAGTCTCAGCAGGACTGTCGCCCGATGCAGCTAGGCCTTCACCATCTGCATATGCCAGGGGG